>NZ_AQGQ01000024.1 GCF_000388115.1 Aeromonas molluscorum 848
ATTGTCATAACCCAATCTCCCAATTACCACTTGACTCTATAGCAACTATAGAGTTTTTAATGGGGTCTGTACAGACGATTTGATGGAGTTATCCATGAGTAAATGCGATTCAAAGGGATGTGGCTGCTCGACTGGGTCAATAATCCAAACTACGACGAAATCCCCAGTGACAACAGGAGCGGCTCAAGCAGTGTACCGCATCGATAACATGGATTGCCCGACCGAAGAGGCGCTGATTCGAAGCAAGCTGGCCGGGCTGGCGGGGGTGACAGGTCTTGAGTTCAACCTGATGCAGCGTACCTTGGCCGTGCGGCACGAATTACCTTCGTTGTCTCCCGTTGAGCAGGCGTTGAAGGCCATAGGCATGCGGGCCGTGCGCATGGATGTGGCGTCAGCCGGGCAGATGACCAAACTGTCCATTGCCAAGATGGATTGTCCGACGGAAGAAGCATTGATCCGCAACAAGCTCGGCACCGTGGTCGGGGTTGGCGATCTCGATTTCAATCTTATGCAGCGGACGCTGTCGGTACGCCATGCTGACCAGGCTCTGCCGGATGTGCTCGCAGCGCTGCAAGCGCTCGGCTTTGAGGCTCAGGTTATGGACACGAGTGAGGCCTCATCACCATCGACCGCTCCTGTGAACACACCGACCAACTGGTGGCCGCTTGGCATCTCCTTCTTCACTGCATCGGCGGCCGAGGTGGTCTACTGGCTCCAAAACGGCAATCACTGGTCGGTCGTCGTTCTGGCGCTCGTCGCGATCTTCACGGGAGGCCTCTCCACCTACAAGAAGGGGTGGATCGCGCTCAAGAACCGTAATCTCAACATGAACGCCCTGATGTCGATTGCAGTCACGGGTGCTATGTTGATCGGCCACTGGCCCGAAGCGGCGATGGTGATGGTACTGTTCGCGCTGGCCGAGGTGATCGAGGCCAAGTCATTGGATCGCGCCCGTAACGCCATCCGTGGGTTGCTCGACCTGACCCCGGAACAGGCCACGGTGCAACAGGCTGACGGCACATGGCGCGAGGTGAGCGCCCAGCAAATCGGCATTGGCAGCCGAGTCCGGGTCAAGCCGGGTGAGCGCATCGCGCTCGATGGCGAGGTGCTAGACGGACGCTCCACAGTCAACCAAGCCCCGATCACGGGCGAAAGCCTCCCGGTCGAGAAATCTCCTGGTGATCAGGTGTTCGCGGGTACGATCAACGAATCCGGTTCCTTCGAGTACAGTGTCACTGCCGTGGCCGGAAATTCCACTTTGGCCCGCATCATTCACGCGGTAGAGGCTGCGCAAGGTAGCCGTGCACCTACCCAGCGTTTTGTCGATCAGTTCGCCCGCTGGTACACGCCGCTTGTGTTCGCCCTAGCCATCGCCGTCGCACTGCTGCCCCCGCTTCTCATGGGCGCGGCATGGATAGACTGGATTTACCGTGCACTAGTTCTACTGGTAGTCGCCTGCCCATGCGCCTTGGTGATTTCCACGCCGGTCAGCATCGTCAGCGGTTTGGCTGCCGCTGCCCGTCACGGCATTCTCGTCAAGGGCGGTGTCTATCTGGAAGAAGGCTGCAAGCTGCGCTGGCTGGCTCTGGACAAGACCGGCACGATCACGCACGGCAAGCCCGCTCAGACCGATTTTGCCCCATGGGGCAATGCGCTCGCCTCAGACAGCCGCAGCATCGCTGCCAGTTTGGCGGCCCGCTCCGATCATCCTGTATCCAAAGCGGTGGCGCAAGCTGCGCAGAGGGATGGGGTTGCCTTGCTCGACGTGGCCGAGTTCAGCGCGTTGCCCGGTCGGGGTGTGCAAGGACAAATCAACGGCGAGACTTACTACCTGGGCAACCATCGGATGCTCGAAGAGCTGGGGCAGTGCACAACAGAACTGGAGCAACGCATCACTGTGCTGGAAACCGCTGGCAAAACCGTCGTGATGTTAGTAGGCGCAAAAGGGGTACATGCCTTATTCGCCGTTGCGGACACCATCAAGGACAGCAGCAAGAGCGCTATCGCCGAGCTGCATGCATTGGGTATCAACACAGTGATGCTGACTGGCGATAACCCCCACACGGCACAGGCCATTGCCGCCCAAGCTGGCATTGACCGTGCCCAAGGCAACCAACTGCCCGACGACAAACTGCGCGAAGTGGAGCAATTGTCCAGAAACGGCAAGGTTGGCATGGTCGGGGATGGCATCAACGACGCACCGGCCTTGGCGCGTGCAGACATTGGCTTTGCCATGGGGGCGGCGGGCACAGATACCGCCATTGAGACCGCCGACGTGGCCCTGATGGACGATGACCTGCGCAAGATTCCAACCTTCGTGCGCCTGTCGCGTGCGACGGCGCAGGTGCTGATGCAAAACATTGTGCTGGCCTTGGGCATCAAGGCTGTGTTTCTGGCGCTGACCTTCACCGGACACGCGACCATGTGGATGGCAGTGTTCGCCGACATGGGGGCCAGCTTGCTCGTTGTTGGCAACGGCTTAAGGCTGTTGCGCCGATGAGCTGGAGCCACTGGTATGGTTCTTTAGCCTCGTGGGAAGTTACTGGACAGCACCGCCGATGCTGTTGAATCTGTGGTGGTGGTCGAAGTCGGCCACCACCTCGGCGCGTGGCCCGGCTGTTTGGCATCGCCTTATTGGTTTTAACGTGGCTTTCTGGCTGGTGTTATTGCTTACCACGATCTCGAATAGCTATGGTTCTACTTACTGCGCCTACCGACCTCACCGTCAGTGATCAGACCGCTCTGTTGAGAAAACTCCAGCATTTGTGCGCCTGTCACACACATCAGCACAGATACTGACGTATAATATAGTGCTCGCTTTTTATATCAATGCGATATTTTTGGTGTTTTCTGTTACTGGCCATGTGGATGGACGTTGTTGTGGTTATCAGAGCCAGATTACTGGTCGTATTCAATAGATAGATTGTTGAGGAAGTGAAGTATAGGAAGTTCTTTGTGGCTAACTTAAAAGGAGTAATTTTTATGAGAATCATTCATACAACCAAAGTGTTGATGGTAGCGCTCACGCTAGGAACTATTTCTACATTGGGAATATATGGAAGTGCTAATGCTCAGGGACCAATAAACGGATACCAGAGCATGACCCCGGAACAACAGATCTCGGTTAATAAAGTTTACAGTGAGTATGAAAAAACAACATTGCCATTACAACAACAACTCATTATGAAACAAGCAGAATTTGACAGCCTGACCTACGGTGGGGCATCCCAGAATACAGAAAAAGCACAATCACTCATTAGAGAAATAGGGGAGCTCAACGCGAAGCTTTATGCCGCCCGCTCAGAAATGCGTAGCAAACTTGTAGCCATTGGCGGTTATGATCCAGATCGCGGGATGATGAAAGGACATCCTAGTCGCGGTATGATGAATTCAAATCACTACGATAATTGTTGGTAATGGCATGGCCATAGCCTTGTAGGATTCATAGAGATCGTTTCAAGGCGTTGTTTCCCAAATCAGCCATCAAGTCATGACTTCCCCAGCCCCTGGTGACCGCTACACTCGGGGCTTTCTGACAGGTAGGCCAAGGGTATTCAGCTTGTTTATGGCGCTGACATACGCCATGACTTCTCCCACTTGGCCGTTGTAGTTACGCAGACTGATTTTCCCCGCCAGCAACTGCTTGAACCGATACATCGCCGTCTCTGCCAGCGAGCGACGGTGATACCCCGATATCTTCTTCCAGTGCGCCAGCCCTTCCTTGCGCATCACAAGCACAGCGTCATTTCTTGGGTGTCCCTTTTTCCATAACCCCGCGCTCTTGCGAGGCGGGATACAGGCTGTCGCCCCTTTGCGCGAGATAAGCTGATGGCTGGCTTTGCTGTCATAGGCGCCATCCGCATAAACATGTCCCAGCTTACGCCGCAGAGGGTTGAGCAAGGTGGGCAACACCTCGGCATCATGGACATTTTCCAGCGAGACTTCCGCCGCCACGATATCGTGGGTCACCGGGTCAACCGCCAGATGCAACTTGCGCCAGACTCGCCGCTTCTCCGCGCCATGTTTTCTGACCTTCCATTCGCCTTCGCCAATGAATCGCTCCGGTTGTGACAACCAGAGTCAGGCCGCAGAGGGAGGGTTAGGGCGGCGTTACAGTCACGCCAGTATGCGATTTGTTCATGGGCTGCGAATGCTAGCAGAGAAGTGCTTGCATAGGTAAAGCTATCATTTTTTCAAAAGCACGTTTTTTATTTCCGCCCTACAGGGCGAATATAACCACATCTTAACTGAGGTTACATTGCTGTTTGCTGTTTGCTGTTTGCTGTTTGCTGTTTGCTGTTTGCTGTTTGCTGTTTGCTGTTTGCTGTTTGCTGTTTGCTGTTTGCTGTTTGCTGTTTGCTGTTTGCTGTTTGCTGTTTGCTGTTTTCTGTTTTCTGTATATAGGCATATAATTTATTACTAAGTGATGAAGCATTGATGTCTTAAGCCAAGTTAATGGAATTTAATTTATCAGAGTTCTTTGAATTTCATTGATTTAATAAAAACAATTTGTAGGGGTAGTAAAAACTGGTTTCTCTTCGCTGCGCAGCAGCGGAATGTTGAAACGGAAAAAATTTATTTATAGCTCTCATAATTAGTAAATGGACAGTTTCCCGAATTTTTCAAGTGGGGGATGTGAAAAAATTTTGAAAATCATTCTGTTTGGTTGAAGTTTAACCAGCTGAGCTGGTTTTATCCTCACAGCCCCCCGACTTATTGCTTATATGCAAACCCCATGCTGAATTCGTCCCACAAGATCGATAACTGCCTTAACCCCCATCTGTGTAGTCAGCAATGTGGCTGGAGCTACGCCACCAAGGCCCCAGGCCGTGCGGTTTAACCACGACAGTGTCTTGACGGTATCGTTCCTGTGGAAGACGAGTACCGCATCGAGGGCCTGTGCAACTCCGTATACCCTAGCACCCTGCGATATTGATAGGGGGGCTGCAATCCGCAGTTTGCGGGCCAGTGTACCCCGGCTAATACCAGCCCATTGGCAAACCGTCACCAAATCCGTCTTCATCAATTCAGCGAGCTGATATACTGTGTCCGGTGCTACGCCAGCCACGATCCATTGATGTGCTCCTAGTGGGTCACGAGGAATACCAAGGGCTTCCAGGAGAAAGTTTGCATTAGCTGTGTCACTACTAGGATGATAGGTTGCATAGGGCATATGTAGCATTCCTCAATGTACAAATACGATCTCTCATGAGCTATCCTACCCCAAACTGTCGTTTTGAGTGGAAGATTAACAACAGAATGCCCCTGCATTGAGGAAGGCTGATGACCGAGTTGATCTGTACTGAGCCAGGTTTAGGCATTGAGCGTGGAATGACATTTCAGGTTCTATCGGAGAACGGCTCTGAATGGGAAATCCTGTTGGGGAATGAATACCGCAGGATCAACAAACGCAGCGGGCGCGTTACAGGTTGGAAAACACCTCCAAAATTTGAGTGCAAAGATATCCAAAAGCAAAATGTCAAATAACTGTTCAATACAGGTGACATCTATGATATCCAACCTGCACAGGTTATTCCTATATCCACCACAGAAGAATATTATAGATTTCATAACTTATTACTTAAGGGGCTTTGCATGCTCGTAAAAGAAATTGTACCAACAGAACAGATTGTTGACATTCTCTGTGATACCTGTGGTTGTAGTACAAAAACAACTGTTGGAACCAACCAATACGGCTCGTTATCGGCGGATTTTGGTTATGGTTCCCGTCACGATGGTGAGCGGTATCAGGTGCATCTGTGTGAAATGTGTTTTTTCGGTACACTCGCAACAGTGAGGGAGATGCATCGCGGGGCTCATATGTTTGACGATGACTATGAGGCTGCAAACCCAGACACATTTGGGCGTGTTTAGTTGAATAAGAAAAGTAAATCCCCTCACAACCCAGATTGAGTGAAATACCATATTGGTATCATCGACTCATACTATGAGCCGATCATATTCGTTGATCGGCTCATTTCGTGAGCCGATCAAGATCCTTCATCGGCTCATCTGGTGAGGTGGTCTCTACGCTCACTACTACCTAGATTTAATTTTTAGCTACATAGTTTCATAGCAGATTGGAACTAGGCTACTAAGCAGATCCAAACACAATTTAGCTCACGATTTTTAAAAGATGCTAATTTTCGAATCATCTTGGTGCCAAAAATAGTGGAGCTGATGCTGGGATTGAGAGATAATTTTCCTGATATAAAAATGTGATACATGAGGCTATCAATGAACGATTTTTTGAAAACACTGCTGAATATTCGCAGCCTGCGAGCTGCACTGCGTGAGCTGTCATTTGAGCAGTTAGTCGAAGTTAGGGAAAAATTCGAAGAAATTTTTGCTGAGCGTGAACAGCAAGAGACCAAACTGAGAGAAGAGTCAGCTGAACGCCTGCAAAAACTGGCTGAGTTTACCGAGCTGCTGAAACAAGCGGGCATAGATCCGAGTGAGCTGGTTGGCACTGCGGCTCCAGCGAAAGCTGATGGTTCAGCCAACAAAGCCAAACGCGCTCCTCGTCCTGCAAAATACAAATACATCGAAGACGGTCAGGAGAAGACCTGGACGGGTCAAGGTCGCATGCCCAAGGCTATCGCAGAGGCTGTTGCGGCTGGCAAGGCTCTGGAAGATTTCCTGATCTAATGCTGAGAGCCCATGCCAGCTCGGCGTGGGCCTTTAATTCTATCTGTAGTAGGAGCACTGTCATTTTCAGAAGACGACTGCACGGAATATCAGAAGTCAGCCGCACGACCTTCTCCGATGCCAATTAGGCAGGCCGCTCACGAATCCAAAATCGCAGGCCAATGTCGGCGTGCGAAACAACTCATGCTATGCGTTGCATCCCGGATGATTGCAATCTGATAAACCTTGCAAGATGCCACATGCCTCTATTCGTCGAGCGCCCGAGCATTTTTCACGCAGCGAGAGCAAGTGCCGCTTCAATTGCAACAGCGCTTCGACGCGATCTTCGGTCTGACGAATATGGGCATCCAGTAGTGTATTGACGTCGCCGCAGTCCTGAGCAGGGTTATCTCGTAGGCCCAGCAGTATCCTGATTTCGCTCAGCGTCATGTCAAGCGAACGGCAATGACGAATGAACTGCAAACGCTCGATGTGCACATCGCTGTACAACCGAAAGTTGCCACCGCTTCGCGCTGGCTTTGGCAGCAGCCCTTCCTTTTCGTAGTAGCGGATGGTCACGACCTCGCACCCAGAGCGCTTGGCTAGATCGCCAATTCTGATTTCCATGCCTCAATCTCCATTTATCACTTGACTCTATAGTAACTATAGAGTTTTTAATGGAGGTTGTACAGAAGATTTGAAGGAGTTATCCATGAGTGAATGCGCTTCAAAGGCGTGTGGCTGCTCGGCTGGGCCGATCATGCAACCCACGACACAAGCCCCGCCGACAACCGGATCGGCTCAAGCGGTGTACCGCATCGAGAACATGGATTGCCCCACGGAAGAGGCGCTGATCCGAGGCAAGCTGGTTGGGCTGGCGGGTGTGGTTGGTCTTGAGTTCAACCTGATGCAGCGTACCTTGACCGTGCAGCACGAATTGCCTTCGCTGTCTCCCGTTGAACAGGCACTGAAGGCCATCGGCATGCAAGCTGTGCGCATGGATGAGGCGTCGGCTGGGCAGACAACCAAGCTGTCCATTGCCAAGATGGATTGTCCGACAGAGGAAGCATTGATCCGCAACAAGCTCGGCACCGTGGCCGGGGTTACCGGTCTCGATTTCAACCTGATGCAGCGCACGTTGTCGGTACGCCATGCTGACGGGGTTCTGCCGGATGTGCTTGTGGCACTACAAGCGCTCGGATTCGAGGCGCAGGTCGAGGACAAGGCCATGGCCGCGTCGCCATCGGCGTCCCCTGTGACAACGCAGACCAACTGGTGGCCACTCGGTATTTCCCTCATCGCCGCATCAGCGGCCGAAGCGGTCTACTGGTTCCACAACGGCAATCATTGGTCGGTCGTCATTCTGGCGCTTGTAGCGGTCTTGACGGGAGGCCTGTCCACCTACAAGAAGGGCTGGATCGCGCTCAAGAACCGTAACCTCAACATGAACGCCCTGATGTCGATTGCTGTCACAGGTGCCATGTTCATCGGCCACTGGCCCGAAGCGGCGATGGTGATGGTGCTCTTCGCGCTGGCCGAAGTGATTGAAGCTAAGTCGCTGGATCGCGCTCGCAACGCCATCCGTGGCCTGCTTGATCTCGCGCCAGAACAGGCGACCGTACAGCAGCCGGACGGTACATGGTGCGAAGTGAACGCTAAACAGGTCGCCATTGGAAGCCGGGTTCGGGTCAGACCGGGCGAACGCATTGCGCTGGATGGGCAGGTCGTGGAAGGCTTCTCCACCGTCAACCAAGCACCGATTACCGGCGAAAGCCTCCCGGTCGAGAAAGCCCCCGGTGATTCGGTGTTCGCTGGCACCATCAACGAATCCGGTTCATTCGAGTACCGCGTCACCGCCGTGGCCAGTCACTCCACACTGGCCCGCATCATTCACGCGGTAGAGGCCGCTCAGGGGAGTCGCGCGCCGACTCAACGTTTTGTCGATCAGTTCGCCCGCTGGTACACCCCCGTTGTATTCGGCGTTGCCATCGCCGTCGCGTTGCTGCCGCCGCTGTTCATGGGTGCGGCATGGCTCGACTGGATTTACCGTGCATTGGTTCTGCTGGTTGTCGCCTGCCCGTGCGCACTCGTGATCTCTACACCGGTCAGCATTGTCAGCGGCTTGGCCGCCGCTGCACGCCACGGCATTCTCATCAAGGGCGGCGTCTATCTGGAAGAAGGCCGCAAGCTGCGCTGGCTGGCACTGGACAAGACCGGCACGATCACGCACGGCAAGCCAGCACAAACCGATTTTGTCGCATGGGGCAATGCGCTCGCCTCGGATAGTCGCAGCATCGCTGCCAGTCTGGCGGCCCGCTCAGACCATCCTGTATCCAAAGCGGTGGCACAGGCCGCGCAGACGGACGGGGTTGCCTTGCTCGAAGTGGCCGAATTCAATGCGCTGCCCGGTCGGGGTGTGCAAGGCCAAATCAACGGTGAGGTCTACCATCTTGGCAACCACCGGATGCTCGAAGAGTTGGGGCAATGCACACCAGAACTGGAACAGCGCATCGCGGCGCTGGAAACCGTAGGTAAAACTGTCGTGATGTTGGTCGGCGCAAAGGAGGTTCATGCCTTATTCGCCGTAGCGGACACCATCAAGGACAGTAGCAGGAGAGCCATCGCCGAGTTGCATGCAATGGGTATCAACACCATGATGCTGACCGGCGACAACCCTCACACGGCAAAGGCCATTGCCGCACAAGCCGGGATCGACCGTGCAGAAGGCAATCTGCTTCCAGACGACAAACTGCGCGAAGTTGAGCAATTGGCCCGAAGCGGCAAGGTCGGCATGGTTGGCGATGGCATCAATGATTCACCGGCCTTGGCACGAGCGGACATTGGCTTTGCAATGGGAGCTGCTGGCACGGACACCGCCATCGAGACGGCCGACGTGGCGCTGATGGACGATGACCTGTGCAAGATACCGACGTTCGTGCGCCTGTCGCGTGCGACGGCGCAGGTGCTGATGCAAAACATCGTGCTGGCCCTTGGCATCAAGGCAGTATTTCTGGTGCTTACCTTCACGGGTCAAGCGACTATGTGGATGGCTGTGTTTGCTGATATGGGGGCCAGCTTGCTCGTCGTTGGCAATGGCTTGAGGCTGCTGCGCCGATGAGCTGGAAATTCTTTCTCTATGACTGGGGTGGCCTGAACATCGCGTTGTTCCAAGCCATCAACACGGGTACGCCTGCCGCGCTGGGGCCGCTGGCGTGGTTCTTCAGCCTCGTGGGAAGTTACTGGACGGCGCCGCTGACGATGCTGGGTCTGTGGTGGTGGTCGAAGTCGGCCACCAACCCGGCGCGTGGCGCGGTCGTTTTGCACCGCCTCATTGGTTTTAGCGTGGCCTTCTTGCTGGCTTTACTGGTCGCCACCGTCTTGAAGCTCTGGCTCGACTTTCCACGCCCGCCTGCCGTCCTTGGCGACATGGTGAGCGTGATCGGAAACATCGAGCGTCACTACAGCCTGCCCAGCGGACACTCCACCTATACCGCGCTGGTGGTCGGCGCGCTCTGGCCTTTGATGGGACGCCGTGGTCGTCTCGGTTTAATGCTGTACGCCATGCTGGTCGGTTGGTCACGAATCGCAGCCGGCATGCACTTCCCTGCTGACGTGCTCGCGGGATGGGGACTTGGATTGAGTTGCACGGCGCTCGCCGGGTGGTTGATACCACTGGCCGCCCCTATGTGGCAATCAGCTCGCCGCACATCAGTTTGGGTCTGGTACGCGGTGGCCGCCGGTGCGGTCATGATCGATCAGCTCGCGAAGTTCGCCATCACCCGCGCGTTCGCCTACGGTGAACAGGTCGAAATCACCCCATTCTTCAACCTGGTCTATGTTCTGAATCCCGGCGCAGCATTTAGCTTTCTAGCCAGCGCTGGCGGCTGGCAACGCTATTTCTTCATTGCGCTGGGTCTGGTCGTTTCTGTTTGGCTGGGACGCATGCTGCGCCAGCAACGGCCACGTCTCGAAGCGGCGGGCTACAGCCTGATCCTTGGTGGTGCGCTCGGCAATGTCGCGGATCGCGTGTTGCGTGGACAAGTCGTGGATTTCCTGGACTTCCATTGGCGGCTCGCGCACTGGCCCGCCTTCAACCTCGCTGATGTGACAATTTCTGCCGGAGCCGTCTGCTTGCTTTTGGCAGTTGTAATCCAAAGAGGTGCAACCGCCGAAGGCGAATTGTCCGGTTGAGCTATACCCTAACTTGTCGTCAAGTGCCGTAGTCGAAATGCGTCAGGATAGAGTGTTAATGAATATTTATTGACACATAGAGCTAAGGCTTATAGATTCTTTCCTGACACATTGCGCAGGAGACATCCTTGAAAGATCAACGCATCGGGTACGTACGGGTCAGTAGCTTCGATCAGAACCCGGACCGTCAGCTTGAGCAGGTCCAGGTGGACAAGGTGTTCACCGACAAGGCATCGGGCAAAGACACCCAGCGGCCGGAACTCGAAGCGCTGCTCACCTTCGTGCGCGAAGGCGATACCGTGGTGGTGCACAGCATGGATCGCCTGGCGCGTAACCTCGATGACTTGCGCCGCCTGGTGCAAAAGCTCACTAAGCGCGGGGTGCGCATCGAGTTCGTCAAGGAATGCCTGACGTTCACCGGCGAGGACTCGCCGATGGCGAACCTGATGTTGTCGGTGATGGGCGCGTTTGCCGAGTTCGAGCGCGCCCTGATCCGCGAGCGACAGCGCGAAGGTATTGCGCTGGCCAAGCAACGCGGAGCCTACCGTGGCAGGAAGAAATCCCTGTCGCCTGAGCGCGTTGCCGAACTGCGCCAACGTGTCGAGGCTGGCGAGCAAAAGGCAAAGCTGGCCCGTGAATTCGGCGTCAGCCGGGAGACCCTGTATCAATACTTGAGAACGGATCAGTAAATATGCCACGTCGTTCAATCCTGTCCGCCGCCGAGCGGGAAAGCCTGCTGGCGTTGCCGGAGTCCAAGGACGACCTGATCCGACATTACACATTCAGCGATACCGACCTCTCGATCATCCGACAGCGGCGCGGGCCTGCAAACCGTTTGGGCTTTGCAGTTCAGCTCTGTTACCTGCGCTTCCCCGGCATCGTTCTTGGCGTCGATCAACCGCCGTTCCCGCCACTGCTGACGCTGGTCGCGGATCAGCTCAAGGTGGCGGTTGAAAGCTGGGATGAATACGGGCAGCGGGAACAGACCCGGCGCGAGCACCTGGTCGAGCTGCAAACGGTATTCGGCTTCCAGCCCTTCACGATGAGCCACTACCGGCAGGCTGTGCATACGCTGACCGAGCTGGCCATGCAGACCGACAAGGGCGTCGTGCTGGCAGCTGCCTTGATCGAACATCTGCGGCGGCAGTCCATCATTCTGCCCGCACTCAATGCTATCGAGCGCGCGAGTGCCGAGGCCATCACTCGTGCCAATCGGCGCATCTACGAGGCCCTGTCCGAACCGTTGTCGAACGGGCACCGGCATCGCCTCGACGACCTGCTGAAACGCCGCGATAACGGCAAGACGACCTGGCTGGCCTGGCTGCGCCAGTCGCCCGCCAAACCGAATTCGCGCCACATGCTCGAACACATCGAACGTCTCAAAGCCTGGCAGGCACTCGATATGCCTGTCGGCATCGAGCGCTCAGTGCACCAGAACCGGCTGCTGAAGATCGCCCGCGAGGGCGGTCAGATGACGCCCGCCGACTTGGCCAAGTTTGAGCCGCAGCGACGCTACGCCACACTCGTGGCGCTGGCCATCGAGGGTATGGCTACTGTCACCGACGAAATCATCGACCTGCATGACCGCATCCTGGGCAAGCTGTTCAACGCCGCCAAGAACAAGCATCAGCAGCAGTTCCAGGCGTCCGGCAAGGCAATCAATGCCAAAGTACGCCTGTACGGGCGCATCGGCCAGGCGCTGATCGACGCCAAGCAATCGGGCCGTGATCCCTTTGCCGCCATCGAGGCCGTCATGTCCTGGGATGCCTTCGCCGAGAGCGTCACTGAAGCGCAAAAACTCGCACAGCCCGAGGACTTCGATTTCCTGCACCGCATCGGCGAAAGCTACGCCACCTTGCGCCGCTACGCGCCGGAATTCCTCAACGTGCTCAAGCTGCGGGCTGCGCCCGCCGCCAAGGACGTGCTCGATGCCATCGAGGTGCTGCGCGGCATGAACACAGACAACGCACGCAAAGTGCCTGCCAACGCACCGACCGGTTTCATAAAGCCGCGTTGGCAGAAACTGGTGATGAGCGATGCCGGTATAGACCGGCGCTACTACGAGCTGTGCGCGCTGTCGGAACTCAAGAACTCGCTGCGCTCGGGTGACATCTGGGTGCAGGGTTCACGCCAGTTCAAGGACTTCGAGGACTACCTGGTGCCGCCCGAGAAGTTCGTCAGCCTCAAGCAGTCCAGCGCGTTGCCGCTGGCCGTGGCCACCGACTGCGACCAGTACCTGAGCGAGCGCTTGGAGCTGCTGGAAGCTCAACTCGCCACGGTCAACCGGATGGCGGCGGCCAACGACCTGCCGGACGCCATCATCACCGAGTCGGGCCTGAAAATCACGCCGCTGGATGCAGCGGTGCCCGACACCGCGCAGGCACTGATCGACCAGACGGCCATGATTCTGCCGCACGTCAAGATCACTGAACTGCTGCTTGAAGTCGACGAGTGGACGGGCTTCACCCGACACTTCACGCACCTGAAATCGGGGGACTTGGCCAAGGACAAGAATCTGCTGCTAACGACGATCCTGGCCGACGCAATCAACCTGGGCCTGACCAAGATGGCCGAGTCCTGCCCCGGCACGACCTACGCCAAGCTCGCCTGGCTGCAAGCCTGGCATACCCGCGACGAAACCTATTCGACTGCGCTGGCCGAATTGGTCAATGCGCAGTTCCGGCATCCCTTCGCCGGGCATTGGGGCGACGGCACCACATCATCGTCGGACGGCCAGAACTTCCGAACCGGAAGCAAGGCCCAGAGTACCGGCCACATCAACCCGAAATATGGCAGCAGCCCAGGGCGGACTTTTTACACCCACATCTCCGACCAGTACGCGCCTTTCCACACCAAGGTGGTCAATGTCGGTGTGCGCGACTCGACTTATGTACTCGACGGCCTGCTGTACCACGAGTCCGACCTACGCATCGAGGAGCACTACACCGACACGGCGGGCTTCACCGATCACGTCTTTGCGCTGATGCACCTGCTTGGCTTCCGTTTCGCGCCGCGCATCCGCGACCTGGGCGACACCAAGCTCTACATCCCCAAGGGCGAAGCCGCCTATGACGCTCTGAAGCCGATGATTGGCGGCACGCTCAACATCAAGTACGTCCGCGCCCATTGGGACGAAATCCTGCGGTTGGCCACGTCGATCAAGCAGGGCACGGTGACGGCCTCGCTGATGCTGCGCAAACTCGGCAGTTACCCGCGCCAGAACGGCTTGGCCGTGGCGTTGCGTGAGCTGGGGCGCATCGAGCGCACGTTGTTCATCCTGGACTGGTTGCAAAGCGTCGAGCTGCGCCGCCGCGTGCATGCCGGGTTGAACAAGGGCGAAGCCCGCAACGCGCTCGCCCGTGCCGTGTTCTTCAACCGGCTGGGCGAAATCCGTGACCGCAGCTTTGAGCAGCAGCGCTACCGGGCCAGCGGCCTTAACCTGGTGACGGCGGCCGTTGTGCTGTGGAACACGGTCTACCTGGAGCGTGCGACGCATGCGCTGCGCGGTAACGGCCATGCCGTCGATGAGGCGCTGTTGCAATACCTGTCGCCGCTGGGCTGGGAGCACATCAATCTGACCGGCGATTACCTCTGGCGCAGCAGCGCCAAGATCGGCACGGGCAAGTTCAGGCCGCTGCGCCCTCTGCAATCGGCTTAACGTGCTTTATTTTCCGTTTTCTGAGACGACCCCAATCAGCTTGTTGCCAAATCCAAAATGGTTCCATTATTTCCTCATTCAACGTGCCAGGGTTTCAATAATGAGCCGACCCAGCCCATCATTCAGCTCAATGTTTGAGCCGAATATAACACATGCAGCACACTATCAGAGCAAGTAATGAGGATGGAGAACCAGGCTGAAAATCTCAGACCGGGGCTAATGAAAAACTGGATTTATTGCTGCTGGGTGGCGCTACAGCAATCAGTAGATAGACAAGGCGGGAGCTCGTTTTCGTTTCGAATGCTTTTTGGGAGCTTGCAGCTTGCGCTGCATGAAGCCACGCACACGCAGATGCCCTTAGGTCTGCTCACTCATATGCCTGATGGTACTCGCTATGCCATCACTGTGAATAATTATAGGGAAATTTAGTTTTATCTGGGTGAAGAGATAATTATTTGGCAAATATATCTATGGCAGCAGATCGCGAATGTCACACCCCATAACCCTGGCAAGACGATAAGCCTTTTCCAGGGTGACATTGACCTCACCACGCTCAATTCGTCCTACGTAGCTTCTATCAATTTCGGCCGCATATGCGAGTGCATCTTGCGATACGCCCAATTGAAGCCGTCTATCACGTACAGCATCACCAAATTTTTTTGCTAGCTCTTGCATGTCTCGCCTCTCGCTGGCGAGCACTATCTCTGGTTGTCTGGCTAACGACCACGGATTATAATCCGCAAACGAGTTTAGATTTCCACTAAGTGTTTTCGTTCGAGGCCCAGGATTACTTATGAGCTCCCAGACCGTGTGGTTACCAACCGCGCTCTACACCGCACTCATTCGATGGCAGATGGATGACTTCACTGCGATAGGATTTGTAAATGCCATTTTTGGTGACAAAGCAGAATCGCAGATACGTCAGCGGCGTTATCGTTATACCTTCATTTATCGGCATCTGATCAAGCTCGTAAATAAGGGACTTCTAAAAAGGAAGCATGTTGATGATGGGAAGCGCTGTTCTCATTTCATCAGGACTCCCAAGTTCGATGAAGTGCATTTCAAAGAGGAATTTATTGGGCCTTGTGCGCTTGTAACGGAATCGGGTAAGGAGCGTAAGTCGGAAACGTATGAATCCGTCCTGGAAGGACTGATCGCGAGAGCACAGCACTACCGTAAGGGGTTGCAGGAATGTGATTCAATGCTCGCTGAGTACCAGCAATTAAGAGTGGACTTCTCCATATTGGATCCAGCGATTGAAAGTGCCATCAGCAATACCGTTGCAGAGAAACGCGATTTGCGGGGCAGGCTGGAGGCCGTGGAGAGGCTTTTGAGGGGGTTGATTGCGTTCAGAAGCGCCTCTTGATGAACGGCCAGAATCGATAGACGTGTCTCAGAGTCAAAGGGCTAGTAATTTCAAGCCGTTATCTATCAGCAGCTAAAGGAGAATCAGCCATTGCTTGTATTAGCAACGCTTTAACCTTATGTCCAAGATCAACATTTCGTTTACTCGCTGACTCATGTGTTAGTGCTTGGCTCAGAATATTCAAAGGCCCGACCAAGTAGACCTTTTCTACAGCTCGTGTAATCGCGGTATAACACATTGTTCGATCAATATTTGGGGCCTTATCCAGAACAATGATGACTTGCTTAAACTGTGAACCCTGACTCTTGTGAATCGTCATAGCATAAGCGTGGCGAAGGGCATTGATTATATCCAACGAGATCTCTCGCTCTATGCCGTCATCCCACAGGATCTTGCCAAAGCTAGACAAAGGCTCATGATTGTTATCATTCTTTAGTATTTTCATTACGTTGTAAACTTGGCAAATGGTTCCTATGGAACCATTCATCAGGTCATGATCATAAAGGTTGGAGCAACATATTACTTTGTCATGTAGTTTAAACTCAGTATCTAAATAGTGATTTGCTTCTTCTATAAATACCTTTAATGGTTTACTGTTATTCAATGCTACGCAGCGTTTATTGATATCATTGACCATTTTAGTTGTAGCGCAAATTATTTGTGTTTCATCAGGTTTTTCTAAATATATTGAGACTGCTCTCTTTTGAATTGCATTGGCTCCATTGATATCAATATGGACGACATCATCGTAGCTAAATGTTGGAAGAACACCATTACGGATAGAGGCTGAAATAGCAGGAATGTTTGAGAGTTTATCTTGCCGACGAACCTCTGTTAATGTGATTTTTGGAATGTCGTGTATTGGCACCAGTTCATGGAAAACAAGACCGAAATCTACAGGTGGAAGTTGCCCAATATCGCCTAACATAATTACATGTGCAGAGTTAGGAACACACCTCAATAGGCGGTACATACTAGGTAAGTCCACCATTGAGCTTTCATCGACAACAATAATAAGTTGTCTACCTTCATAACTATTAGCATTGAAGTTTCTAATAAATCTTGCGATAGTATGAGCCTCTTGATTTGTTGCCTCTGCCATCCTTTTTGCTGCTTTGCCTGCAAGTGCGACTTGTATTGGTCTTATATCTAACTCACGAAACACGGAATAAAGAGCATCTAATAATGTAGTTTTGCCTACACCTGCACCACCATTAATAATTAGAAAACGATGTTTTATAGCCCCCAAGATAGCTTCTTTTTGAAGAGAGTTTAAGTTAAAACACTTTTTACTTTCGTATTGATTGATATAAAAGTTTATCCTTTTTTCATCGATGGATAATTTACTTGGGTTTGTGATGAGGTTCACCAATCGCTGAGCAACATATGCTTCCATGGTGAAAGCACCAGCGCTCTGTAATTCATTGTCACCAACATCAAGGATATTTTCACACGATGTGGCGAGTGCGAATGCTTGATTAACATAGCACTCTGTTTTCTCTTGATTATTGGGGATATGTAAGAGCTGTTTCAGCCATATGTCTAGATCATATCGTGTTGCTAATGTACTCCCGCTAGAAAGGTGACAGTACAATGCCTCCTCGGCTGCTGCTGCGAGCCTAATAGGAGCATCTAATTGAAATCCTAGAGCCACTGAGATTCGATCACATTCATTAAAATCAACACCAAACGCTAATAATCGGTAAGGGTCTTCGCTTACCTTACTTATGGTTTCCTGTTGATAATAATCTGATACCAAAAATGAGGTGGATACTGATAATCCCAAATGTGCATTGCAGAAACGCATAGCATCAATATTTATATAGCTACGCCATGCATCGATAGTATTTTTTGCGGTGTTTTCACTTAATATCTTACGCAGGCTTACAATATCACCATTGTCCAAGATTTCAAATAAGGACTCACCAAATGTAGACCATAATGTACGGGCTTTTACTGGGCCAACACCTTTAAATCTGGCGTGACTGCCTAACATGATTACGATTTGCTCCCCTGATGGCCTAATTAGATCTAGGTATTGAGGGGTGATTACAGTGAGAATGCCTCCGTGCTCTACACGTCTACTATACTGCTTTTTGACAGCTAATTTAACCAATGCACCCTTCGCTAATATTAGTGACAGGCGATCACTGTTATTTTCAATTATGTGAATGATGTAATTGCGCTTGTAATTGCAATTACGTAGAGTGTCAGGATCTATCTGCACAGCATGAAATGAGCGACCTTTTCTGGATGAATATGGTGGTCTCGTGATGCGAAAAAACTTCTCTTGCTCGAAGTCATTCATCTAGGCACCCGCTTAAATATTTCTAGCAATTCCATACGATGCTGTTCTCGATGTGAATTTGATTGAAGAGATTTATATTCTTGCTTTAAGCCTTCTAAATGAGATTCAAGTTCTGCAACCCGTAGCTGTAATTGGCGAATCATTTTATCTTTCTCTTGAATGCTCTTTTCTTGCGGGCTGTATCGCTTTGCGGGTGCTTTTGAAGTATCCCTAGCCTGGTAGGGAAGCTCCTGCAAGGTATTCTGCTCAGCTAGCCATTGAGCCTTACTTTTAAGGTACGCAACAATGTACTTATTTTGGTAATAGCTAGAGCGAGATATACCAATTTCTTTTATTATGGCAGTTGCATTTAAACTGCCATTTTCTATGAAGTTTTGCCATTCAGCAAGGTCAAGTGGCCCGACCAAATTAGCCACCTTAACAAGATTTTCACGCGCCTTGGCATGCATTTTATCAAGTTCAAAATCTTCCAGTTCATGGCTAATATTGAATGCTTTCTTCATTTTTTTAGATCTTTCAATCTGGCTTTTGTCTTCATAGAGTGTGGGAGCGGTGCTTCCAACTCCTCAATGGACATACCTCGACTTGTAGCATTGGCGAACCAGCGAACAAAAGTCTCATCATAGTCAGCTAATAGTTTTTTTAACTTGATATTTTCTTCTTTTATTTTATCAAGTTTTGATTGGGTTTCTTCTGCACGCCTGCCGATATCTTCTAATATGTTGCTACTTTGATTGGCTTCTTTATAAGCCTTAACGATAGCTTCTTTTTTTGACAATGCTTGCCGAGTAAATCCTGTCTCCTGTTCCAGCTCCTTCCAAGTGACTTTATTCTTCCCACTGCGGGCAGCTAGGATTACGATGAGTTTGCAGAAGTCCTGCTCTAGTGCTGCTGTAATTTGTTTCTGTTCTTTTTTCATATTGCAACGCACCCATTATTACCATTAGGGAAAACTTGCACTAATTCACCATCTGAAATTGAATTATCCTGCTCAATGGCGAGGGCTATACGGCAACCATTTAATAGTTCTTCATGAGAACGTAGCCAGTTATTGGAACCATGATATTCAGCGTCAACTGCTGCTTTAACCTGTTGAATTCGAGTTTCTTGTTCAGCTTGAAGTTTTTGTAAATGAATGACCTCTTCCTGATTTCCTTTTATACGATAATACTCAGAGCATCCACGGACGCATGCATAGTATTTTCCACATGGAGAGTCACTATAGTCATGTTTGCATAAGCCAATTGCAGTGATGAGTGTTGTACCAATATCTTCTATCGTTTCAAGAACCTCATCACGGTCAACCAGTGTAAAGATCACGGATGCCTCTTTTGCTTGCTCTGGTGTTATATTTGAGGCGGCAAAGAGTATGTCTGCGTTATCCATGACTCTTTTAGCTGGATTAGTGTGGTCATAGGCTACATTGTCTAGAGTATACTTTCGCCCAAAGTATCGAGCAATCTCTATAGGGGTTACTGAATCTGAGAGCTCCAGCATAGTGTCTAGAAAGTGACGGAATTGATGTGATGTCAGCCGGATCTGTTCACCTTGATAGCACAGATTTTTGCGTTCAAAAACATTTTTTATACCCAGGTCGGGACGACCCGCTATATAGTCATATATTTGAGTATATGATATCATTGTGAATTCCCAGGGCTCAGCTCTCTTCTCAGAATGATGTTGCTGATGTTGGGTAACAAATATTAGTTTATCTAGGGAATCAGCCACAGTTAACTCTGAAATCTGTTTCCATAACTGATCGATAGACTCCTGTGCTAATGAGAATGCCTTTCCCTTTAAGTCTGATGGGTGGAATGTGCCCGCAATTGCACCTGTATTTGGATTCCGTTTATTTGTCAGGTTGATATTTCTTTTCTTTAGATAGGATGTGAGATTTGAACGTGATGACCAATTTAATCTTTCCCAAATATCAGTGACAAACAACTCACAATCTTCGGTGATAATTGGGAAGAAGTCGTATTTCCCATTAGCAACGCATTTAATCGTGTCACGTACAGGTGCTAATATTTCAAGGGCGCTAGTCAGACCTTTCTTTAGGATTGGTAACAGGCTTTCGGTTATTGGTTTGGTTTGATATCCAGCCCCCTTTTTGGCTCGGTAGCGGATCTCATTAATGGATAATATGTCCATTTCACCTGTGAAGACGTTTTGCTCCTCAACCTCCCTAACCTGTAAGCAATCGACATCTAGGCAGATCACCTCATCAAATCGCAGACCCGTTGCAAACATGATTTCTACCATAGCCTGAAACAGTGCATCGTCACCTTCTAGATTCGAGTTAGAAAGTGTTGCTACTGCGATGAGGCTTTCATGGGTAGGTAGCTTCTCATGCCGTTTGGTAGTTGACTCAAAATCGATTCTTGTATCACTAGCGGTATGAGTTTCTCCGCGTTTAGATGACTTTTTGAATACAATTTTTTGGATGGAGAGTCGCTTCTGGTTAATGAATTTCGCAATGGATTCAAGTCTCTGACCAACACGGTAAAAGGTGGTACCTTTTAATCTATCGTGTGCTTCCGCCTCTGCTACTTTGAAGTCATAAGTAGTCAGCTCGCTTACTGTAATTTTTCTTTTTAGCATCGCATTATCTAAATAACGATATACTAAAATATAAAAATCAAGTGTCTTTACATCTTTTGGGCTCTCAATTTGCGATGCTGAAATATGGCATTTAGCTACATCGGATAAATCCAGATTGTGAAACGGCTTCATGTCATCACGTGATGACTTAACTTTGTTGCCGAGATTGTTATCTCGATTGAAATTGACTAATATATCATATCCAGCTTTACGAGCCTGAGTCTTACAAATACCTTTAGCATTCCAGCTAAGGGCATTCCATTCCCAACCTTCTAATGTTGCAAAGGGAGTGTTTTTTTTGTAAAAGTGAACTAATTGTGCCAGATTGCTATCAGCATCTACACCAATTGATGGTAATAATTGTAGACTGGTATTCATAGTTCACCCCTGTCAAACATGTCAGCAAACTTGCGAGCAGCTAAAAAGTTTTTATGTTGAAGAATATTTATGGCGTGTGCATCACCAAATGCTGTTTTTACTTCTTCTACCATCGTATCTACAATTGCCTTATGATCAACATCTTCAAAAGCCTCTAGAGAAGAGCAGTTGTAACAAGAAAGCGGGGGTTGCAGAGAGCATGGGGTAGCGCTACCGCAGCTACCAATTTGAACAAGATTTAGATTTTTCGATGGCGCGAAAATACCTTGTCCTCGCTTAGAGGCATTATCAGGCGTGACAACTTTACCTGCAAATGCATCGAGTATATCCATGGCTTCACTTCGCAGTACATCATCTAGTTTTTTAGCAACAGTATGCGATTGTCTATAATAAACTTCTAGTTGTTGTAAATCACTATGATCCATTAGTTCAGCAACAACAGACATAGGAGTGCCTTTGGCAATTAACCGTGAGCAGAAGGTTTTACGAAGTCTACGGTTTGTTACCTTGAAGTCCAATCCAACAACCATTCTGAACAGATTGGTGATGTATGTCATCTTTGTTATCTTTACTTGCTGCTTAACTAATTCATCTCTAACACTATAGTACTCTGAGATAACAGGCCAATCATCAGTAATTTTTGTACCTAGTATATCTTCGTAACGTGCTTTCATTAATGATAGTAGTCTTGCAAGTGTTTTTGTTATGGGGCGAATTTTATATACATTATTATTGGCCTGCCCTCTTTGTTTTGCCCTTAAAACTTTTAGTGTATATACACCCTTGTCTGAAATCTGCAAGTCAGAGAACTTCAGCCTCATCACTTGGATATTTCTCATGCCAAGAACTTGGGCACATTTTAGTGATACCAATCCCTGTAACTCATGCGTGGTGAGCGTCTCTGGTAAAACTGAGTTTAATGTGGAGATGAAGATGCGTTCTTCCTTGATCGTGAGTGGACCGCGGCCAGGGATCTCCATAATGACATCAAGACCTTTACCTTCGTCTGTACCAAACTTTATACTATCTAGGTAATAATCATAAAAGTCTTCGTCAAAGTATGGGTGGCCTTCTTCAACGCACCATTTATACATCATTCTTAAAATAGATTTAGTGCTTACACTACGCTCAGAACTCATAAGTTCTCTGTAGATTTCTTGGATTTTTTCAGCAACGTCTTCTGCTGCAATATCGTCAGGGATGTTTAGTAAGCGCCAGCAATGTTGATGTGAGAAAAGAGCATAGTTAGAGTAGATATGACAAGCATAAGAAATCCATGCACGGGCATGCTCTCTTAGTTGGGGAGAGATTTTGTCAAAGAATAGGGTCTCCCTCTCCGGTTCCAGAACTACTTTACCTTGTGTTAAATCCAGCTGTTGGCCTGACTGACTTACAGGATATGGGTCATAAGCAAATTGTGGATGCTGGTCTATTTGTACCAACATAATATCGTTTTTATCTAATTTTTTTGTCGGCATAGCCAGCACCTCGGCAATCATATTATGATAGTTTTCTATGTGATTCCATTTCAGCATGAAGTTGGTTTAGAACTAAGTTGCATTGTTCCATTATTGAACCAGTTTCATATATTAGACTACTATCTGAGTTATACGTCCACCCCCCAACATTATTTTTTAGCTTTTTCTGTTGAGCTGCATCAATTCCCATTTTGGTGAGCATTCTGTCAAGATTTTCAAAGAGGGTATGTCTTAATTTATGCGGGTGGATATCTGACAACTCTAAAATCTTATTCTTAATACTTGAGAAAACATCATCCAGTGCTGCTATTGATAGCGGATTATGTGGTTTGGTTGTAGCTAAGAGTAGATAAGGACTCTTCATAGCTGAGTCGCCAAGAGATTTTCTGGCCTGTTTATATTCATCAATCAGTGACGCTAGAGGAAATGAAATAGGTATGATCCGGCCAACTGTTTTCTCGCGAGGTGATCTACCACGAGGATCGTCATGCTCGACATTCTGTTGTGTCAGGATAAATGGGTAAACACCATGAACCAGCTGACTCGTATAGCAGTTTGATGTTGTAAGTGATAGCAGCTCACCTTTCCTAATTCCTGTTTCTAAAAGTAACCTAAGAATTAGCTTGTTACGTAACTGAGTAGCTTTATTCCAGCCAAGCAAACTTGGCATTTCCATGACATCATACAGTGTTGCTTGTTGGACTAATGATAATCCAAGGATGCGGCCTTGAGCTGTCTTTGGTCTTCTCAGCTTGGCTAGTTTTACTTGAAGTTTTTCCATCATCTTGGGTATTTGATGGAATAGAGGATCTGTATTACGGCGCTTGGAAATTGCTTTATCGGCTAAAAATTGAAAGTAAACCAATACTAGGTCAAGGCGTTGATTGAAATAATCAGGACTAACAATATCTGGCCGGAGGGGCCTTGCTCCGTTGATATCGTATGAGTGATGCTCAAGGTGTTTGAGAAAACTCTGGTATAAGCCAGTATCAGCAAACCCTGTGTCAGCAACAATTTCCGCTAGATCTACTTTTAGCATTGCAGCCCATCGTTCGATATGGATTAGGTGGTTTGCATTATTCTCCTGTGTTTTTTCCGCACCATACAGGTGTGTCAGTGTGAACTCACATAGCCTCGGGATGGGGAGTCCTCTCTCATCAACGATTAGATACTTACGTTCATTGTACTGCTTCATGTTGACGGTTCTGAGCTTCACTGCATCATTCCTTTACACTTTTAGACACCTATTCCTAATGTATACTCCGAGCTTTCAGAATGAGCAATCTTTACATGTTTTGAAATGAAAAAACCCCGAAATATCGGGGTTTTTGGGCATTTTGCTTTACAAAGTGCTTTACATTTTAAAAAATCCGGCCCTAGAAGGGAATATCGTCGTCAAAGTCCATCGGCGGTTCGTTGTAAACCGGCGGTGCTGACTGAGGTTGCTGCTGCGGACGGCTATAGCCACCCTGCTGCATATTCTGTTGCGGTGCTGCGTTCTGCTGGGGAGCAGAAGGACGCGGCATGTTCTGCTGAGGTGCAGCTTGTTGAGGCTGGCCCCAATTGCCCTGAGACTGCTGACCGCCCATGCCCTGACCGGCGCCACCTTGTGGACGACCCCCCAGCATCTGCATGACACCGCTGAAGCTGTCTACCAATACCTCGGTGGTATAGCGCTCCTGGCCACCCTGATCTTGCCATTTGCGGGTCTGCAGTTTGCCTTCGACATAGACCTGGGAACCCTTCTTCAGGTATTCGCCAGCGACTTCGGCCAGTTTGCCCATGAACACCACGCGATGCCATTCGGTGCGCTCTTTCTGCTCACCTGTTTGCTTGTCGCGCCAGGTTTCGGAGGTGGCCAGGGTGATGTTGGTCACGGCACCGCCGCTCGGCATGTAGCGCACTTCCGGGTCTTGCCCCAGGTTACCGATCAGAATGACTTTGTTGATGCCTCGACTGGCCATAATCTCTCTTCCACCTTTATATGCCGACCAGCTACCTGGTCTGGTTCTACTCAAAATATTGCTGCCGCCCAGGCCCGGCACCATCTTGCCTGCGGAACCTGGGCTTGTTGCCGATGGGGTATTGACCCTGTCATCGACATCCGGATTAGCCCGCCATAGTAACAGTTGATGCCGTCGATAGCACATCTTTAGCGCCCTGAAACGGGTTTGGCTCGCGGGTTCCGTATTGGGGAATACGCTAACGCAGGTGCCGGGATCCGGGCAAGCGGCGCTGTGGGGGCTGGCTCACGTTCCAGCAAATTTTGCCCATATCCGAGGGATAAAGACAGAGATGACAGTTGGAGTATCTATGTCTCATTTGCCCCCCCCAAATAGGGGGGGTGTCCTAGTCCTCTGTATTGTCTAGAAAAAAACAGTTTCACTCGGGGTTGAATGACGCCTAATACTTTTTTAATGCTGTGCAAAAACAGGGGCTTGTTACTCTCTTGCGACCATTATTGGCACATAAAAACGATTCAAGCCGATAGGCACACTGTTCAAGGAAGAGCCCCATGACGACAGAGACTCCGTTGGTACTAGTGACCGAAGGCAATGTTCAGGCGACGACCTTCACCACCTATCTGATGGCCCAACTCGGTCAACCCATACGTCTGATCAGCCATCCGGATCAGTTGCTGGCCATCGAGGATTGCAACCTGTTCCTGATCGATCTGGACTATCTCAAGTCGAGCCAGCAGTTTGGCTGGAACCGGGATATAGCCGCCTTCGAATCAGCCCGCACAGTCCTGCTCAATGCGCCGACCAGCACGGATCGCGATCTGCTGCTGATGTGGCCCAATACCAGCGGTCTCTTCTTTCGGCAGGATCCCCTGGATCGCCTGGTGGCCGGTATCAAGAAGGTGCTGCAGGGGGAGTTCTGGATCCCGCGCCATCTGATGTGCGAGCTGGTCAACTACTACCGGCAGGGGATGGAACCGGCTCAGCGCAGTCAGAATCTGTTGACGGTGCGCGAGCGCGAGATCATTCGTTATCTGATGACGGGGGCCTCCAATACCGAGATAGCCGACACCCTGTTTGTCAGCGAGCACACCATCAAATCCCACCTTTATAACGTCTTCAAGAAGCTGAACGTCAAGAATCGGTTGCAGGCCGTGAGTTGGGCCAAAGAGTACCTCGATATGACGAGCTCCCACTGATGAGACACTGGCTGCTCTGTCTCTGGTTGCTTTCTGGGGCCCTGGCGGCCAACGAAGGCGCTGCAAATGAACCTATCGAGTCACTGCAACCCGAGCAGGAGAGCGACAGGATAGAGATAGGTGGCCTGGTCATAGACCGCACCTTCACCCGTTTCGGCCAGGTTTTTTATCACCACTTCAGCCGGTTGCGGGAGGATGACGATCCGAATGCGCGGGAGAATATCACCATACACGAGCGGCCCACTGCGCGTTGGGGGAGCCTTATCTGGATCACCCACAATCGCAAGGTGTTGTTCAGGACGGCGCTCTCTCCGGTACGGAGTCAAGGAGAGGCTGCCGCGCAGCAGGCCTGGGCTCAGGTGAGCGAGGCTTTACGACAGCAGAAGGTCGCCAACCTGTTCATGGATACCTTCGATCTGGAACACGATGAACTATAAGGACATGGTATATGCGCTCACTCCTCCTGCTCCTGGCGCTGACGGTCAGCATGACCGCCTCTGCTTCCGAGCTTATCTATCGGCCTGTCAACCCCAGCTTTGGCGGTAACCCGCTCAACAGCAGCCATCTGCTGGGTACGGCCAATGCCCAGAACGATTACAAGGATCCCTCTGCCGGTGGCAGCAGTGGCACCTCGGCCCTGGACCGGCTGACCTCCAGCCTGCAATCCCGACTGGTGAGCCAGTTGCTTGCCGACATCGGCAAGGATGGCAGCCAGACCGGCAGCCTGGTTACCGACGAGTTCGCGATCAATGTAGTGGACGAGGATGGCACTCTGGCCATCTCCATCACTGATAGAGCGACGAATGAAACCACCATGATCGAAGTGAATGGCCTGATCGCCGACTGAGGACGTTATGACAAGGACACCGTTATTTACCGCCCTGCCGTTGCTCGTCATTCTGTTTGCTCTGGGGGGGTGTGCTACTCATATAGGCTCTCCCGAGGCGGATGAGAAGGCGACCCTGATGCCGAGATCCATCTCCTACAAAGAGTTGATCAGCCTGCCCAAACCCAAAGGCAAGATAGTGGCCGCCGTCTATGATTTTCGCGATCAGACCGGTCAGTATCTGCCAGCCCCAGCCTCCAACTTCTCCACCGCAGTGACCCAGGGTGGGGTCGCCATGCTGAGCACGGCGCTATGGGACTCCCAGTGGTTCGTGCCTCTGGAGCGGGAAGGGCTGCAGAACCTGCTGACCGAGCGCAAGATAGTGCGGGCCACGCAAAAAAAACCCAATGTGCCCGGCAATAATCAGCATCAATTACCCTCCCTGGTGGCGGCCAATATCCTGATCGAAGGGGGCATAGTGGCCTATGACAGCAATGTGCGTACCGGCGGTGCCGGGGCCAAGTACTTCGGCATAGGGGCGAGTGGCGAATACAGGGTCGATCAGGTGACCGTCAATCTGAGGGCCGTCGATATCCGCTCCGGCCGGATTCTCAACAGCGTCACCACCTCCAAGACCATCTTGTCCCAGCAGGTGCAGGCCGGAGTGTTTCGTTTCGTCGAGTACAAGCGCTTGCTGGAGGCCGAGGCGGGCTTTAGCACCAACGAACCGGTGCAGATGTGCGTCATGTCTGCCATCGAATCGGCGGTGATCCGGCTCATTGCCAACGGGGTGCGAGACAACCTCTGGCAGCTGGCCGATGCGCGGGACATGGAAAACCCCATACTGCAGGGTTATCTGCAAGACAGCGCCCCCATCCTCTAGTCGAGGCAGCGTCGCTAGTTTCTATCTATCGCTTGCCCCTTTCAGCTCTTCTCCACAGGCCCATCATGGGCCTGTTTTCATGGTCTATCCCCCTCCACCCCTTGGCGCGACACCTGCAAAAAAGAGGCATGGCTCAGCTTGACCTCAGCCTTTTCTACCAGACAAACCCTGGATCCGAATCAGCCTCGAATCAGCTGTGTGCCTGATGGCCCTGGCCCGGAGGGCTGAGGATACTGGACCCGCACTTCAAAAAGGTAATCGCAGATGAAATACCTGAATCCCGTCCTGCTGATCATGAGTCTGCTAGGCCTGCCCGCATTGGCGCAGGACCTGGCTTCCCTGAGTGAACTGGGTCAGGGCAACGAGCTTGAGCTGGTTCAGCGGGGGGAGGGCAACCAGGCCCACCTCTGGCAGCTTGGCTCGGATAACGAATTGCAGCTCAGCCAGTCAGGCAATGACAACCAGATCCGCCTGATGCAACAGGGCCAGCAGCAGCAACTGCGGCTGGATCAAGTCGGCGACAACAACTGGGTAGATGCGGTCCAGCTCGGAGTTGGCAACAGCGCCGAGCTCTACCAGGCCGGTATCGGCAACCAGATCTGGCTGTGGCAACAGGGGATGGATAACCAGGCCTGGATCAGCCAGAGCGGATATGACAACAGGGCACGGGCCGTTCAGCTCGGTGATGGCAACTTGGCCAGCATAGAGCAAAACGGCTCCGGCCTATCGGCCACCGTCATTCAGACGGGCGCCAACCAGCAAGTGAGAGTAGTTCAAACCAACTGAGCCCCGGCTCACACCAAAGCACGAGAGGGAAATCATGTTCAAACGTACCATCATCGCCTCTGCCGTATTACTGGCTACTTCCAGCGTCTGGGCGGCTTCCGCCAACAACCAGGCCACGGTCGCCCAGACCGGTAACAACAACTTGGCCACCGTCGAGCAGATCGATAACAGCAACCATAATCAGGCGAGTATCAGCCAGATTGGTGCCGACAACGAAGCGAAGACCATCCAGAAAAACACCAGCCAGTCCGAAGCCAGTGTGGCTCAGGTCGGGGCAGGCAACGATGCCCTGGTGACCCAGGAGTCCAGCACCGCAGGATCCGTCGCCCAGGTGGCAAGCACAGGCAACTTCAACGTCGCGACCGTGACCCAGCAGGTGTTCAACGAAGGCTCCCACGCCTCCGTGGCCCAGGTCGGCAACCACAACAGTGCCGACGTGATGCAGGATAACGGTGATGGTGCCAGCTCCACCGTGAGCCAGGTTGGCAACAACAACGATGCCAGCATCAACAACTATTGGTCCGATAAAGCCATCGCCAACGTCAGCCAGCTTGGCAACAGCCACGAAGCCAGCGTTTCCCAGCAGATTGCCGATGGTGCCGAAGCCCAGGTGGCCCAATCCGGTCAGCTGAACAAAGCCACCGTCACCCAGGCCACCAATAATTATGGTTACGCCTATCCGGAGGGGACTCTGGCAAAGGTGACTCAATCGGGCAGCGGCAACGAGGCCCTGGTCGACCAGCGCGATCTCGATAACAAGGCTTATGTCACCCAGAGCGGTGTCGATGGCTATGTGAAGACGGCGCAGTCTGGCTCTGCGGCCGGTGAGGGCAACACCCTGACCGCCAATCAGGCTGGTACCAACGAGAGCGCCACCCTGACCCAGGTTGGCAACCGCAACGAGATCGAAACCAGCCAGACTGGCCGTGACGATGCATTGACCATCGATCAGCTGGGTGATGACAACTTGGCCACTGCCTATCAGGGCGGTGTCGGTGAGCAGGGCTCCATCATCCAGGTGGGTGACGGTAACCGTGCCGATACCGAGCAGAGAGGGTCGGGCAACCAGGCCAGCGTCGATCAGATGGGTGACGGCAACCAGGCCGTGGTCAAGCAGCTGGCGAGCAGCACCGCTGGCGTGGTGACCATAGATCAGAGCGGTGATGACAACTACGCCAACGCGGTGCAGGAAGCGGGCAGCAACAACCAGATCGCCATCGACCAGCAAGGGGATCGCAACCAGGTGGCGGCCGCGCGTGATGTGCAAGGCAAAGGCGCCTGGACCTGGGGTTCAGACAACGAGCTGACCGTGGCCCAGACCGGCAACGACAACTGGGCCTATGCCGATGCGTCCCACTCCGGCTCTACCGTGACCGTGACCCAGACCGGCGACCTGAACAATGCCTCTGTCGAGTCCTACCTGGGTAGCGACAACGATCTGACCGTCAGCCAGACCGGCAACAACCATGTGGCCGACGTCTATGTCAACGCCGGTATGAATGGCGGTGGCAACCTGGTCGATGTGGTACAGACTGCGAGCTTCAACACGGCTCAGGTCGATGTCTATGGCAGCAACAACCACGCCTATGTTTATCAGGGCGGCAACTGATGATTTGTACATTCGGGGGCCTGCGGGCCCCTTTTTTATTGGTGCGAACCCGGGACTGGCTGGCTGGTCCATGCCATCAGACCACTCCCCTGCACCGGCGGCTAGTGATGCTGCTCCTGTGGCTCAGCTTGTCTCCCTCGGGGTGGGCGGGCGAGTCAGAACCGGCCAAGGAGGCCAAGGAGGCCAAGGTGATCCCCAAGATAAGCCTCAATGTCCAGCAGGGGCCGACCGGCCTCTCCCTGGCCCCTACCCTGCAAAGCGACCAGTCGGGGGCCGTTACCTTTGCCCTGGATCTCTGGAGCCAGGGGGCGGGGGGGCGCAGTCATCAGCGCCAGAGCGGGGGGGCCGAACTGGTCGCCAACCGGCCCCATAGCGTGGGACGACTGAGTCTGGGACTGGCTTGTCCCTATCAGGCAAGAATACGGCTGCAGCTGTGGCAGGGGGCCTTGTTGCTGAGCGAGATCGACCAGACATTCGAGTGCCCCTCATCTCCATGATTTCCCGTCTGGACTGTCTATTCATCCAGTAGTCTCTATGCCATACTGGCCCGCTCTGGTTACCGTATCGAGCGCGCAACAAGATGGAAAAAAATCGTGATCCGGGGTGCCCGCACCCACAACCTCAAGAACATCAATCTGACTCTGCCCCGCGACAAGCTGATCGTGGTCACCGGCCTCTCTGGCTCCGGCAAGTCTTCTTTGGCGTTCGATACCCTCTATGCCGAAGGCCAGCGCCGTTATGTGGAGTCCCTCTCCGCCTATGCCCGCCAGTTCCTCTCCCTGATGGAGAAGCCGGATGTGGATCATATCGAGGGCTTGTCGCCGGCCATCTCCATCGAACAGAAGTCTACGTCTCATAACCCGCGTTCGACCGTCGGCACCATCACCGAAATTTATGACTATCTGCGCCTGCTGTTTGCCCGGGTGGGTGAGCCTCGCTGCCCCACCCATGCCATACCGCTCGCCGCCCAGACCATCAGCCAGATGGTGGATCAGGTCTTGGCTCAGCCAGAAGGCAGCAAGCTGATGCTGCTGGCGCCCGTGGTGCGTGATCGCAAGGGGGAGCACAGTAAGCTGCTGGAGAACCTGGCGGCTCAGGGTTATATCCGTGCCCGCATCGATGGCGAGGTGTGTGACCTTTCGGATCCCCCCAGCCTGGAGCTGCACAAGAAGCACACCATCGAAGTGGTGGTCGACCGTTTCAAGGTGCGCGAGGATCTGGCCCTGCGCCTCGCCGAGTCCTTCGAGACGGCCTTGACCCTCTCCGGCGGCATCGTGCTGGTGGTGCCCATGGACGGGGAGGAAGGGGTTGAACCCATGACCTTCTCGGCGAACTTCGCCTGCCCCGAGTGCGGTTACTCCATGTCGGAGCTCGAACCGAGGATCTTCTCCTTCAACAACCCGGCCGGTGCCTGCCCCACCTGCGACGGCCTGGGTGTGCAGCAGTACTTCGATCCCGCCAAGCTTATCCACGATCCGAGCCAGAGTCTGGCGGGGGGAGCCATCCGTGGCTGGGACAAGCGCAGCTTCTATTACTTCCAGATGCTGAAATCCCTCGCCGAGCACTATCAGTTCGATCTGGAGCTCCCTTGGGGGGATCTGCCCGCCAAGGTGCAGGAAGTATTGCTGCGGGGCTCGGGCAAAACCGAGATCGAGTTCCGCTACATGAACGACCGTGGTGATGTGGTGGTGCGCAAGCACCCCTTCGAGGGGATCTTGCACAACATGGAGCGCCGCTACCGGGAAACTGAATCCAACTCGGTACGCGAAGAGCTCTCCAAATACATCGCCAACAAGTCCTGCACCAGCTGCGGCGGCAGCCGGTTGCGGGAGGAGGCGCGTCACGTATTCGTCGATAACCGCAACCTATCCGCCATCGCCGAACAATCCATCGGCGATGCCCTGGCCTTCTTCGAGGGGCTGGCGCTCACCGGCCAGCGTGCCCAGATAGCCGACAAGATCCTCAAAGAGATCGTCGAGCGGCTCGGCTTTCTGGTCAACGTGGGCCTCAACTATCTGAGCCTGTCCCGCAGCGCCGAGACCCTCTCCGGCGGCGAAGCCCAGCGCATCCGCTTGGCGAGCCAGATAGGTGCCGGTCTGGTGGGGGTCATGTATGTACTGGATGAGCCCTCCATCGGCCTGCACCAGCGGGACAACGAACGGCTGCTCAAGACCCTGACCCACCTGCGCGACCTCGGCAATACCGTGATCGTGGTCGAGCACGATGAAGACGCCATTCGCCTTGCCGACCATGTGCTCGACATAGGGCCGGGGGCCGGGGTGCACGGCGGCGTCATCGTCGCGCAAGGCACGCCGGAGGAGATCATCAATAACCCGGACTCCCTGACCGGTGACTATCTCTCGGGGCGCAAGGAGATCGCCGTCCCTGCGCAGCGCACCCCGCTCACCGATCGCTGGCTCAAGCTCAAGGGCGCAAGCGGCAACAACCTGCGCAGCGTCAATCTGGACTTGCCCCTCGGGGTCATGACCTGCGTCACCGGGGTGTCCGGTTCCGGCAAGTCGACCCTGATCAACGACACCCTGTTCCGCATTGCCCACCGGGAGCTGAACAAGGCGACCGAATCGACCCCGGCGCCTTATCGCAGCATCGAGGGACTCGATCAGCTGGACAAGGTGGTGGATATCGATCAGAGCCCGATCGGTCGTACTCCGCGCTCCAACCCGGCCACCTACACAGGCCTGTTCACCCCGATCCGCGAGCTGCTCTCCGGCACGCAGGAGGCGCGTTCACGCGGTTACCAGCCGGGTCGCTTCTCCTTCAACGTGAAGGGAGGACGCTGCGAGGCCTGTCAGGGGGATGGGGTCATCAAGGTGGAGATGCACTTCCTGCCGGACGTCTATGTGCCGTGCGATGTCTGCAAGGGCAAGCGCTACAACCGCGAAACCCTGGAAGTGAAGTACAAGGGCAAGAACATCAACGAGATCCTGGAGATGACGGTGGAAGATGCCCGTGCCTTCTTCGACCCGGTTCCTGCGGTAGCGCGCAAGCTGCAAACCCTGATGGACGTAGGGCTCTCCTACATCCGTCTCGGCCAGTCGGCGACCACCTTGTCGGGGGGCGAGGCGCAACGGGTCAAACTGGCGCGGGAGCTCTCCAAGCGCGACACTGGCAAGACCCTCTATATCTTGGATGAACCGACCACGGGTCTGCACTTCCACGACATC
>NZ_AQGQ01000025.1 GCF_000388115.1 Aeromonas molluscorum 848
AGCTCCTGCTCGCGGCAACGCGGGCAGCCTCCTGCTCGGCGGCGACACGGACGGCCGTCCTGCTCGGCGGCAACGCGGACGGCCTCCTGCTCGGCGGCAACGCGAGCAGCCTCCTGCTCGCGGCGACATTGGCAGCCTCTTCTTCCGGGCTCAGCAGGTCAGGGTTGACGACGACGGGCTCCAGGGAGCTGGCGCACTCTTCGATCACCAGAGGAGTGGCGCTGAGCACCTCAGCCAAAGGATCTGTCAAGGGATCTGCGGGCGGCAGGGAAACCTCGCCGGACTCAGCGGCGTGGGTAATGACGTCGGTCGGTTGGGAAGGGGTGGCGCTGGCGCCATCTTGGGTGCTGACAGTCTCGGATTGGGGCGTCTGTGGTTGGACAGCCTCAGCCTCTTCTTTCTTGCGGCCGAACCCCAGCCAGGAAAACAAACCTTTTGCCATTTTAAAAAATACTCACTTCGTTGGCTGACTGCTAAGATAGCCGTCCCTCGGCGGGTCGGCATAAAAATGAACCGCCTTATACTATCACTTTATTTTCTGACGACGAAACGCGATGCCCAGAGTGAAATCCAGTAAAAACGGCCCAGCCCAGCGCCCGGGATCCAAGGGTAAATCCGGCTTTGTCCGTATCATCAGTGGCCAATGGCGTGGTCGCAAACTGCCGGTGCAGGACGTGGAGGGACTCAGACCCACGACGGACCGGGTCAAGGAGACCATATTCAACTGGCTGGCCGCCTATGTCCGCGGCAGCCGCTGTCTCGACTTGTTTGCAGGCAGCGGTGGTCTGGGCCTGGAGGCGCTGTCGCGTTACGCCGAGCAGGTGACGCTGGTCGAGATGGACAAGGGTGCCGCCGACCAGCTCAAGAGAACCTGGCCGCCCTTGGCAGCAGCCAGGGCGTCGTGATCCAGTCCGATGCCATCAGCTGGCTGCAAGGCCTGGCGACGCCCTTCAATCTCGTGTTTCTCGATCCGCCGTTTCGCCGCGAGCTGCTGCCTCAAGTGTGTGAGCTGCTGGAGCAGCGCGGTTGGCTGGCACCGGATGCGCTCATCTATCTGGAGCGGGAGAAGGAGTTTGACGATCTGGTGCTGCCCAGCAACTGGCAGTGCCTCAAGGACAAGCAGGCCGGTCAGGTTTGCTATCAGCTCTATCTGAGGAGCGCCATTGCGGCGTCTGCCTAATCGGTTTCTCTGACGCGAGTTGAGCCACCGGGAAACCTCTGTCTGTTCGGTATTGGTGCTATTTAAGGGAGTTACACAATGGGACGTCTGCTTAATCTGTTGGCCATGGGCCTCACCCTCTTCTTCTGGTTTGGGGTCATTGTCAGTCTGGTGGTGACACTGCCCGGCAAGCTGAGCAGCTTCTTGCCCATCTGCGGCGTCATAGTGGCGCTGATGCACTGGGTACAGGCCAGCATGATCCGCGCCGCCTGCAAGCCCCACTTCTTCGTGACTAATAGTGAATTTGTGCAGGTGCTGATCTTCGGCGTCTTCGGCATGCGCGATATCCGTGCCCGGCTCAAGGACATTGTGGACGCAGGCAGCAAGCCGCAGCCATAAAAAACCGGGTTGCCCCGGTTCTCAATCTTGTCTAGAAGGCCTGCTTGTCAGGCCTTCTCTTTTTTACCGACGCTGATGCCCAGCTTGATGGAGAGCGCGGCCAGCAAGAGCAGCATCATGATCAGCGAGAAGAAGTTGCTACCAAGCTCGGGGTACTGCACCTTCTGCAGCGCAGCATGACCAAAGCCGCCGATAAAGAAGCAGAGCCAGACGCAGACCGGCGTATTGCCTTCCATGGGCTCGCTCACGTAGCAGCGATAGAGCTGATGGGCCGCCAGCAGGAAGGCGATGATGGGAAAGAAGGAGAAGGGCACGGGGTCCGATACCAGCACCGCAAGGCTGGCGTCACCACAGATGCCGACCAAGAGGGCCAGCAGCAGGGGTTGTTTGGGGATGGTGTTGACGTCATGCATGGGGAAACTCCTGTTGACTCCTGACTTGTGACTTGTGACTCACGACATGGCCTCGCGACGGCGCTGATTCTGCAGCTCGGCGCCCATGGCGATCATCCGCAACTGGCGCACAGTGCGATCGGCCAGGGCCCGGCACTCTTCACTGCTCATGTCCAATGCATCGGCACCGGCACTGAAGACGATGGTCACCATAGCCTCGGCCTGGATATAGGCCTCTTCCCGTGGCGCCCCCGAAGTGGCCTCCAGGTAATCGGTCAGCTCGGCGATGAAATGCTGGATCTCCCGGGCGACCGCCTGACGAAAGGCGGCCGAGGTGCCGGAGCGCTCGCGCAGCAGCAATCTAAAAATGTTGGGATTGTTTTCGACAAATTCCATGAAGGTCGACACAGAGGTGATGATCACGCCACCACCACCGGCGATGCGCTGCCGTGCCTGGCGCATCAATTGCCGCAGAGTCAGCCCGCCCTCATCGACCAGGGTCAGCCCCAGCTCTTCCATGTCACGGAAGTGACGATAGAAGGAGGTTGGTGCTATCCCTGCCTCCCGCGCGACTTCTCGCAGACTCAGGTTGGAGAAGCTGCGATTGGCGCACAGCTGGCTGAACGCAGCGTCGATCAGCGTACGCCGGGTCTTTTCTTTTTGTTCTGCGCGAATACCCACGAAAACAGTCACCTTCCACGTATTGAGGCCAAATGATAACCCGAAGGTGGGCTGGGCTGTCACTTTTTTACCATTGACCCGCCGCCGGGCTACGGAGAGAATAGCGAACAGCTGTTAGCTGAAAAGGACACCCAGGATGGAACGCCCACCAATTATCATCTCCAACACCCTGCTGTTTGCCCTGACCGGGCTAACGGCCCTGATCGCCGTGCCCTGGTACGGCCTAACCCAAGGCTTCGATGCCTGGCAATGGGCCAGCTTCCTGGTGCTGTTTTGCTATTGCGGCATCTCAATCACCGCGGGCTATCACAGACTCTGGTCCCACAAGACCTACAAGGCGCACCCGGCGCTGCAGTGGCTGTTCGCCATCGGTGGCGCCCTTGCCCTGCAGAACTCGGCCCTGCACTGGTCCTCGGATCACCGCCGCCATCACCGCAACGTGGACGACGACCATCAGGATCCCTACTCCGCCAGCCGTGGCTTCTGGTACTCCCACATCGGCTGGATGCTGCGCGAATATCAGGGTGAGCGCTACCACGACTACAGCAATGTGCGCGATCTGCAGAACAACCCCATCGTCGCCTGGCAGCACAAACACTATCTGGCGCTGACCCTGGCCACCAACCTGGGGATACCGCTGCTGCTCGGCCTGATCCATGGGGATCTGCTCGGCATGTTGTTGCTGGCGGGGGTGCTGCGCATGGTGATGACCCACCACACCACCTTCTTCATCAACTCCCTGGCTCACATCTGGGGTAGCCAGCCGTTTACAGATCGCAACAGCGCCCGTGACAACGGTATCCTCGCCTTTTTCACCTTCGGTGAGGGCTATCACAACTACCATCACCTGTTCGAGAACGACTACCGCAACGGCATTCACTGGTGGCAGTACGATCCGACCAAGTGGCTGATCCGCTGTTCCGCCTGGCTGGGGCTTGCCAAGGATCTGCGAACCTGTCCCGAGGAGCGCATCGAGCAGGCAAGGCTGCAGATGCAGCTCAAACGCGCCCATGCCAAGCTGCAAAAACGTGACGATATGGAGATGTGGCAAACGCTGCTGCAGGAGGAGTACGACAAGCTGAGCCAGCAGTTGCAGAACTACTATGCCAGCCGCAAGCGCCTGCTCGAAGAGCGTAAACGCAAGGCCCTGGCCCGCTACGATGCCCTCAAGCTACAGCTCGAATACCGCAGCCTCAAGGGAGGCTTCCGGGTCAGTCGCCGCAACTGGAATCGCCTGTTGGCCAACCTGGCCTAACCACGGACCCGACAGCAAAAAAGAGCAGGCCCCATCACGGGGCCTGCTCTTTTTCATGGCATTGATACCTGTCGCGCAGCCTGGTCACTCACTGTCATCGACGAGAGGTTCAGGCCAGCCAAAGGCGCCATACCGGCGGAAAAATACCATAAAAAATGGGGCGACATCTGCATGTCACCCCCTCGCAAATAGCATGTTCCATATTGGAATTCAAACCATCAGTTCCTCACCTGACTCTCGGGTTTCCGCTCCCTCGAACACGTGCCCACAGGAGCGATCCCACGGGGTTGAACTGATGCTTCTTGTTCCACAACCCGGCGAACCGGGCTGTTTGTCCTTGCACTGGAAATCTTACCCAGTTCGCCATCGGAAAAACGTTTTCACGACATCATATAACTCAGGACATTGCCAGTTACCCTGGCACTACATTTACATTTCATTTTAAAAACATATGGTTATGTTTCATCCTATGGCGTTATCCCTGTCCACCCCGCCAAATGGCTTACACGGCTTTGCGAGATCTCGCACACAGGAGGGGCGAAAGCGCTACAGCCAGGGGCGCAGCGGCAGCCAGTCGCTCAGGCGGGCAATCAGCCGCCGCCACCAGGGGGAAAGGAGGTCGGGCTCACAAGCCCGTTCCTGCCAATGATGCAGCCACCCCTGCAGCTCGGCGCACAGGGGAGCGCAGTGCAGGCGCAGCATCAGTTCGGTGTTGAGGTGCAAGGAGCGCGGATCCAGATTGAAGCTGCCAAGCAGCGCCTCTCGCTCCCCCAGCAGTATCAGCTTGGCGTGCAGGCTGAGGCCGCAGCTGGCGGGCAGCTCGGCCAGTACCACTCCCTGGCGCAGCAGCCAGGGGCGGTGACGATAGTAGGCGCCATACACCAGGGGCACATCCGTACTGCCCAGGGAGTTGGTGAACAGCCGGATCTCTATTCCCTGGCGGCGCAGGCGCTGCAGCTCGCGGCGCAGCCCCCGGGTCAGGATCAGATAGGGGCTCACCAGCTGCAGCAATCCCTGGCTCTCGGCCAAACGCCGCCACAGGTAACGGGCAGTACCGGGACGGGATACCAGCCCCTTGCCGGGTCTGTCGAACAAGACCTCGGCCCGCCCCGGATGCCAGGTCAGCACCGCTGGCTCCTCAAACAGAGCTGGGGGCAAATCATAGATGGCGGCGATGGCGGGATCGGTCAGGGTCAGCAGGAAGTCATTGACCGCCCTCGCCTCGAGCTGCCCAGGTCGGCGGTGCAGCAGGCGACGGATGGGCTGACTCCAGCGGCTGCCCCAGAATTGATCGAATCCCTGCTCAAGTGACTGACAGAGGGGGCCGCGACAGCCAATATCCAGATCGAGGAAGTGGGGGCCTGCCCCAGGCCGAAGTAGGCATCCCCTATGTTTCGCCCCCCCAGGATGCCGATATTGCCATCCACCAGCAGTAGCTTGTTGTGCATGCGGTGATTGAGACGACGAAAGCTGAAGCAGGCCTCCAGCACCAGCGCCAGGGGGCGCCAGCCCCGCAACCAGAAGGGATTGAACAGCCGTACCTCAATGCCGGGCTCGCAGGCTACCATCTCCAGGAAGCGATTATCCCCGGCGTAGAGATCATCGATGAGCAGTTGAACTCGCACCCCGCGCCGGGCGGCGCACAGCAACTCGGCCAGCAGCAGTTTGCCACTGGCATCCTCGGCCCAGCTGTAATACTGGGCCTGGACGCGACTGCGGGCGGCGCGGATCAAGGCCAGACGCTGCCCCAAGGCCAATGCTGGCTCGGCCAGTAGCACGAACTCCCCTTCCTTCACCCTGCCTCCTCGTCATCGCCTTGTCATGGTGCTGGTCCATATAGTGACAGAACCGGCCGCCATAAGGAGCCCTCATGGACCTCAGTCAACAGGCGTCACGCCCTCAATCTTATCCGCCCCGCCATCAACCGGAATGGTCACTGCCGCCTTGGTTTCTGCACCATCCCGATCGATGCGCGGTATGCCCATCCTCCCCAGAGACCCGCATCCATGCAGGACCGTCATTGCTTCAATGAGGCTGACACTGCCTTAGCGCAGAGCCTGCAAGGCCAAGAGAGAAGAGCGATCAGTGCTGAGCCGTGGTGGCCTCGATGGCGACAGCCTTGCCTTCTATCTGAGGCAGGCTGAAACGGTAGGCAACATAATATTTGTAAATGGTGCCCACATAGTTGATGGGGCCCTGGCCCACCTCCTTGGCCACCAGCTGCTCGACGTTGCCAAACCAGATATCGGGATCCAGTCCCTGGCTGGCGGCCTTGTCTCGCAAGCTCTGCAACCGGTTGGGCCCGGCGTTGTAGGCGGCCAGCGCCAGCAGGTGACGGTTGAGCACATCTATCTTGGGATCCTGGAAATAGGTGTCGAGCAAGAAGCGCAGATAACGGCAGGCCGCCTCCACATTGCCCTCCAGGGTGCTCAGCCTGGCGCCATTGATGCCCACCTCTGCACCCGCCACGGGTCGCAGTTGCATCAGACCGATGGCCCCCCCCGGCGAACGAGCACCGGGATCCAAACCAGACTCCTTATAGGCCAGGGCCGCCAGCATCAGCCAGTCCAGCTGGTACTGCTGTGCATACTCCTCCAGCACGGTACGAATGCGGGTCAGACGGGACAGTCGTTCGGTGGCCAGCAGGTTACTCATGGGATCACTCTGACTCAGCAGGCGCCGCAACATGAGATCGCTGTATAGGCGACGGCTATCTGTCTTTGTCAGGTAACGGTTGGCGGCCTCAAGCAGCCCGGTGCTGTGTTTGGGCAGCGCCCAGGCACTCTTGCCGTTGTCGCGCAGGGGGATCAACTTGTGCACCTTGAGACCGGGCAGCATATCGAGCCAGATCCGCCCCTTGAAGCTGTCGGTTACCGTCAGTGGCACCAGACCGGCGGCCACCATCTCCAGCAGATCGCCATCCTGCAGGTATTCGGGCACTGTCTCTATGTAGACGGGGGGCAACCCCAGCTCGCGCAACAGGCGATTGAGTTGTTGCAGGCTCTCGTAATAGCTGGAACTCTCCCGCACCCAGATACGCCGGCCGGAAAGCTGGGTAATGCGATTGAAGGCGGGCAGGCTGTTTTTGCTCACCACCCACTCTTCGATGGGCGCTATCACGGGCTGGGTAAAGCTGACCTGTTCCAGGCGCGCCTGGGTCACGGTGAGATTGGCGGCTACCATGTCGCCACGCCCCTCGGCCAGATAATCGAGCAGCTTGTCCTGGCGTACCGGCACGTAGACGATCTTGAGCTTGATGGGATCCTTGGCCAGATAGGTCTGATTGAGCCAGCGCTCGAAGCCTTGCAGCTGATTGACCAGGACGCCGCGTTCCGACCCCTTGTCAAAGAAGAAGAAGCCGCGCTCATAGACCACCAGGGCCCGCAACTCCTTGCGCTGCAAGATATTGTCGAGATCCCCTGGCTGGGGAAGCAGGTGCGGCTTGAGATCCGCCGCCAGCAGGGGGAGAGAGCATAACCAGGCCAGCAGAGCCCATAACCATAGCCGCATCTATTCGCCTTCCTTGACCGGAGCATGCCGGATGGCCCCAATGATTAACGATAGAACGAGACCCGGGGCTGATGGGCCGACACGGCAGCGTCCTGCTGCCGTGATAGAGGAGGCTCCTTAGAGTGAGCGGGCCCGCAACTCGAAGATCAGCTTCTCGGCAGTGCAGGTGAATTGCAGGCGCGCCTTGAGTTCGACCCCATCGGCGACCTGGTCCAGGCTGCAGCTCACGTCGGCTTCTTCGCTCACCTGCTTGGCCAGGGTCTCATAACTGGCCAGCTTGGCACGAGCCGCCTGTTCGGTCGGCGCCGCTATCACCAGATCCAGCACATCATCACCTTCGCCAATGATGGTGCCTATCTCGGCAAAACAGCCGCAGCTGTCACAGGTCTCTTGCACTTTATCTTCTACCGACATGATGACACTCCTACTTCAATAAGATGATTTCAAGCCCGAGGGATCGGGATATCAGTTGTAACAAATGAGAGAGTGTCACTTGTTGGGCGAAATCAAGAGTGAGCCAAATAAGGCGGCAACACCACCAAAAAAATACGGCGACCCAAGGTCGCCGTATCAAGTTGGTGCTACTCGTCCCCTCAACCGCCACCTCCTGTGACAGCTAGCCGTTGGCCAGAGACGGGACTCAGAATAGGGTGATGGAGATATGAAAACAAATGGTATAAATTCATCTTAGAATTGAAGGAGATTCATAACCCATGTTTCTGGAACAGCTGGCCCGCACCGATCTCAACCTGCTCATCATCTTGCAAGTGCTGCTGGAGGAGCGCAACGGCAGTCGCGCCGCCCGTCGCCTTCACCTCAGCCAATCTGCCGTCAGCAAGGCCCTTGGCCGGTTGCGGGACGCCTTCGCCGATCCCCTCTTCATCCGCTCCGCCTATGGCCTTGAGCCCACTCCGCGCGCCCTGGCCTTGCAGCAACAGTTGCAGCCAATACTGCTCAGCCTGGACACCTTGCTGCAACCGCCCGCGTTCGATCCCTCAAGCTCGGAGCGCGAGTTCGTCATCGCCAGCATGGACAGCGCCTTCACCCTGTTCGCGCCTCTCTACCTGAGCGAGCTCAAGCGCCGCGCCCCCAGGGTGCGGCTGCGCTACGAGGAGTGGACGGAGCACAGCCTGACCGAGATGGGCCAGGGTCAGGTCGATCTCGCCATCACGGTACGGGAGAACTGCCTCACCTCCGACTTTCGCCAGGACACCCTGCCCGGCACCATCTGCCAGCGCCTGCTCGCCATCGACAACCTCACCTGCCTGGTGCGCCTGGATCACCAGGCCCTGGCCGAACCCGACTGGGATCTGGCCCGCTACCTGACCTATCCCCATGTGCAAACCTATTGCGAGGGGCGGGATCGCTGGATGCTGGATCACAAGCTGGCGGAGCAGGCGTTGCAGCGCCGCATAGAAGCGACTGTGCCCTCCTTCGAGGCGGCCCTGCGCATGAGCATGCACTCGGACATGATAGTCACCCTGTCGCGCCTCTATGCCCGCCACGCCACTCAGGTCTACCCCCTGACCCAGTTGCCGCTGCCCATCGCCCTGGACAGCATCTCCCATCTGCTGATCTGGCATCAGAGTCACGAGGCCGATCCAGGCCATCGCTGGCTGCGGGAAACCCTGTTCGACCTCATCCTCGCCGGGTTGGCAGAGGAGGCGGCCTGAGCGTTGTCTGGTAGCGAGCAAGACGCCCCAGCCCCGCCACAAACAAGGAGCCCGGCACTGGGCCGGGCTCCTTCTGGCATCGATTGGGTGACGTTCAGCCCACCACCTGCAGGTAGTGATGCACCCCATCGAGCAGCATCTGCACCGAGATCATCACCAGCAACATGCCCATCAGCCGCTCCACCGCCGTGAGTCCTCGCTCACCCAGCAGCTTGTTGAATACCTCGTAGAACATCAGGATGACGGCGCTCGCCCCCCAGGCCATCAAGAGCGCCAGTGACCAGTCGGTCATGCGGCCCGGCGCCTGGTTGGCAAGCAGCAGCAAAGAGGCCAGGATGGAAGGGCCCGCAATCATGGGGATCGCCATGGGCACCAGGAAGGGCTCCTCCCCGGCGGCCAGCCCGGTCACGCCACCGGGAGTCGGGAAAATCATCTTGATAGCGATGAGGAAGAGGATGATGCCGCCGGCGATGCTCACCGCCTCCTGGCGCAGATTGAGGAAGCTCAAGATCTGCTGACCGGCAAACAGGAAGCCCATCATGATGGCCAGGGAGAACAACAGCTCGCGCATCATCACCTTGCGACGCCGCTTGGGATCGATATGGCGCAGGATCGAGAGGAACACCGGCAGGTTGCCGAGGGGATCCATGATCAGAAACAGCATGACGGCAGCGGAAAAAGTATCCATAACGCTTCCAGGGGAATGAGGGCGAAGAGAGGGGCGAATATAGCAAAGGGAGGGGGTCTGTGCGAGCCCATGAGCGGACTCGCAGTCACGCAATCACCGCGGCGAGTGGCTAACCGTGGCGACAGATCTTCTCGGCACTGGTCTGAAAACCCTGCTCACTGCCGATGAACTTGCCTCGCTCGCGCAGGAAAGCGATGAGACCATCGGCATCCAGGTCGCTCATGCGGCAAGTGTGGTAACGGGCATCGACACCAAAGCGGCTGGCCATTGCCTGCTTTAGGCTCCCTTCGCTGAACTGACCCCCCTCGGACAGCATCATCTCCATCACGGCATGACCATGGATAGACTCGGACATCTTTCACCTCTGAATGACCATCACAAGCATCCATTACAACCTGCCCCAAGCGGGGACTCCTTGATATATGCCAATAAATGTACAATTAACGGCACGCCAAGCTGGCCCCGATGGCCTCTTTGTCGATAATGTGGCAACCGGATGAGGGGACGGCTACACTGGCGCCCTTTTCGCCACCACGACTGAAAATAAGGACATTGGCGTCATGCTGTTCCATGGACGGGCCTTCAAGCCCTGGCGGATCTGGACCCGCCGCCCTCTCTGGCTGAAGACCTTGATCGGCATGCTGACTGGCGTCGCCATCGGCCTGGGCTGGAGTGAGCAAGCACTGCTGCTCAAACCCGTCGGCACCCTGTTCGTCAACACCATACAGATGCTGATGGTGCCCCTCATCTTCTGCTCCATCATCGCCGGCCTTACCGGCCTGCTCAAGGGTCAGACTCTCGACCGCGTAGGCATACGCGCCATCGGCTACTACCTCTGCTCCACCGCCCTGGCCATCTGTATCGGCCTGATGATGGGCTGGTTGCTCGAACCCGGGGTCGGTGCCGATATGGGCCCCTATCAGAGGCCAGAGGCGATCCAGGATCTGACCCTGGCCACGGCACTGACCCAGCTGGTACCACGCAATCCCATCCAGGCCATCGTCGATGGCAAGATACTGCAGGTCATCGTCTTCGCTGTGGCCCTGGCCCTGGCGCTCAATGCCAGCGGCCGCCGTGGTCGCCCGGCCATTCGCGCCTTCACCTCCCTGGCGGATGGCATGTTCACCCTGACCCAGATGGTGATGTCCCTCGCCCCTTACGGGGTCTGTGCCCTGATGGCCTGGATGACGGGCAAGTATGGCGGGGCCATCATGCTGCCCCTCTTGAAGGTGATTGGCGCCGTCTACCTGGGTTGCCTGCTGCACGTACTCGGGGTCTACAGCAGTCTGTTGCTGCTACTGGCCCGGCTCAACCCGCTGCACTACTTCAAGAGCATCATCGATGCCCAGGCGGTGGCCTTTACCAGCAGCTCGAGCGAGATCACCCTGCCCATCAGCCAGACCTGCGCCGAGCGCCGACTGGGGGTATCCCCCCGCATCGCCGCCAAGGTCTTGCCCATAGGCGCCACCATCAACATGGATGGCACAGCCCTCTATCAGGGGGTCACTGCCCTGTTCGTCGCCCAGGCGTTCGGGGTAGACCTGCATCTGTTCGACTACCTGATCATCATCAGCATCGTCACCTTGGCCAGCATAGGTACCGCCGGCACCCCGGGCACCGGCCTGATGCTGCTGACCCTGACCCTCACCGCAGTGGGATTGCCCCTGGAGGGGGTGGCGCTGATCGCCGGCATAGATCGCATCCTCGACATGGCCCGCACCACGGTCAACGTCTCGGGGGACCTGCTGGTCTCCGTGTTGATCGGCCGCAGGGAAGAAGAGCTGGATCTGGCGATCTACCAGGATCCCAGGGCCGGGGAAGAGATAGACTTCAGCGCCCACTGAACCCGGCGCCGGATGCCATCAACGACAGGGGCCCTTGAGTGGGCCCCTGTCGTTGGTTGATGCCGCATCAGGCATCGTGGGGATCATGACGGCAACGCCAGCAGATCTCGAAGTTGGCCTCGTTCTCCTCCCCGCACTGGCCGCAGAGCCAGCCATTGCCCTGGCGCTGCTGGTAGCGCTCTATCACCCGCCCGGCCCGGCTGCGATCCTGCTCGCGCACCAGCAAGGTCACCTGCAACAAATCCACCGGCAACTCGCCGACAGCCCCGGCCAGCCCCTCACCGCTGAGCCTGACCGGGATCCCTTCCACCTCCAGCGCCCCCTTGAGGGCATGGGCCTCCAGGGAGTGGGAGGCACGGTACAGATTGAACCAGTTATCCATCTTGTTCCTTCATAACAGCTTGTCGATACCGAATTCTTCCCCGTGTTGCACCATGAAGTCGATGAAGGCACGCAACTTGCGCGGCATCAACTGACGCTCAGGAAACAGCAGGTAGAGCGATACTCTGGGTTGGCGCCACTCGGGCAGCAGCGACACCAGCTTGCCGTCCGCCAGCTCGTCGTGACAGAGCATGGCGGGCAGAGAAGCCAGACCGAGCCCGGCCTTGGCCGCCTCTCTGGCACAGGTAATATTGTTGACCACAAAACGGGAGGGCGGATCCACCAGCACCTCTTCCTCCCCACGCTCGAAGCTCCAATGGTTGGTGAGAAAGCCGCTGCTGACCTTGATCCGTTCATGGCTCGCCAGATCCTCGGGCCGTAGAATGACCCCATGACTGGCCAGATAGTCCGGGCTGGCACAGAGGATCCGCTCCGTGCCCCACAGCCGGCGAGCCGCCAGATTGGAATCTATCATGTCGCCGACCCGCACCACGGCATCGAGCCCCTCGCTGATGGGATCCACCACCCGGTTGGTCAGTTCCAGTTCGACCTTGAGCGCAGGATACGCCAACAAGAAGCGGGCGACCATGCGTGCCACCACCATCTGACCCGTCTCGATGGGGACCGCCAGTTTGAGTACCCCGGTCACCGCCTGCTGGCTGGCACTGAGCATCAGCTCGGCCTGGGCCAGCTCGTTCACCGCCTTGCTGCAGCGCTGGTAATAAGCCTCCCCCGCCTCGGTCAGGGTAAGCTGACGGGTAGAACGATAGAGCAATCGCACTCCGAGTCTCTGCTCCAGTTCGGCGATGCGGCGACTGACGGTCGCCTTGGTCATGCCCAGCTCCTGAGCGGCCGCGGTGAAGGAACCCTTGTCGACGATCCGCACCAAAACGAGGGCTGCGTTCAAGTCCATTGTTGCACCAGTGAAACTGTATTTCTCATGGAACGATACTAATCGAAACAGTGATGGGATGTTAGCCTGTTCACCTTAAGTTCAGGAATCCACCTCATGAGTCAACAAAAGAAGATCCCCCTGCTGGTCGCCATGGTGCTGCTGCTCCTTGGTCTGCTGTTCGCCCTCTATTGGTACGGTTACGGCCGCCACTTCGAGCGCACCGACAACGCCTATCTGCAGAGCGAGATGACGGGCATTGCCACCAAGCTGCCCGGCTACATCAGCGAGGTCCTGGTCACCGACAACCAGACCGTCAAGGCGGGCCAGTTGATCGCCCGTCTCGATGACAGGGAGTACCGTGCCCAGTTAGCCGAGGCCGAGGCCAATGTCGCCCTGAACCGGGCGGATGCCGCCAATCTGGAAGCCAACCTCATCCAGCAGCACAGCGTTATCCGCCAGGCCGAAGCCAAGGTGAGCGAGTCCAGGGCCGAGGTGGTGCGTGCCCGGCAACAGGTCAGCCGAATTGGTCGGCTCAACACGGCTCACTACAGCTCCCAGGACAATCTGGATGAAGTGCGGGCCAACTTGCAGGTCAGCCAGGCCCAGCAGCAGGATGCCGAAGCCGGGGTGCAAGCGGCACGGGATCGTCTGGCCGTACTCACCTCCGAGCGTGATCAGAGGCAGGCGCTGATCGACCTCAGCCTGGCCCAGCTCGCCAAGGCCAAGTTGAATCTGAGTTACACCGAGCTCAGGGCACCCGCCGATGGGGTCATCGGCAAACGCAGTCTGCGCGAGGGGCTCTATGTTCAGTCCGGCATGCAGATAGCCAGCCTGGTGCCCCTGAGCGGAGTCTGGGTCGAAGCCAACTTCAAGGAGACCCAGCTCGCCAACATGGTGCCTGGCCAGAAGGTGGAACTGATCCTCGATGCCTATCCGGACCAGCCGGTCGAGGGGATCATCGACAGCCTCTCCCCGGCCACCGGGGCCAAATTCGCCCTGCTGCCGCCGGAAAACGCCACGGGTAACTTCACCAAGATAGTGCAGCGGGTGCCGGTCAAGATCCGCATCCCGGCGCCGGGGGCCTTGGCAGGCAAGCTGCTGCCCGGTCTCTCCACCGAGGTGATAGTGGATACCCGCAGCACCGGTGACACCGAGTCTCAGCTGGCCGCCCATTGATGGAAGCCGTACCACGTCGCAACTGGATAGCCGTCATGGGGGGGCTCATCGGCGCCTTCATGGCCATCCTCGATATCCAGATCACCAATGCCTCCCTCAAGGACATTCAGGGGGCACTGTCGGCCACCCTGAGCGAGAGTTCCTGGATCTCCACCTCCTATCTGGTGGCGGAGATGATAGCCATCCCCCTCAGTGGCTGGCTCAGCCGTGGCCTGAGCGTGCGCCGCTATCTGCTGTGGACCACCGGGGCCTTCATCTTCTCCTCCGTGCTCTGCTCGTTCAGCTGGAACCTGACCAGCATGATAGTGTTTCGCGCCATGCAGGGTTTCACCGGCGGCGCCCTCATTCCCATGGCCTTCTCGCTGATCATCAGTCTGCTACCACTGCACAAACGGGCCACCGGCATGGCGCTGTTTGGCCTCTGCGCCACCTTCGCCCCCGCCATAGGCCCGACCCTGGGCGGCTGGCTGACCGAACAGCTCTCCTGGCATTACATCTTCTACCTCAACGTGCCGCCCGGTTTGCTGGTGATGGCCATGCTGGCCCATGGTCTGGACAGGAAGCCCATCGACTGGACCATCATGCGCCAGGTCGATCTGGTGGGCATAGTGACCATGGCCGTCGGGCTGGGCCTGCTGGAAGTGGTGCTGGAAGAGGGCAACAGGGAGGACTGGTTCGGCTCCAGCTTCATCGTCAAGCTCACCCTGATCTCGGGGGTCGCGCTGATCTTCTTCGTCATCAGCCAGCTGCTGCGCCGTCATCCTCTGGTCAACCTCCGGCTGTTGCACAACCCCCGCTTCGCCCTGGCCTGTTTCGCGTATCTGGTGCTGGGCATGGCGCTGATGGGATCCATCTATGTGCTGCCGCTCTACATGGCCCAGATCCACAACTACAACGCCCTGGAGATTGGCGAGGTGCTGATGTGGATGGGACTGCCCCAGCTACTGGTGCTGCCCCTGGTGCCCAGGCTCATCCAGAAGATAGATCCGCGTTATCTGGTGAGTTTTGGGTTTCTCATCTTCGGTCTGAGCTGCTTCATGAACGTCAACATGAGCGCCGACTACGCCGGCCCCCAGCTGATCCAGTCCTTGATAGTGCGGGCGCTGGGCCAGCCGTTCGTCATGGTGCCACTCTCCCTGATCGCCACCGCCAGCCTGACGCAAGACGAGATCCCCTCCTCTTCCACCCTGCTCAATGTGCTGCGCAATCTGGGGGGCGCCTTCGGGGGCGCCTTCGGGATCGCCATCATCGCCACTCTGCTCGACAACGATACCCGCGTCCATGTCAGCCAGATCAGCAGCGCCCTGGCCGCCAGCAGCATAGAGGGGCAAGCCTATCTGATGAACCTGGCCAACAGCATGCTGGCCCAGGGCAGCGATCCCGCCATCGCCTATCAGCAGGCCCAGGCCAGACTGGCAGGCACCATAGAGCGGGATGCCGCCATCATGGCCTACAACAAGGTGTTCTACGTGATGGGCATCTTCCTGCTGGTCGCAAGCGCTCTCGTCCTCTTCCTCAAATCCCCCGCCCCCAGGGCGAGCGACGCCGAACCGCTGGAAGCGCATTGACGAAAAAGGGGCCCTGGGACCCCTTCTGCTATGCGCCGTGATAATGCGTGGATGGCTGAGTTAACTCGCCAGAGAGGCGGCTATCAGAAACTGCGCGGCAAAATAGCTGCTCATCACCCAGGCACTGGCATGGGGGAAGGGGCGACGAAAGCGGTTGAAGGCCAGCAAGGCATCGGAACAGAGGAACAAGAGCACGCCGACCAGGGCGGCGGCACTGCCCGCGGTGAGAGAGGCGCGCCAGGCGGCGGCGGCGACCCAGACCAGCCCTATCATCATCAGGGTGTAGCAGAGCACAGGCCAGCGCATCGCCCCCAGGTGAGGGCGCAGCAGGCCGAAGTAGACACCGGCCACCAGGATCAACAGCAAGCCATCTACCAGGTTGAGCACCAGCGGCCCCTGGGCCAGCCCGACGATATAACAGAGGTGTGCGACAAGAAATGCCGCCAGTCCCTGCAAGAAACGATCGACCGGCAACATCAGCATGATGTCGCCAAGCAGGGAGAGACAGAGCCCGAGCAGGATCCAGGCGTGGGAACCATTGTGATCGTCCCCGTGATAACCGAACGCCAAAGCAACGATCAGCAGCATGGTCAACGGCTTGCTCAGGTAGAACTGGCGGGTATCAGTGCCGTAGGCAGCCTTGATATGCCACCAGGCGGACGCGATGATCAATACACTCAACCACATGCCGGATACCCCTTCCCCATGACGATGCTTGCCTGGCGAAGTGAAGACCCAGTGCCGCGTCAGGGTAGCAAATTCCGGCTCTCGGGGGCAGGGGTGAGACGCGAATGAGCTGGCTACGCCTAAAGTCTAATTGCCCTTCCCCCCATCAATAGGGCATAAGGGTGTTTCTGGAGGAACCCCATGGAAGAGCCAATGAAAAATTACATGCCCGCCATCGATATCATGATGTGCCACCTCGGCATCAGCTTCGAGCAAGCCTGTGAGCAGCTCGGCCTGACCCTGACCGAGCAGCAGACCCTGAGCTCAATGCAGAGCCGGGAGCTGCAGGACTGATGTGCCTGCCCTGTCCTGGAGACCCCAGGACATGAATTCGATAAGGCGCCTGCGAGCGCCTTCTCTTTTTTGACGCCTCACCCGATATGCCCCTGCTCGTCCTCTCGCTCACACCGACAGATCACGCTCTCCCTGCCACATAGCCCACAGCCATGAATGTACAGGCAGCCCCCTATTTGCCATCCCTCCCATTCCCGCAATAGGCCCGGCGCATTTCCCCATAAAAAAACGGCGCCGAAGCGCCGTTATCATGACGGGATTTGCTGCCTTGCTCAGGCGGCCTTTTGCCGTCTGCGCTGCAGCATCACCACCAGGCCAAACAGCAGGAAACCAGGCAGCCACATCAGCTCCTTGCGCCAGCCTTCGGTCGGGGCACTGACGGCAACGATCTGCTGGTCGAACTGCAGATTGGCATCGGCCGCCGGACTACCGAAGGCCACATTGTCGATCAGTGTCTTGCCATCCTGCTCATACAGGCTCAGCCCCAGGGCCTCCAGGCGCTCTGCGCCGGTGGCGCCCTGCGGCACTCCCAGCAGCAGGCTGTACTCTCTGTGTTTGCCGACGGCATCTTCCCCGGCGATACGCAGCCGCAACGTGCTCTCGGCCGCCACTTCCCCCAGAGTCTGGGTCAGCTGGGCCGGGGGCGTGTCGCGGTAGGGGTTATGCACCATGTCCATCCAGAAACCGGGGCGGAACAGGGTGAAGGCCACCAGCAACAACGCCATGCTCTCATACCAGCGGCTTCTGACCAGGAAATAACCCTGGGTCGCCGCCGCGAAGATCAGCATGGCGATAGTCGCCACCACGAAGATCAAGACGCCATGGGCGAAGTCGACATCGATCAGCAGCAGGTCCGTGTTGAAGATGAACAGGAAGGGCAATGCCGCGGTGCGCAAGCTGTAGTAAAACGCCGTGATCCCGGTCTTGATGGGATCGCCCTTGGAGACGGCGGCCGCTGCAAACGAGGCCAGTCCCACCGGCGGCGTCACGTCTGCCATGATGCCGAAATAGAACACGAACAGATGGACCGCGATGAGCGGCACTATCAGGCCGTTCTGCTGACCAAGGGTCACCACCACGGGTGCCAGCAGGCTGGAGACCACGATGTAGTTGGCCGTGGTCGGCAGCCCCATGCCGAGTATCAGACTCAGCACGGCGGTCAGGATCAGCATCAGCAGCAGGTTGCCCATGGAGAGCACTTCCACCAGATCCGCCAATACCAGGCCAACCCCGGTCTGGGAGACGGCACCCACTATGATGCCAGCCGTCGCCGTCGCTATGCCGATGCCAATCATGTTGCGGGCACCGGCGATCAAACCTTCGCGCAGATCCACGACTCCATCATTGAGAGTACCGTAATCATGCTTGCCATCGGTGCGCAGCCAGTTGAGCAGCGGCCGCTGGGTGAGCAGTATGATCACCAGCATGACGGTGCCCCAGAAGGCGGACAGACCCGGAGAGAGTCGTTCTATCATCAGACACCACACCAGCACCACCACGGGCAGCAGGAAGTGCAGCCCGGAGAGCAGCACGGCGCGGGTCTGGGGCAGTTCGGTCAGTGGTTTGTCCGGATCTTCGGCTGGCAGGGGTTCATTGCTGGCGGCAATTTTGAGCAGCCCCACATAGACCAGCGCCAGCAGCAGGCTGACCCCCTCGAGGGCATAGTCACCCAAGGCAGGTTTGAGCCAGCCCAAGCCATAGTAAACCGCCAGAGAGAGGCCGCTGATCAGGAAAGCGCCGAAGGCAAAACCGGTCAGCCGACGCAACCAGGTCTTGGGCTGCTGGCCGCCTATAGGCTCCATGCCCAGCTTGAGCGCCTCCAGATGCACAATGTAGAGCAGCGCTATATAGGAGATGGCCGCCGGCAGAAAGGCATGCTTGATGATCTCCACATAGGGAATGCCCACATATTCAACCATGAGGAAGGCCGCTGCCCCCATCACGGGCGGCATGATCTGGCCATTGACCGAGGAAGCGACCTCCACGGCCCCCGCCTTCTCCGCACTGAAGCCGACTCGCTTCATCATGGGAATAGTGAAGGTGCCCGTGGTAACCACGTTGGCGATAGAAGAGCCGGAGATGAGCCCGGTCAGGCCAGAGGCGACAACCGCCGCCTTGGCGGGGCCGCCGCGCAGGTGGCCGAGCATGCTGAAGGCGAGCTGGATAAAGTAGTGACCGGCGCCGGCCCGCTCGAGCAGGGCACCGAACAGCACGAACAGGAAGACGAAACTGGTGGAGACACCCAGGGCGATGCCAAACACCCCTTCGGTGGTGATCCACTGATGGTTGGCCAGGGCGGTAAAACTGACCCCGCGGTGGGCAAGCAAGCCCGGCATATAGGGACCGGCCAGGCTGTAAATCAGGAAAACCAGCGCAATCACGGCCAGGGCCGGACCCAGGGCGCGGCGCGCGGCTTCCAGCAAGAGCGGAATACCGATACAGGCGGTGATCAGGTCTGCCGTGGTGAGATTACCGGGACGCTGGGCCAAGTCCTGATACATCACAAACAGGTAAGAGGCGGCGCAGGCGGCAATGATGCCAAGCACGATGTCGGCGACCGGCACATTGTCTCTGGGCGAGCTGCGAAAAGCCGGGAACACCAGATAGGCCAGCAGCAGTGCAAATGTCAGGTGGATGGCACGGGTCTCGGTGTCGTTCAGGACGCCGAAGCCAACCAGAAAAGGCAGTGGGGACGCTATCCAGAGCTGGAACAGCGACCAGGCCAGGGCCAGGGTAGTGATGAGCCAACCCATAGGACCTATGGGCAGACGAGCCCCTACATCCTGGGCGATGAGTTCTTCGGTAGAGAGTTGTTTTTCTTGCATAGGGTGTGTTTTTGCCAAGGGTTACAACAAGAGCAACACTCGTCAGCCCGCTGGCAAACCAGGCGCTGACGAGTGTCGATGTACAACTACAGTGACCCGGCAGGGTCCCTAATCAAATGCAATTACAGCCAGCCACGCTCTTTGTAATAGCGAACGGCGCCTTCATGCAGCGGGGCAGACAGACCAACCTTGATCATGTCCTTCTCGTTCAGGTCAGCAAAGGCCGGGTGCAGGCGCTTGAAGCGATCCAGGTTGTCAAACACGGACTTGACCAGCTGGTAGACCACTTCAGGATCGGCCTTGGCACTGGTAGAGAGCACGGCCTTGCCACCGATGGACGGAGTCGGCTTGTCGTTGCCCTTGTAGAGACCACCGGGGATCTCGGCCTTGGTGTAGTAGCTCTTCTCGGCCAGCAGCTTGTCGATCTCTGCGCCGGTCACCGGCACCAGCACGGCATCGGTCGTAGTGGTCGCTTCCTGGATGGCACCGTTCGGGTGGCCCACGAAGTAGCTCATGGCGTCGATGTTGTTATCGCCGAGGGCAGAGGCTTGCTCGGCCGGTTTCAGCTCGGAAACCAGGCTGAAGGCAGACTTGTCCCAGCCCTTGACGGCCATGATCTCTTCCATGGTGTCACGCTGGCCAGAGCCCGGGTTGCCGATGTTGACGCGCTTGCCTTTCAGATCGTCGAAGCTGGCAATCTTGGCATCACGGCGGGCGAGAATGGTGAACACTTCGCTCTGCAGGGAGAAGACGGCGCGGATGTCATCCATGGCACCTTCGGCCTGGAAGGGGGGCAGACCTTTCATCGCCTTGTACTGGTGATCAGACTGCATGATGCCGAAGTTGAACTCACCGCTGCGAATACCGTTGACGTTAGCGACACCGCCGCCGCTGGCCGGGGCGTTGCACTTGATGTTGTGCTCGGCGGCGCCGCGGTTCAGGAAGCGGCAGATAGACTGGCCCGCCACATAGTAGACACCGGTCTGACCGCCGGTGCCTATGGTCACGAAACGCTCTTGCGCTTGCACGGCACCACCGAAAGAGGCGGCAGCCAGCACTGCGGACATGGCGCACGCCAAGGATAATCCTTTCATGTTTTCCATCCTTTTTTCATTGGTTTTTACATCACCCGACTCCCGGGTGAAATCAAAGGAGCGGCCATCAGCACCAGGCTGGTCCGTCTCGACCCCGATTAGGAAATGGCGCCTGCCAGAGATGGCAGCACCAAGATTGTCGCAACCCTGCGAATAGACGCCAGCATCCTGCCGACCGAAGACGATTTACCTGTTTTATCAAGCAAATCAAAAATAACGCACTCAGATTTTAACCACACACCGTCAACATAAATCAAACAGGAGTGCAAAAATGGCGCTAGAAATAGCGCAATTTATGACATATGTCATCCTATTCTCTCGCTCAGTCGCGATAAAGGGATTCCCATGAGTCATAAAAATTAACAACTGTCGCGGCCTGACCAAATAAGGCCGCGACTGGCTATCGGTCAACCCGGCTTGACGGTTTCCGGCTGAGACAGTTGCAGCAGGAAGGCAAACTCCAGGGCTATGTCCTCATAGGCCTTGAAGCGACCGGATTTTCCACCATGACCCGCCTCCATGTCAGTGTGGAGCAGCAACTCGTTGTCATCCGTCTTCAGCTCACGCAACTTGGCCACCCACTTGGCCGGCTCCCAGTACTGCACCTGGGAGTCGTGCAGACCCGTGGTAACCAGCAGGTTGGGATAGGCCTGCGCCTTGACCTGATCGTAGGGGCTGTAGTCGAGCATGTAGTCGTAATAACGTTTCTTGTTGGGATTGCCCCACTCGTCATACTCCCCGGTGGTGAGCGGGATGGATTCATCGAGCATGGTGGTCACCACATCGACGAAAGGCACCTGGGCCACGACGCCATGATAGAGATCGGGGGCCTGGTTGATGACGGCCCCCATCAGCAGGCCGCCTGCACTGCCCCCCATGGCGTAGACCTGATCCTTGGCACCATAGCCCTGCTCCACCAGCGCCTTGGTGACATCGATAAAGTCGTGGAAGCTGTTCTGCTTGTTGAGCAGCTTGCCATCCTCGTACCACTGGCGACCCAACTCCTCGCCACCGCGCACGTGGGCGATGGCGTAGGCGAAGCCGCGATCCAGCAAAGAGAGCCGCGCCGAACTGAAGTCGGGATCCATGCTGGCGCCATAGGAGCCGTAGCCGTAGACCAGCAAGGGGGCCTTGCCCCCTTTGAACAGATCCTTGCGATAGACCAGAGAGACAGGCACCTTGACCCCGTCCCGGGCCGTGACCCAGAGCCGCTCACTCTTGTAACGCTCGGCCTTGAAGCCCGCCACCGCCTGCTGCTTGAGCAGGGTGCGCTTGCCGTTTGCCATATTGAGCTCAAAGGTGGAGGTCGGCGTGGTCATGGAGCTGTAACCGTAGCGCAGCAGCTCGGTGTCCGGCTCAGGGTTGTAAGAGAGACCGGTGACATAGGCGGGATCGTCGAAGCTGATCTCCTGTTGCTCACCGCTCTGCCAGTTGATCTGACGCAACCGGGTCAACCCCTGGCTGCGCTCCTCGACCACCAGCCACTGCTTGAACAGGGCATACCCTTCGAGCAGTACGTCCGCTTGCGGCGCGACCACGGGGCGCCAGCGATCAACCGGACTCTCCTTGGTCTCGTAGAGGCCGAAGTTCTTGCCGTCCTTGTTGGATCGCACATAGAAGCGACCCCGGTAGTGATCCAGGCTGTATTCGTGATCCGGCTGGCGCTTGAGGAAGAGGCGCGGCGCCTGCTGCGGATTGGCGGCATCGATGAGCCAGGCCTCGTCCGTGGTGGTGCTGGAGAGGGAGATGACGATGAAATCTTCCGAGGTGGTGGCCCCTATGCTGACATAGAAGGTGTCATCCTTCTCCTCATAGACCAGCTGATCCTTGGCGGGATCCGAGCCGAGCACATGGCGATACACCTGATAGGGCAGCAGGGTCTGCGGGTGCTTGCGCACATAAAACAGGGTCTTGTTGTCCGCGGCCCAGACGATGTTGCCCGAGGTATTTTCCAGCTTGTCGCTGGCCCACTGGCCATTGCTCAAATCGAGAAACTGCACCTGATACTGACGACGGGAGAGGTAATCCTCCGCCACCGCCAGCCAGCGATTGTCCTGGCTCACTTCCAGCGCACCCAGCTCGTAGAAGTCATGTCCCTCGGCTCGCTGGTTGCTGTCGAGCAGGGTCACCATCTCCCCCTGCTCAACCGCCTGGCGAGCATAGATACCATACTCCTTGCCTGGCTCATAACGAGTCTGATAGCGATAGCCATTCTTGACGTAGGGGACAGAGGTATCCTGCTGGGGAATGCGCGCCACCATCTCCTTGTAGAGCTGGGCCCGCAGTGGGGCACTTGGCGCTAGCCGCGCCGCCGTGTAGGCGTTCTCGGCATTCAGATAGGCCAGCACCGCCGGATCCTTGCGCTCATCATCGCGCAACCAATAGTAGTTGTCCGTGCGGCTCTGCCCATGCTTCTTGAGGATCTTGGGGTGTTTGGCCGCCATCGGCGGCTGGGGCGCGGCATCTGTCATCGGCACGTCTGTCATCGGCATGGGGGACTCATCATTGGCATATGAAGCTGTGCCTGCGGCCAGCGCAGACAGCAACAGGAGGCAGCGAGAAAGGCTGAACATGTCGCATCCTTTGCGATTTAAGGGTTAACACGGGGGACTGACGCCCCCTTAATCGGTCATCAATCTGCCCCTTGTGGCGCCCGGTTGCAAGGGGCACCCATGAAAAAGGCCGTTCTGTGAAGAGAACGGCCTGATCCAGGTCCTGGGTGAGGCAAGATTCGCTCAGGTGTGCCTCACATGGGGAAAGTCCTCACCCGGACCCATTAGCCCGGGTAGCTGGCCCAGAGCGCGGTCTGACCCGCCTCGTCGATGGCCAACACCTGATAGGGCTGACCCGGGATATCCATGCCGGGGGCACTCTGTGGCATACCAGGGATAGTCAACCCGCGGATGGCCGGTTTCTTATCCAGCATGCGCTGCACGTCGGCGGCGGGCACATGACCTTCCACCACATAACCGCCCACCAGGGCGGTATGGCAGGAGGCCAGCTGCGGCGTCACGCCATGCTGCTGCTTGATGGGTTCGAGCTGCTCGGTGTTGACCACCTTGAGCTCGAAACCATTGTCCTGCATGTGCTTTATCCACTGCTCGCAGCAGCCGCAATACTGGGATTTGTAGACCGTCATCGGCTCGGCGGCCAGAGCTGACAGGCTGGTGACGCCCGCCACCAGGGCCAGCCACAGGGCTGGGATCTTGCGTATAGACATAACTACCTCGACTGATATTGCTTCAATGGACATTGATACGAAGGACCCCGGCAGGGGTTCATTATCATCAGATCGTGGTGCGAGGCGGGCGCTCGAGTCGCTCCAGCGGCGGCTGGGGCACATAGAGGGAGGGAGCAATGAATTCAGGGTCTGCCGGGCTCTGCTCGGCCAGGGTCAGGCTGTCGCTGCTGACCAGGCTCATGGCCAGCACTGTGGTGAAGCTGCCGCAGGGCATGGCCTTTTCCAGGGTACGCTCGGCTTCGCTGCAATGGGGCGTCAGGGTACAGAGATCCGCCGCAGCCCGGCTGCCAAACGACATCAGCACCAGCAGCAGACCCCAGAGGGGCAGCCAGCGGCGTGCATGGTCTAATTGGCGAGGGGTCAGTAGCATGGGGCAGCTCTGTGAAAATAATGGCCCATGCTAACCTGCCCCCCAGGGGTAAGGTCAAGGGTGCCTGCAGGGCAACCCTTGATCCGGATCAGCTTGCCGGCCGATCAGCGCTGGATGCGAGCGATGACCCCGTCACCAGGGTCTGACCCGGACCATCGGCAGATCCCCGCACCTCGGCACCACTCAGCTTGGCTGACGGGTAGCGGCCAGCACTATCTCGCGCACGCAGACGCTGGCTGGCTGGCGCCAGGCATAGAGCACGGCCTCGGCGATCACCTCGGGGGCGATGACGCCCCCCATACTCTCCTTCCAGCCATGATATCCGGCCTTGATCTGTTCATCAGTGGTATGGCTGAGCAGCTCGGTCTCCACCGCCCCCGGCGCTATGGTCACCAGACGCACCCCGAGGTCGGCCACCTCTTCACGGATGTTCTCAGTCAGGGCATGCACCGCAAACTTGGTGGCACAGTAAGCGGCATGATTGGGGAAGGTTTTGCGCCCGGCGATGGAACTGATGTTGATAATGGTGCCGCTGCGCCGCGCCTTCATCCCCGCCAACACCGCATGCACGCCGTTGAGCACCCCCATCACGTTGATGTTGAGCATCTGTTGCCACTCGGCGGGATCCTGCACATCGGCCTGGCCGAGCAGCATGACGCCGGCATTGTTGACCAGGCAACCGACCGGACCGAAACGCGCCTCGGCCTGGTCGATGGCTGCCCGAAACGCTGCGGTATCGGTCACATCGAGGGGCAGACAGAGGCTGTCTGGCAAACCGAGTGCCACCATGGGTTCAACCCGACGAGCCAGCAGCAGCAGGGGGTGACCCGCCGCCGAGAAGGCGCGGGCAATGGCGGCACCTATGCCTGCGGAGGCACCGGTCACGACGACGAGGGGTTTGGACATGGGAGTTCCTTTATTGCGGATGAAAGGGGCTGGTCAGCACCAAGTCCATTCACTATAGTCGCGCCATCTATCAGCGATAAATATAGATTTCCGCTGGTTATCATCTGAAATAACTATGGTAACGCCATGCTGGATTTGAGACTGCTGCGCTTTTTCATCGCCATCTATGAACAGAAGAACATCACGGCCGCTGCCGAACGCTGTCATGTCAGCCAACCTTCCCTCTCCGCCGGTCTGCGTCAGCTGGAAGAGAGCCTGGGGGACAATCTGTTCCTGCGCGGCAAGAAGGGGGTAGAGGCTCTGCCTGCGGCCCACTATCTCTATCCCCATGCGGTCAAGCTGGTCGAGGAAGCGCGTCGCCTGCCCGAGCTGTTTCGCCAGAAGGCGAGCCGGGCCCGCCTCAACCTCGCCGTGATGCCGGATCTGAGCAAGCGCCGCCTCGCCGCGCTGTTGCAGCGGATACAACAGCATCTTCCCTCCCTGGATTTGACCCTGTCAGACCATGAAACACCGGCCGATTGCCGCTTGACCCTGGATGTGCTGCGCCGGGAAGACGAGATCTTTCTGCCGCTCTGGGAGGAGGATTATGTCTTGTGCGTACCCGCCAACCACCCCTTCGCCCGGCGCGAGCGGGTCGAACTCCATGAGCTGCAGGATCAGGATTTCATCGAGTGTCCCCCCTGCGAAGCCCATCAGCAGACCCTGGGCCTGCTCGCCTGCGACCGGCTCATCCTCAATCTGGTGGCCAAGGCGCAGAGCAAGGGGCTGGTGATGGCCCTGGTGCTGGCGGGTATCGGCATCAGTTTTCTGCCCGATGGGTTGGTTGAGGATGAACCGGCCCTGCGCTGCGTGCCCCTCGCCGGGCCGAGGATGTTTCGCCGCATAGGGCTCTGCTATCCGGCACGCCAGACCCTGAGCCCAGCTCTGGTCGCATTGATCCCCGAACTGGCCGCAAGGCCCGCTTCTTGATAAGTTTCCACCTAACTCCATGCCCCAGGTCATGACTCTATGAAACGCATTCTGGTGATCTTCTCTCACCCCGCCCTGCAGCGCTCCAAGGCCAATCGTGAGTTGCTGCAAGCCATCTCTGATCTGGAGGGGGTGACCATTCACGACCTCTATCAGCACTACCCCGACTTGTTTATCGACGTGAAACGCGAACAGGCCCTGCTCGGGGAGCACGACATCATCGTCTTCCAGCATCCGCTCTACTGGTACTCCTGCCCCGCCATCATGAAGGAGTGGCTGGATCTGGTGCTCGAGTACGGCTATGCCTATGGGCCCCAGGCCAATGGTCTGGAAGGCAAGCAGTGGTTGAGTGCCATCACCACGGGGGGAGCCCCCGAGTCCTATTGCCAGGCTGGCTACAACAACAGCCCGCTGCTCGACTTTCTGCGCCCCTTCAGCCAGACGGCCCGACTGTGCGGCATGCAGTGGCTACCGCCCTTCGTGCTGCACTCTTTCCACAAACTCAATGATCCCGAAGCGCTGCGCCGCTGTGGTCATGAATATCGCCAGCTGCTGCTCGCCTTGCGTGATGAACGGCTCAGCCCGACTCAGCTGGACGGGGTCGCCTATCTGCGCGATCTGCTGGAGGTTATCTGATGGGACACGGCATCTTGTTCGACGCCTTCATCTACCTCTCGGCGGCGGTCATCGCCGTGCCCCTGGCCAAGCGCTGGGGGTTGGGTTCTGTGCTCGGCTATCTGCTGGCAGGGATAGTGATAGGGCCTTTCCTGCTCGGCCTGGTCGGGGAACGTCAGGACGTGATGCACTTCGCCGAATTCGGCGTGGTGCTGATGCTGTTTCTGGTCGGCCTCGAACTCAAACCGGCGCTGCTCTGGCAGCTCAAGGGACCGATACTGGGCACAGGCGGCCTGCAGGTGGCGCTGTCGACCGCTGCCCTGGCCGGGGTCGCCGTCCTCATCGGTCTGCCTTGGCAACAAGGGGTGGCCATAGGTCTGATCCTGGCCCTCTCCTCCACCGCCATCGTGCTGCAGAGCCTGCAGGAGCGCAAACAGATGCAGAGCGAGAGCGGTCGCTCCGCCTTTGCCGTGCTCCTGTTCCAGGACATCGCCGTGATACCCATACTGGCGCTGTTGCCCCTGCTGGCCATGGCCCCGGTCGCCCAGAGCGATCAGAGTGAGCTGGCGGGCTGGCAGCATGGCCTGCTAGTTGCCGCCGCCATCGCGGGCATCATATTTGGCGGTCGCTACCTGATGCGCCCCGTGTTTCGTGCCATCGCCCAATCACACATGCGGGAGATCTTCGTCGCGGCGGCGCTGTTGCTGGTGATCGGCATCGCCGTCTTGATGGAGTCGGTGGGGCTCTCCCCCGCCCTGGGCTCCTTCCTGGCCGGGGTGGTGCTGGCCGACAGCGAGTATCGCCACGAACTGGAAGCGGACATAGACCCCTTCAAGGGGCTGCTGCTCGGCCTCTTCTTCATGTCGGTGGGGGCCGGCATCAACTTCGGCCTGTTCGCCGAGCACCCTATACTGATCCCGGCCCTGGTGATCGGTCTCATGGCGCTCAAGTGGCTGGTGTTGATGGCGATTGGCCTGGTATTGCGAGTGTCGCCAAGCCAGCGCTGGACCTTCTCCCTCGCCCTGGCCCAGGGCGGGGAGTTTGCCTTCGTGCTCTTCTCCTTCGCCAGTCAAAACCGGGTCCTGCCCGAGGAGATGATCGCCCTGTTGACCCTAGTGGTAGCGCTCTCCATGGCGTTGACCCCCCTGCTGCTGATCCTCAACGACAGAGTGATCCAGCCCTGGTTTGACTATCGCAGCCGGCCGGAAGCCCCTGAGCACGAGCACCCCCAGGCCCTGGACAATCCCGTCATCATCGCCGGTTTTGGCCGCTTCGGTCAGATAGTGGGGCGTCTTTTGCACGGTCACGGCATAGGCACCACCATCTTGGAGCAGGATGCCAGCCAGATAGAGACGCTGCGTAAGTTCGGTTATCAGGTATTCTATGGCGATGCCAGCCGCATCGATCTGCTGCACGCCGCCGGCGCGCACAAGGCCAAGCTGCTGGTGCTCTCCATCAATGACCCTGTTACCTCACTCACTGTCATCGAGATGGTGAAGAAGCACTTCCCGCACCTTAAGATATTGGCGCGGGCCCAGGACAGGCCCCACGCCCACAACATATTGCGCCACGGGGTCGACGGGGTGTTTCGTGAAACCCTGGGGTCGGCTGTGGATCTTGGCGTGGAAGCCCTCACCAACCTGGGATTCCGTGCCAATCAGGCCTGGCGTGCCGGGCAGATGTTCAAGCGCCATGACAACTGGCTGCTGCGCGAGCAGATCAGTTATCTGGACGACGAGCACACCTATATCAACAAGAGCCTGCAGTACCGGGACATACTCTCTGATCTGTTGCGAGACGATCAGCTGGGACCGGACCATGTTCATGCCCATAACTGGGATAGCGGCCTCCCCAACCAAGACAAGGAAGCAAGATGATTGCCTATTACCCTCTGCTCAAACACCTGCACATGACGTTCGCCATCGTCAGTATCCTGCTGTTTATCTACCGTTGGGCCCTGGCCATCAACGGAAGCCCTCGCTTGCAGCAACGCTGGCTCAAGATACTGCCCCACGTCAACGATACCCTGCTGCTGCTCGCAGGCGTGGTGCTGGCCGTCACCCTGCAGATGAACCCGGGTTCACAACCCTGGCTGCTGGCCAAGCTCATCGCCCTGGTGGTCTATATCGGCCTGGGTGCCATGGCGCTCAAACGCCCAGACCGCAAACAGAAGGTGATCGCGGGCATCGCGGCCCTGCTGGTGTTCAACTACATCATAGGGGTCGCCATCAGCAAATCCCCCTGGGCCTGGTTCGCATGACCTACAAGGGGGAGGCTGCTGCCTCCCCTTTTCATATCCCATCAACTCAGCCCTCCTGTTTGTCATTCCGCTCCCCTGTCCCGCAATCACAAAGCGCAATCGCCTCCCAAGAGCAATCCTTGCTCTCCTTCAGCAAACTAATTTTAGCGAAATAACAACAAGTTAAGGTCTAATAGCCATTATGTATCAATAGCTTAACTGTAGCTGTATGAAAATGGCGACACTTGTCGCAGCAAAACTTGCGACATAGACTGTCGCAACTACTGGCTAGGATACACTCAACGCTAATCCAGTGAAGGCAAGCACCATGAGCAAGAAGCTGTTACGACAACTGACCTTGGCGCGTTGCATCCCGCACCGCCCTTACAAACTGACCGCCAGCCAGCTGCAAGTTAAGCTGGAAGAAGAAGGCATACACGTCAGTCTGCGGACCGTGCAACGGGATCTGGAAGAGATGTCTGGCATGGGGCTGTTTGACCTCACCTCGGATGAGCGCAGCAAACCCCATGGCTGGTGCTTCGAGCGCCACGGCCTCAATGACTTTGCCAACATCATGCCACTCTCCCTCGCCGTCGCACTCAAGACTTGGAGCGATCAGGCCAGCCATCTGCTGCCCGCGAGCGTGTTGACAGAACTGAATCCGCTAGTCGACAAGGCCAGCCAGGTGATCCGCGACAGCCAGAGCGAACTGGCCGAACGTTGGCTCGAGAGTGTGCATCAATCGCCGCGTCCGTTTGCCGGCAACTCTGAAATACGCCGCAGCACCTTGATCCGTGATGCCCTCTGGCGAGGCCGCAAGTTCAGCGCCGAGATCCAGCGTGTCATCAAAGAGCGTACCGTGTGGCTCTGCTATGACCGCATCAATCCGCTTGGTATCTTGAACCAGGCCGATGGCCCGACACTGCTCTGCACCCTGTCCGAGCTTGACCCCAAGGTGTATGGCATACCGTTCGACCATATCAAGGATGTGGAGCTGACCAACTTCAGCGCGACCCAGCCCAAGGACTTCAACGTCCAGAAACTGATCCGCGAGCAGGCTTACCAAGATGTCAGTGGCCCTATCCGCTTCGTTGGCCGCATAGATGCCAACAGTGCCACACTGACTGATGGTCAGATCCCGGGCCACAACCCGCGCATGACCCGCTATGACAAGCGCAGCGTGGTGGTTGAGACCGAAGTACAGGACACCCCGGAGTTCCGCAACTGGCTCAACAACATGGAAGGCAATCTGGAAGTATTGGCACCGGAATCCCTTCGCAAGGCCTACCCAACCAGTCGGGCCAACTGATAATGAAAAGCCGGGCTAAGCCCGGCTTTTCCAGATATACACAATAAAATAGATGAAATATTAAGCACGAATATTCAATATTATTTGATTTTAGACAGCATATTTTAAGTTCCTCTTGAAACCAAAACGCCTCCATTTTCCCCTTGTAAGAGATCGCCCATAGGCACTGTAAGAGCGAGCTGTTTCATGCCGTAGGTTAGACCGTCAGCAACTGCCGACAATTACAAGGGAAACCAAATAAGATACTGATTATTATCAATAAAAATTAATTTTAGCCACAATGTAAAATCGTTTTCTTCCGCTTGCTCCCTCAGCCCCTCTTGTGACCTCGCCGTTATCCCTTATTATCTATCCCACAAGGACGGCGCGGGCATCTACAGGATGCATGCCCACAAGAATAAAGGACTAGCCACAGGACACCTCAGGATGAGGTTGGATAGCCAGGAGGTTATCCGCCAGGACGGTCAGGAACACCACAGGAAGTGGTTATGGACACCTCCAGGACGGAGAAGCATAACCCGGATGGTTATTGGTCTGGATGACCCAGGATCACCACAGGATGTGGTAGGACGAGCTTCAGGATGAAGGCGAGATAACCGGGATGGTTATCTGTCAGGACGACGCAGGAACACCACGGGATGTGGTAATGGACACCTCCAGGATGGAGACAGTGCAGCAATCAGGATAGGTTGCTGGGTCAGGATGACATATGGACACCCCAATGGATTGGGAAGGGGAAATCCAACGGATTTGGATACAGTCAGGGAATGCAGGGAGCATTTGCAGTTCAAGGACTGGACGACACGACTTAAGGGGACGGCTCAGCCGTCCCCTTTTCTTATATTGGCGCGCTTCATAACATCATCTCCCCCCTCCTGTAGCGCCTACATAGCTCAAAGAATCACTACCGACAGCTTGGATCGCCACATTTCCCTTTTCATGACTCCGGATAAATGGTCACAAGATCCTGGGATCTCGGATACAACACCTGACCCCAGTTGAACCCCACAATTCCCAAGACACCTCACAGCCTTAAAATGAGGCAACTATTGGAGGTGTTATGACCCGTCAGCGTTACCCAGAAACATTCAAGATAGAAGCGGTTAAGCGCGGGCGGCCTGTGGCTGATGTTGCACGAGCCCTCGGGGTATCCAGCCACAGTCTTGTAGTGGTCTAATCATCCCGGACACCATTTTAGGTGGTACAGTCGCCACCATGCCTTGAGGTGTTCAATGACAAGATTACGTCGCTCATTTACTGCTGAATTCAAACTCGAAGCCGCATCCCTGGTGCTCGACCAGGGATATTCTGTCCCCGAAGCCAGCCGTTCACTGGATGTCGGTGAAACCATACTTCGCCGATGGGTTCAGCAGCTTCAATCCGAACGAACCGGCACCACTCCAATCGGCAAAGCGCTGACCTCGGAGCAGCAGAAAATCCAGGAGCTGGAAGCCCGTATCAATCGGCTCGAACGTGAAAAGGCCATTCTAAAAAAGGCTACAGCTCTCTTGATGGCGGACGAACTCGAACGTTCGCGCTGATAGACCGATTAAGGGAGCAAGCCCCTACCACGTTGGTCTGTTGCGCTTTCGGTATCCCAACCTCCTGTTTCTACGACTATCTGGCTCGTACCCGCACCATTGACCGTGAACAGGTGCAGCAAAAAAGCGTGCTGCGGCGCCTGTTCAACGAGAGTCGAGGTTCAGCTGGCAGCCGGGCCTTGATGTCGATGATGCGAGAGCTAGGGCATCAGGTTGGCCGATTCAAGGTGCGTCGCCTGATGAAGGACGCGGGGCAGGTGTCCAAGCAACCCGGCGCTCATGCCTACAAGGTCGCCCGGGCTGAACGACCGGATATCCCGAATCTGCTGGCACGTGAATTTGCTGCCTCGCAGCCCAATCAGGTGTGGTGTGGCGATATCACTTACGTGTGGGCCGGTGGCCGTTGGTATTATTTGGCTGCGGTGCTGGACCTCCATACCCGGCGGGTCGTGGGCTGGTCAATGTCTGACAGACCTGATGCTGATTTGGCAGTGAAAGCACTCGAGATGGCGTATCAGCAGCGAGGTAGTCCGTCTGGTGTGCTGTTTCACTCCGACCAGGGGAGCCAATACGGCAGTCGAGTATTTCGACAACGGCTGTGGCGCTATCGCATGACCCAGAGCATGAGTCGGCGTGGCAACTGCTGGGATAACGCGCCGATGGCGCGGCTGTTCAGGAGCCTCAAGACGGAATGGCTTCCGACCACGGGGTACATGAGCCTGCGGGAAGCAAAGCGGGATATCAGTTACTACCTGATGGATTACTACAACTGGCGGCGCCCACATCAACACAATGACGGGATAGCACCAGCAGAAGCCGCAAAGCGGCTTAACTATGTGTCCGGATTTAGTTGACCACTACAGGGCAGCCAGTTTACCGGTGGGGAATGGCAGGACTTTCTGAAGGCTCACAACCTGAATTGCAGTATGAGCCGACGTGGCAACTGTCACAACAACGCTGTCGCCGGTAGAGTTTGAAAAGCAGTTCAATGTTCAACAACAGAGTGTCTAGAGAAACCGGGGCGCAGACTATGTAGAACTGCCCTGATACCGCCCATCGTGGCTTATGAGCG
>NZ_AQGQ01000026.1 GCF_000388115.1 Aeromonas molluscorum 848
GGGAGAGTCCATCTATGGCCCCATCGGCATACTGCTTGGCCTGGGCTTCTGGTGCTTCCCCCATGCCTTGATGCTGCTCTGCACCACCCTGGGTACAGCGGATGCGCGTCTCTACGAGGCCGCCCGGGTGCTCAAGCTGCCAAGCTGGCGCCGTTTTGTGCTCATCACCCTGGCCAATGCCCGCTATGGCATCCTCAGCGCCCTGGTGCTGGTGTTCACCCTGGCGGTGTGCGACTTTGCCGTCGCCAAGGTGATCGGGGGTCAATATTCACTGCTCGCCACCGACATCTTCAAGCAGGTGGTCGGCCAGCAGAACTTCACCATGGGCGCGGTCACCAGCGTCTTCCTGCTGCTGCCCGCCCTGCTCGCCTTCGGCCTAGATCGCTGGCTCGCCCGTCGTCAGCGGGGACAACTGGCCAGCAACGCTGTCATCTACCGCCCCGTCCCCCATGCCCTGCGTGACGGCTGCTGCCTGATCTTCTGCTCTCTCATCGCCCTCTTCATCGTCACCCTGATAGGGGTTGCCATCTATGGATCCCTGATCAGCTTCTGGCCCTGGGATCTGACGCTCAGTCTGCGTCATTATGATTTTGCCAGCACCACCCCCTATGGCTGGCAGCCCTGGTTCAACTCCCTCACCCTGGCGGCCGGGGTCGCCCTGTTTGGCAGTGCCCTGGTGATGCTGGGCAGCTATCTGGTGGAGAAGGGGGATGGCTTTGGCTGGCTGCGCCGCCTCATCAGCCTGCTGGGGCTGCTGCCCATGGCGGTGCCCGGCATGGTGCTGGGGCTGGGCTACATCTTCTTCTTCAACCAGCCAGGCAATCCCCTCGCCCTGCTCTACGGCACCATGGCCCTGCTGGTCATCAACTCCCTGTGTCACTACTACACGGTCGGCCAGATGACGATGCAGGCCGCCCTCAAGCAGCTGCCGAGCGAGATAGAGACGGTGGCCAGCTCCCTCAAGCTGCCCCGCTACCTCACCTTCTGGCGCATCACGCTGCCGGTGTGCAGCCCGGCCCTGCTCGACGTCGCCATCTATCTGTTCGTCAATGCCCTGACCACCACCTCGGCCCTGGTCTTCCTCTATTCCCCCGATACCCTGCCCGCCGCCATCGCCATCCTCAATCTGGACGATGCGGGTCAGACCGGCAGCGCGGCCGCCATGGCCGTGCTCCTGCTGTTCACCGCCATGGCGGCCAAGGGGGTCTATTTCCTGCTGTCACACCGCCTTGGGCGGCGCACCCAGCGCTGGCGTCAGCGCTGACTCAAGGGCAAGCAAGAGACAGGGCCAGTTGGCCCTGTCCGTATCACTGAGTACATTGGAGTCTTATGTCCCCCCTCGTCTTTAGCCTGGTACTCGGCTCAGCGCTGCTGCATGTGAGCTGGAATGCCCTGATCAAGGGCGCCCGCGACAAGGGCGCCATGACGCTGCTGGTCAGCCAGGGTTGCGCCATCATCGCCCTGCCCCTGCTGCCCTGGCTTCCCCTGCCCGCCCCGGCGGCCTGGCCTTTTCTGCTGGTCTCGGCCCTGCTCCACGTCGGCTATTACCAGCTGCTGGCCAGCGCCTATGGGGCTGGCTCCCTGGCACAGCGCTATACCCTGATGCGTGGCGGCGCCATCCTGCTGCTGTTCATCCCCTCGCTGCTGCTCGAAGGTGTGCCGACAGGGCCGGCTCTGGCGGGCATCGCCCTCATCGCCGCCGCACTGATCCTGCTTGGACTCAAGGGGGTAGGAAAGCGGGATCCCAGCATCTGGCAGTGCGCCTGCCTCATCGCCTGCTACACCCTGGTCGATGGCATGGGGGCCCGGGCCAGCGGCGGTCAGCCGGTGGCCTATGTGCTCTGGTTGGTAACTCTGGAAGGGGGGCTGATGCTGGCACTGGCCCGTCGTGCCCTCGGGGGGGCGGTCTGGCCGATATTGCGGCGGGGCTGGTGGTTTGCCCTGCTGGGGGGCGCCTGCTCGACCCTGGCTTACGCCATCGTGGTGTGGGCCATGACCCAGGCGCCCCTGGCGCAGGTCAGCGCCCTGCGCGAGAGCGGCATACTCATCTCCTTCCTGATTGGCGCAGTCTGCTTTCAAGAGCGCCTCGGCCGTGGCAAATGGCTGGCAGCCCTCACCCTGCTTGGCGGCGTCTTGCTGCTGCGGCTAGGTTAGCCTGTCAGGGCACGAAGTGGTAAATCCAGCCCTCGTCCAGGGGAAAATCGGCAGGGGGGGCTTGCAAGGGAGGCAATGCTTTCACTTTATCTCCGGCAGCATATTGCAGCGCCATCAGGGCGCAGAGGGCGGCATCATATTGATCCGTACCCGGTTGCAGCGCCTCGGGCAGCAGGGCATGGATCCCGTGGCCTGCGCAAGCTCTCTTGCCACCCTGTTTGGCCAGGGCGGGGTAGACCTCAAGCAGTGCCCGGGGCGCCGCGGAGCGCTGCCGTGGCACCAGTTGCAGCGGGGCGAGGGCTGGCAGCATGGCCAGCGCCAGGGTGGCATTGTTGCCGAGCCTGTCGAAGCTCGCCGAGAGCGGTTTCTTGCGATAATGCGCATGGATCCAGCGCTCGCAGTCACGATAGGCATAGAGGTTATCTATCTCCCGCTCCGGGATGGAGATGCTTATATCCTCTCCCCTCAGCAGGGCGGTAAAGGCGCGGGGAAAGGCGAGTGGTGCATCAATTCCCAAGGCCAAGCGGGGGTGGCGCAACAAAGTCTCGACCCGCGACTTGTCTTTGAGCAGCGGCATCAGCAGCGAATGGATGTCGGGTGCTGAGCGCGAGCTGAGCCTAAACAGCGGCGAGACCCCGAGCCAGTGCAGACTCTCTTCCTCCCGACGCCACCCCACCAGCGCCACCGCCTGGGCCTTGCCCTGCCAGCCACGGACATCCCAGCCGATACCGATGGCATCCCAGTCATGCCAAGGAAGCAGATCCGCCGCAGTCGACGAACTGGCCTCCTCTTTGTTCAAGAGCTGGGGCGCCAACTCGTTATCCATCGTGTTCAGCTCTGTATTCGGGTTCATGGGGCAGATCCCCCTCATGGGTAATATGAAGGGACACAGGGTAAACAGCACGCCGTCATTCATGAAGAGATAACGGCGTTTTATCAGAAGGATTTCTTGAAGTTAATGAGCGGCAATATAGGGAAGATGCCATTTTCGGCGTAGTTGGCCAGGCCTATCTGCAGGCCGTCCAGGTGCTTGGTGGCATTGATGAAGCCTATCTGGAAGGTGGTGCGCTCGGCATAGTTGACGAAGCCGACATTGGCCAGGGCATTGCCACGGGCTATGTTGACCGCCCCCCAGTTGAGGCCTTGCACATTGTTGGTCAGGTTGACGAAACCCAGGTTCACACCCCTGTCCTGACCGTCATGCCAGTTGAGGGCGTTGATGGCAACGCCATTGAACTGATTGCGCACCCGGCCTGCGCCAAAGAAAACACCCAGTTGCAAACCGGTGAAGCTATTGACATCCGACAGGGCAAACACCGGCAGATCGAGGCCCTTCACAGAGGCGGTGCGACCATAGAGCAAGGAGGCGCGTGCGCCTTCGACCTGCTGGGAGGCGGGCAGGTTGATGCCGGGCAAGGAGATCTGGATTGGGGTCGCCGCCTCGGCCAGACTGGCGAGGGTCAGGGTGGAGCAGGCAATCAATGTGGTCAGCTTGTTCATGGGCACTCCTTGGCACGGGATCTGGGTTGATAGCCTAGCAAGCTGACATCCGGTGCACTAGCCCTGCCCGGCGGTGCTGCGACCAGTCTGGTCGAACCCCGCACCACCAGCCTGTGGCTCGCGGTTGCGGTGAACCGACGCCCTCAGTTCCTCCCAATCATGGATAGATACGGCTAACCCTTTCCATGTCCGGGGTAACTGCCTAAAATAGCCGCCCTGCGCTTATGCATCATAAAAAGAGGAAGTTCCCATGGAGACGTTTCTGCTGGAAGGTCACCCCTTCGTTGCCCTGTGCGATCTGCTCAAACACCAGGGGTGGGCCGATTGTGGCGGTGCCGCCAAGGCACTGATCGCCGAAGGCTTGGTCGAGGTAGATGGCCAGGTCGAGACTCGCAAGCGCTGCAAGATAGTGGCCGAACAAGTCGTGAACTTCAATGGCAGCAAGGTGGTGGTCAAAGCCGGCCTGAGCCCGGAGATAGCCTGATCCCCCTGTCGCCAGCGCCTGCTGGCGGCATCTGTTTGAGCACGCGTTATCCCCTGGGTGCGAAAAACGATCTTTGCTTGGGCACCGGCAGATCCTGCCGGCTAGCTGGCCTTGATTGACAGGGTCAGTGTGAAGCGCGCCACCGGTTCATCTCCACTGAGTGAAGGACAGGTAGCCACCACCTCGATTGGCCGGTTGATGCGCTGCCCGCTCGCCAGGGAGTCATCTATCATGGCATCTATCGCCGCCCCGGCTGCACAATCAAACTGAACATCCCCCTCTGGGCGCTTGAGAAAGTCTCCTTGTACATCCTTGAAGGCAAAATGCACCTTCTTGCCCCTTGCCCGCCCCTTCTCCATCACCAGCAGCCCGCCCACCAGATCGGCACCGGTTGCCAAGGCGCCAAAATACATGCTGCCCAGGTGATTGCGGGTGCGCCAGCCAAGTGGCATCCGAATGCGCAGGGCGCGTTCATCCATCCGTTCGATAACCGGGCCACAAAAGCCGATGAGAGGGATATAGCGCCAGGCGAAGAGGCGCAGGCCGAGGTTGGCTTTGAGGCGTTGCAGGTCCATTGCTAACTGATCCGATGAGTTGGTGTAAAAGAGATGTTGCCTGTATGACAATTTAGATTCAAGGGCTTATATCTTCCTCATTCAGATGATTTTCCCCCAAGCCTACTTTATGTCGTTCAAAACCTGGTTGCTAACTGCCTGAAATCGGCCCTTTTTCGCCTCCTTCTGCCCGGCTAGCTCAGCCCAGTCCGACCACAACTGACATATATAACAGTAACGTTTTCCCCCGTGTGTCACTAGGCTCTTCAGGCCTTGTTCTGGGTAGCCAGCCAGGGCCTGTCACAGAGTCATTCTCTTTAAAAGGATATTGAGATGAGTAACGATAAACAGTTGTTCAATGGCGGTGAAAGCGCAGGTACTTTCTCTTTGAGTTTCAATAACAACCGTGCCTACGAGCTCTTTGGCAAGGAGTACCTCAAGTGCTATGCAAACCTGTCAGTCCAGGGACGAATGAGCAAGCCACTCCCCTCCGGTCCCTTGAGCTACTCGGTGGATTTCGCCATGGATTGCGGTTGCAGCTCCGTCTTGACCGACTTCAACCATGCCTATCGAAAGACCTTCGGCAACCAGATCCAATTCACCCTGCGCGAGTCGGACTACAGCGCCGAAATAGTGCTCTGCCACCTCCTGTCTGAGGCGAGTCCCAACCGCCTCAACCCTCGCGATCAGTTCGCCGAAGCCCATGCCTTCTTCAACGATGCCCGCCTGTCTCAAAGCAAGTCGATCGGCGACGATCCCTATGCCGACAAGGATGGTCTGGTCGAGTTCATCGTGGCCAACGAGCTGCTGGATGATCCCGCCGTCATGGCCAAGCTGGCCGAGCAGAAGGCCTATCTCATCGCCGTCACCTCGGTGGTCACCTCCTACATCAACCGCTACGCCGAGGCCTATGGCGATCAGTACAAGACGGATGCCGACCTCTGGGCCAGGGCGCTCTCCAAGATACCCTTGATGGGGCCGAGCAAGATCGATCAGCAGAGCTACAGCCGCCACATCAAGGGGCTCAGCATCGCCACCGATTTCATCAACTTCATCATGGATGTGGTGGTGAGCCAGGGCACCACGGCGCTGTCCAGCTTCAACAAGTTCCTGGAAAAACAGGGGGACGCCATCCGTTTCGGGGTGGAGAACAACAAGGACTTCTACAAGACCATCACCGTCGGGATCACGGTTGAAGTCTTCAAGGTGGGCACCGAGCTGGTCTATGTACCCAAGATCAAGCAGTACCGCATCAACTTCGACAGGCAGAACAGCAAGTTCACCTCGGCCTGCGCCAGCGCCGAATTCGTCGATATCTACTTCAACTATCTCTACGCCGCCAACGTGTTTGACTATGAGGCGCTCAAGGATCCCGAGATCAAAAAGGATTTCGACGCCTTCATTCAAAAACAGCGCAAGGCACAGATTGAAGAGGCCGACACCTTCTTCAACGACGACTTCCCGCCCCAGCAACCCAAGCTGGAGCAGCGCAGCAAGGCAAAAGTGTAATTTTCGCCATCAGCACACCTAATAAAAACAGTCGGCCCGGGCCGACTGTTTTTTTGATTGCGTATTACCCTGCCTCTAAGCCCGCTTCTCTTCGAGCCAGGCTCCCTGGCTCTGCATCTCGAACAGCTGGGCATAGTGGCCTTGCTGGGCCATCAGCCCCTGGTGGCTGCCGCGCTCGCTCACCTGACCACGGGTCAGCAGCAGGATCTCGTCTGCATCGACTATGGTGGAGAGTCGGTGGGCAATGGCGATGGTGGTGCGCCCCCGGCGCGCCGCCGCCAGCGCCTTGGAGAGCGCCAACTCGGTCTGGGAGTCCACACTCGCGGTCGCCTCATCCAAAATGAGAATGCGCGGATCACCCACCAGGGCCCGGGCAAAGGAGAGCAACTGACGCTGACCGGCGGAAAGGTTCTTGCCCCCCTCCTCCAGCTGGGTCTCGATTCCATCCGGCAACTGGGCCACAAACTCGGCCAGTTGCACCTCATCGAGCGCCTGCCACAGCCTCGTCTCATCGATGCCTTCACGCCCCAAACGCAGGTTCTCGGCCAGGGTTCCGACGAAGATAAAGGGATCTTGCTGCACCAGACCTATGCTGCACCGTACTGCCGCCAGCGACAGAGTGGCCAAAGGCGTGTCATCGAAGCGGATCTCGCCGCTGTCTATGGGGTAAAAGCCCATCAGCAGGCTGATGATGGTGGACTTGCCGCTGCCGGTGTGGCCCACCAGCGCCAGCATCTGGCCGGGAGAGACGCTGAAGCTCACGCCCTGCAACACGGGCTGCACGCCATCGTAGGAGAAATCCACCTCATGGAAACTCACCCGGCCCGCCAGGGGAACACTCCGGCCATCGGTACTCTCGCGCCCCTCATCGAGCAGGGCGAATACCCGCTCCCCCGCGACCATGGCTTGCTGCAACTGGTTAAGCTGGTTGGTCATCTCGATGAGCGGTTCTATCATGCGGCCCAGATAACTGATGAAGGCATAGAGTACCCCCACCTGAATGGCCCCCCCCACGCCCACACCTTCATGGGCAAAGAGTGCCAGCAAGCCGATGAGCACCATCATGTAGAAGAGGTCGATGAGCGGTCGCAGCAGTATGCCGTTGATCTTGAGGCTCTTGAGCCGCGCGGCCCAGTGGTGCTGGTTTACCTCGGCAAACTGGTTGGCAAAGCGCACCTCCTGCACCATGGCCTGGATAACAGGCATCCCCTGCAAGGATTCATTGAGCCGACTGTTGATGTCCGACAGCAGGCTGCGAGTTTCGCGTACCACAGGCACACTCAACTTCTGGTAGAGCCACATCACCGCCCCCACCGCCGGCAACAGCGCCGCGCACACCAGCATCAGTCGAACGTCCAGCAGCGCCATCGAGATGAGGATGCCGCACAGAAGCACCAGCTTTTGTACCAGCAGGCCAATCACCTGCACATAGAGGTTCATGATGGCCTCGGTGTCGTTGGTGATGCGCGAGATGAGCGACCCCGAACGGTGAGTATCGAAATAACTGGCGGGCAGACGAATGGCGGTGGCAAACACCTGTTCGCGCAGGCGCTGCACCACCCCTTGGGCGATCCGGTTGAAACGCAAGGATTGCAGATAGAACCCGGCGGCCGAGAGCAGCTGCAGACCCAGATAGCTGACGCCCAGGGTGGCGATAATCGGCCAGTCGAGATTGCGCGGTGCCAAATAATCATCGATGAACAGCTTGATGATGAGCGGGCCTGCCACCTCGGCCCCGGTGGCGAGCAGCAGGCAGATCCCGGCCTGGGTCAACCAGGCAGGGTATTGAGCACAATAACTCAACAACCGTTTGATGGTCGGATTCACAGACTCTCCTCCCAATCCTGTTCCAGAGGCTGGTAGCGCACCCTGCTGATGCAGCAATCCTGCGAATAGCCAGCGTAAATGGTAAAGCCCTCTCTCATCATCGCGTTCACAGGCTCTCCTCCAGATCATGTTCCAGGCGCTGATAGCGCACCATGTCGGCATACCAGCCGTCATGGATCATCAAGGTCTCATGCCTGCCTCGTTCACTGACATGCCCCTTGTCGAGCACCAATATCTCGTTAGCCTGCTCCACCGCCGTCATCCGGTGGCTGACCAGGATCAAGGTGCGCCGGTGATCTTTCAGGGCCATCAATATCTGTTGTTCGGTCTGGGCGTCCACCGCAGAGAGCGCATCGTCGAGCACCAAGATGGGTGCGTCAAGCAGCAGCGCGCGGGCGATGGCGAGCCGCTGCTTCTGGCCGCCGGACAGGGTGACCCCCTTCTCGCCCACGTCGGTCTGATATCCCTTGGCAAAACGCACTATGTCGTCGTGCACGCAGGCGATGCGCGCCACCCGCTCAATCTCCTGCTGGCTCGCCTCGGGACGGCCCAGGGCGATGTTGGCGGCGATGGACGTGGAGAAAAGAAAAGGCTCCTGGGGCACATAGGCAAACTGGCGACGCAGCGCCTCCAGAGATAAGGCATCGATGGCATTGCCCCCCATACGGATGGTGCCCGAGCTCGGATTGGCAAGCCGCATCAACAGCTTGAGCAGGCTGCTCTTGCCGGCGCCGGTGCGGCCAACGATCCCCAGCATGCTGCCCTCGGTCAAGGTGAACTGGATGCCGGCGAGCAAGGTGCGATCCTGCAAGGCAAACCCCACCCCTTGAGCTTGCAGCGGAAAGGCGCCGGTAAAGGGCAACGGGGCCTCGGGCTCGTTAATCTCACCGTGCTCACCCAGCAGGTGTTCGATGCGCGAATAGGCAGCGCTGCCGCGCTCGATGATGTTGAACAGCCAGGCGATGGCAAACATGGGCCAGATGAGCTGGCCCAGATACATGGTAAAGCTGGTCAGCTCACCCAAGGTCATCTCATCCTTGAGCACCAGGGCACTGCCCCCCGCCACCGCCAGGAAATAAGAACAACCGATGCACAGATAGATGACAGGGTCGAACTTGGCATCGATACGCGCCACCGCCATGTTGCGTTCACCCGCCTCCCGGGTCAGTGCGGCGAATCCTTCATCTTCCAGGGATTCGACCGCATAGGACTTGAGCACTCGCACCCCAGAGAGAGCCTCCTGGGTTTTGTTGTTGAGCCGGGAGAAGGCCCCCTGAGCCGACTTGAACGCCTTGTAGATTTGCTTGCCAAAGCGGTTCATGAAGTAAGCCATCACCGGCAGGGGCAACAAAGAGAGCAACGTCAGCTGCCAGGAGTACTGGCTGCACATGATGGTGAGCACCAGAGCTCCCACCATGATGGAGTCGACCAGGGTCAATACCCCCTCGCCTGCCGTCATCTCCACCGCCTGGATATCATTGGTAGCATGGGCCATCAGATCCCCGGTGCGATGGCGCTGGTAAAAATCCGGGCTCATGCGGGTGAAATGGACGAAGAGCCGGTTGCGCAGCACATAGGCGAGCCGGTAGGAGGCACCAAACAACATCACCCGCCAGACGTAGCGCAGCAAGTAGATGATGATGCCAAGGCCAAGCAAGCCGAGCAGATACTGGTTCAGTTTGGTCTGATCGAGTTGACCACTGCCGATGCCGTCCACTACCCAGCCCACTATCTTGGGCGGGATGGCCGTCAGCAGCGCCACCACTGCCAGCAGCGAGATGGCAATGAGATAACGGCGCCACTGCTCCTTGAAAAACCAACCCAGACGAAGAAATACGCTCACACAGGATCCTTGATGATGAAGGCGGTGCCACAGGCAAGGGCCCGCATGGCGGGCGAAGAAAATACCCAAACGGGCATGGTCACAGCGCCAACATGATAGCGCGAAGTGGCTGTCGTGAGAATAATTGCTATTTGATGGGCCCTCGTTGGTCGACGCCGGTGCGAAAGACAATCAAAGAGAAGGGGCCAGCAGGCCCCTCGCGACATCTCCGGCAAACTTGGGTTAAAAGCGTGGCAGTCGCCCCTCGCCGTGCATGAGCATCTCCTTGCCATCCCCCGTCAGCAAGAAGTGGGATACCTTATCCCGGGTTTGGCTGAAGATATGCTGCAAGCGAGCCAGATCCTGTTCATTGAGCTCCTCCTCCTGATTCAATCGCCGTTCGAGTTCGGCGGCGATCAGATTGAGCCGCCTAGCAGAGATGTTGGCCGATACGCCCTTGAGGGTGTGCAGCAGCCCCATCGCCGCCTTGGGGTCTTGACGACGCAGGGCTGAGCGGATCTCCCACAGGTCATCTTTATGCTCCGCCATGAACAGTTTGAACAGGATCTGCAGCGCTTCCCTGTCCTGATCGAGCCGATGCAGAGCATCTGGCAGGTCCAGTAAATCCATGGTCTCCGGGGGCTTGACCACCACCTGACTACTCGTTGCCGGCTTGAGCCACTGGATGAGGTTATTGTAGAGATCCAGCTTGCTGACCGGCTTGGTGACATAGCCATTCATGCCAACGCCCAGGCAACGCTCCCTGTCTCCGGGCATGGCACTGGCGGTGAGGGCAATGATAGGCACATCGTGCTTGTCGACCATTTTGCGGATCTGCCGGGTCGCATCCAGACCATCCAGCACCGGCATCTGCAGATCCATCAAGATGACGTCGAACGGCTGCTCGGCGACCCTCTCCACCGCCTCGCGACCATTGCTGACCACGGTCACCTGCACATCGACCCGCTTGAGGTACTCAAGGATGAGCTGCTGGTTAACCCTATTGTCCTCCGCCAGCAGCACCCGGGTGCCCTGAAGCAGATCGTGGAAGTTCTGCTGATCCCCTTGCGCCTCAGCCTGACGCATCCGCCTGTCGAAGGAGCTGCCATTGAGCAGTTCATCCACCTTGGCGAGCAAGGCATTCTCCGTCATGGGTTTGGCGAGGAAGTGGTTGAGGCCTATGCTCTCCATCCGTACCTGCAACCCCTCCTTCGCCCAAGCGCTGGTCATCAGAATGGGGATGAGCCGCCACTGGTTGTGCTGGCTCATCTCCAACGCCAGATCCAGGCCATCTTCCTGGCCCATTCGCCAGTCGAAGATGGCCAGTTGCAGCTTATTGCCCTCTTCATGCAACACGGCACGGGCCCGCGAGACGCTGTTGGCCTGTATCACCTTGGCGCCGGATCGGCTCAACATGCCGCTGATAAGCTCGAGCACCAGCTCGTTGTCATCCATCACCAGCACGAGCGGCTCCTGTTCGAAGAAGACCCGCCGCCCCGAGACCCCATAGAGCGCCTTGTGCATCGGGATCTCGAACTGGAACAAAGAACCTACCCCCGGTTTGCTCTGCACGGTGATCTTGCCCCCCATCAGCTCCACCAGCCGCTGGGAGATATTGAGGCCAAGACCAGATCCCCCATATTTGCGGGTATTGCCCGCCTCCAACTGGGTGAAGGGCTGGAATAGCTGGGTCAGCTTCTCCTCGGCGATGCCGATGCCGGTATCACGCACGCTAAAACGCACTCGCATGGGATCAGCATTGGCGAGGGTAATGGCAACCTCCACCTCGCCACGTTCGGTGAACTTGATGGCATTGTTAACCAAGTTGACCAATACCTGGCCCAGGCGCAGGGGATCACCACGCAGAAAATCGGGTACAGCCACCGATTTGTTGATGATCACCTCAACCTGCTTGCGCTCTGCCAGGTCGGCAAACATGCCCGCCAGGGAATCTATCTGTTCGGCCAGGTCAAAATCGATCTCTTCCAGACTCAGCTTGCCGGACTCGACCTTGGTCAAATCGAGGATGTCGTTGATGAGCAGCAGCAAGGTATCCGAGGAGGACTTTATCTTGCCAAGGTAATCTCGTTGCTGCTGGCTGAGCGGCGTCTGCAGCGCCAGGGTACTGAAGCCGATGATGGCATTCATGGGGGTGCGGATCTCGTGGCTCATGTTGGCCAGAAAATCGCTTTTGGCCTGCGCCAACAACCCGGTCTCCCGGGAGAGTTCGCTCAGTCGCTGGTTGCGTCGCCAGAGAGTCAGGGCCACCAGGGCAAAACTGATCAGGGCTCCGGCCAGCACCAGCAGGAAGAAGCGGCTCTTGAGCTCCGAGGCTTGGCGGATCTTGTTCTGCTTCCAATCGACCAACCCCTCGAGCTCATGCATGTCGATCACCTGATTGCGCAGCTTGTGATAGGCACCGACCTGTTCGGTCACATCTTGCGTGAGCTGGATCAGGCTGCGCAGGGACGGCATCTTGTCGCTGTGAGTGCCCAACTGCTGGAGCAGCTGGTTGATGACCTTCTCATCGGCGGGATCCCAGTTTCGTTTCAGGTAATGAACCTGCTGGGCCAGGCGGTTCAAGGTCAGTTGCAGGCTGGCATCGGCTTGGGTATCGCTCAGTGCAGTCTGCAGCTGCTGCAGGAAGGGTCTTTCTATGTATGAGAGCCCCATATCCATGGAGGATAAGCGGGTCAAGTCGAGTAGATAGCGTTCAACGTTATGGAGCAGCGCCTGGGCATAAGGGTTGGCAGCAGAATCCGGATCCTGCTGCACTTTACGCACAAATTTGTCCAGATTGAGCGAGAGCTGTTCGAGACGTAGCTGCACCTGCTCATCATTGGCCTGCTCGTGTCCCAACAGGTAAACGGTGTCAGTATTGACCCGATTGAGAATGAGCTCGGCAGCCACACTCAAGTCGAAAGCCCGTTGCTGCTGGCTGAGCAGGCGCCAGCAGTAACCGCTAAACAGCAGCAGTGTGACGATGACCACACATAAGATCAGGCGGTTGGACCTTGTGTTACTATTCATCCCGTTTTCACTCTCATGTGTGACGTGCTCCCGCAAGACAGAAGATATCAAGGCGTGACCATGTTAGCGTCAGCTTGCCCTGAAAGTGAAATATATGTGATAAATCAGCGCACAACAGATAGAGGAGCATCCCATGACGAGCATCACCACCTATTGTAGTCAGTGCCGGACTCGAAACCGGCTGCCCACTGAAAAATCCCCCGAGGATGCCAAGTGTGGCCGCTGTGGCCAGCCGTTGTTTGCCCACACCCCCATAGAGGGGGATGCGGCACACTTCGACAGCCTGATCCAGTCCGATCTGCCCGTGGTGGTTGATTGCTGGGCCAGCTGGTGCGGCCCCTGCCAGCAGTTCGCCCCCATCTTTGCCGAGGTCGCCCGGGAACTCGAACCGGGGGTGCGCTTCGTCAAGCTCGATACCGAGCAACAACCCCAGATAGCGGCCCGCTACAGCATTCGCAGCATACCGACCCTGCTGCTGTTTCGCCATGGCCGCCTCATCGCCCAGCAGGCGGGTTCCATGCCGAAAATGGTGTTCAAACAGTGGTTGGCCGAAAAAACAACCTCTGATTGATAATGCATTGTTTTTAAAATGTTTGCCGAATGTAACGCGAGTACAAGGCTCTGTGAGCCTCCCCAAAATTTGGTGATCTGGCCCTGTTTGAAACGCGCCAATGAACGTAATCTCGGCAACACAACAACAACCATAAATTAACCGAGAACGCCTTATGCAAAGCTCTGTCGAACCCAAGGTCACCCAAGACCCCGCCCCGAATGCACAGTCCCGCTGGCTCGACATCAGATCCGGCATCGTCATCGCCGATATACTGCTGTTGTGCGCCATGCTGGCATGGCTGCCCTTTGATCCCATGGTCAACAAGGGGCTGGGTATCCTGGTCTTCATCGCCATTCTCTGGCTGACCGAGGCGTTGCATGTCACGGTTACCGCCCTGCTCATTCCCCTGCTCGCGACCCTGCTTGGGGTATTCGACATGGCCAAGTCGCTGACCGATTTTGCCAACCCCATACTGTTCCTCTTCTTCGGCGGCTTTGCGCTGGCTGCCGCCCTCTCCAAACAGGGGCTGGACCGCTTGATGGCCGCCAAGGTGATGCAGCTGGCTCGCGGCCACCTCGTCTGGGGCGCCATCTTGCTGTTCACCATCACGGCGGCCATGTCGATGTGGATCAGCAACACGGCCACCGCCGCCATGATGCTCCCCTTAGGGGTAGGTCTGCTGTCACAACTCGACAGCCAGCGGGATCGCCGTACCTATGTGTTCGTGCTGCTTGGCATCGCCTACAGCGCCAGCATTGGGGGCATTGGTACGCTAGTTGGCAGCCCACCCAATGCCATCGCGGCAGCCCAGATGGGTATCAGCTTCACCGACTGGATGAAGTTCGGCATGCCGGTCGTGCTCATTCTGATGCCCTGCGGCATCGCCCTGCTCTACCTGGTTACCCGTCCAGATCTGAGTCATAGGGTTGAAAGTCAGCAGGTCACCATCCGCTGGACCCGGGATCGCAAAGCGACCCTGACCATCTTCCTGATCACTGTTGTGCTCTGGATAGGCTCCCAGCCCATCGCCAAGGCGCTTGGCGGCATCCCTCAGTTCGATAGCTTGATCGCCATCGGCGCCATCATCGCCATCGCCATCAGCCGGGTCGCCAGCTGGGATGACATCAACCAGAACACCGATTGGGGCGTTCTGATGCTGTTTGGCGGCGGCCTGACCCTGAGCGCCATTCTCAAAGCCACAGGTACCAGCGCCTTTTTGGCAGAGCACCTCTCCGAGCTGCTGGCCCACGCCAACCTGTTCATCGTGCTGCTGATCCTGGCTGCCTTCGTGGTGTTCCTGACCGAACTGGTCTCCAACACGGCGACCGCGGCCCTGCTGATCCCTCTGTTTGCCGGGGTGGCCGAAGCACTGGGCGTCTCTCCCGTGGTGATGTCAGTGCTGATTGCCATCGGTGCCTCCTGTGCCTTCATGTTGCCCGTTGCCACGCCGCCCAACGCCATTGTCTTTGCCAGCGGCCATATTCAGCAGCGAGAGATGATGCGCGCCGGTCTGGCCCTGAACCTGGTGTTCACCCTGCTGCTCGCCATCCTAGCCTATTTTGTAGGAGATATTCTCTAACGCCTACCGAGTCCTCCAGCCAGCCCCCGCATCACGGGGGCTTTTTTATGACGTATCCCGACAGGTTAATGACCTGCCAGCATGAAGCCGCATGCAGCGCATCCCACCAGAGACGCGAAATCTAAGGCCGCGGGCCTTGGCGCAGGGACATCTGGCGAGACAGGTCGCACCTTGGGCCGATAAGCCCCGCGCCTCCCCATCGCCTTAGCGGCGACAGCTCGGCTCAGTCAGCCCTCCCCGAGCGCGGGCTCTAGCTCTAGTCTGGCCAGCGCCAGGGCTTGCCCCCTGCCCGGCTCACGCCAAGCCAAGCCAAGCCAAGCCAAGCCAAGCCAAGCCAAGCCAAGCGAGATTGGCGCACGCTTGTCAGCGGATCGCTCGCATAAAAAAGCCCCCGCATTGCGGGGGCTTAGAACACATGGGCTGTATCAACCGACTTTACAGCGCTCGAGTTTCCAGATCCGCTCGACATAATCCTGAATGGATCTGTCCGAGTTGAACTTGCCCATGGTCGCCGAGTTGATGATCGCCTTCTTGGCCCAGAGCGCCGGATCCCGATACCAGCTATCCACCAGTTGATGCGCTTCCGAGTAGGCAGCAAAGTCGGCAAGGGTCAGGTAAGGATCGCCCCCTTCCAGCAGGGAGCGCTTGATGGAGGAGAGCTCTCCGGGCTTGCCCGGGGTGAAGTAGTCGGTATCGAACCAGTCCAGCACCGCCTTGAGCTCGGAATTGGCGTAGTAGAAGTCATAGGGGTTGTAGCCCCGCGCCTTGAGGGCCTTCACCTCATCCACGTTCAGCCCGAAGATGGCACAATGCTCGGCACCCGCCTCCTCCACTATCTCTATGTTGGCGCCATCCAGGGTGCCTATGGTGATGGCACCGTTCAATGCCAGCTTCATGTTGCCGGTGCCCGATGCCTCGTAGCCGGCGGTAGAGATCTGCTCGGACACGTCGGCGGCGGGGATCATCTTCTCCGCCAGACTGACCCGGTAGTTCGGCATGAACACAACCTTCAACTTGCCCTGGATACGGGTATCGTTGTTGACCCGCTCCGCCAGCTTGTTGATGGCATAGATGATGTCTTTGGCCAGCTTGTAGCCAGGGGCTGCCTTGGAGCCGAAGATGAACACCCTTGGGTGCATGTCATAGTCCGGATTGGCCAGCAGACGACGATAGAGCGCCATGATGTGGATCAGATTCAGCTGCTGACGCTTGTACTCATGCAGGCGCTTGATCTGGATATCGAAGATGGCATTGGCATCCACCTCGATCCCGGTCTCGGCCTTGATCACCTTGACCAGTTTTTCCTTGTTATGACGCTTGATGGTCATGAACTGCTGCTGGAACGCCTTGTCGTCGGCAAACTTGACCACGCCGCGCAGTTTGTCCAACTGCAATGGCCACTCCTTGCCTACCACCTCGTCATAGAGGGCGGCGAGCTCCGGGTTACAGGCAAGCAACCAGCGACGCGGGGTGACCCCGTTGGTGACATTGCACATTTTATCAGGCCAGAGGGCGGCAAATTCGGGGAAGAGATCCTCTTTCACCAGCTTGGAGTGGATCTCGGCCACGCCGTTGACCTTGGCAGAGCCGATGACACAGAGATTGCCCATGCGCACCTTGCGCACCTCCCCCTCTTCGATGATGGAGAGTTTGGCCTTGATGACATCATCACCCGGCCACTTGGCTTCGACCAGATCGCCGAGGAAGCGGGCGTTGATCTCGTAGATGATCTCGAGATGGCGGGGCAGCACCTTCTCGAACAGATTGACACTCCACTTCTCCAGGGCTTCTGGCAGCAAGGTGTGGTTGGTGTAGGAGAAGACCTGATAGCAGATGGTCCAGGCGGCATCCCAGTTCAAGTCTTCCTCATCCACCAGCACCCGCATCAGCTCAGGGATGGCCACGGTCGGGTGGGTATCGTTGAGCTGAATAGCAATTTGCGCGGCAAAATTGCTGAAGTCACTGCCATGCACCCGCTTGTAGCGGCGCATGATGTCCTTGATGGAGCAGGCGCAGAAGAAGTACTGCTGGATCAGGCGCAGCTCTTTGCCCGCATCCGTCTCATCATTGGGGTAAAGCACCTTGGAGATGGTCTCGGCCTGGGCCTTCTCGGCCTGGGAGTCGACATAGCCCCCTGCGTTGAACACATCCCAATCGAAGAACTCAGAGGCACGAGACTCCCACAACCGCAATATGTTGACGGTGTGACCGCCGAACCCGACCACGGGAATATCCCAAGGCACCCCTTTGATCTTGCGACCGGCATGCCACACCTTCTTCAGGCCACCCTTGTCGCCAAAGACCGTCTCGACGTAGCCATACAGGGGGATCTCCTGCACCGACTCGGGACGGCAGATCTCCCAGGGGTTGCCATATTCACGCCAGGAGTCCGGGCGCTCAATCTGGCGACCATCCTGGATCTCCTGGCGAAATAGACCGTGCTCATAGTGCAGGCCATAGCCCACCGCCGGGTAGTTCAGGGTCGCGAGGGAATCGATGAAACAGGCGGCGAGTCGACCCAGACCACCGTTGCCAAGCGCCATGTCAGGCTCCTGCTCGCACAGGTCGGTCAGCTCCAGACCCAGCTCGCGCAGCGCCTCTTCACACACACTATAAAGGGATAGGTTGTGCAGGTTGTTGGAGGTCAGCCGCCCCATCAGGAATTCGGCCGAGAAGTAGTGGATAGCTCGGGTATCTTTGTTGAAATGAGTCTGCTGGGTGCGGGTCAGCCGTTCGTAGACCTGCTCATTGACGGCAGCGGCGGTTGCCTTCCACCAGGCTTGAGGTGAGGCTTTCTGCTCGCTGGTGCCCAGTGTCGAGCGCAGATGGCGCACTATGCTCGCCTTGAGCTGATCCTTGTTCAGTTGCAGGTCCAGCTCTGTCTTCTTCTTGGTAGCCATAACGCTGTTTCCTTCGTTACTTAATAATAATTTGATTACCCGCCAGGGACCGGGATTATTGTTATCTGAGAATATGTTCCGGCGTGGGCATACTAGCTAATGACGTTGCCAGAAAAGTTAACGCAAGTCACAGTTTAATGTATGGAAATGACAGTTTTGCCATGAAAACCCTTTCCTGGCACCCTTCCATGAAAAACACAAAAACCATTAAATTTCATTAAGTTATAAATAAATCAAAAAATAAAAATCGTGAATAGGTTTTCAGAGCTTGCATGGATTTTTTATGGCTTGAAAATATCTGAAAATAGTCAAATGCTTGAAATCGTTTTCAATTCAACGCCATCAACAGTCCCCCGCCAGATTGCAAAAGCAGCCGCCCAATAGGCGGCTGCTTTATCCCGACGAGTTAACCGAATTTAAACCGGACTCACAACAGCCCGGATTTAAACTGGTTGCTGACACCGTCATATTGATAACCAATCTGCTGCAGGCGGGTGGCAAGCTGATCCTCGCTCATGTCGTAGTAAGCAAGCAGTTCATCGAGATTGTCGCATTCGAGCCTTAGCTTCTCATTGACTATGCCTAGCAAGATATTGGCATCTAGGCGCTGCAAAGTACTGGCATCCATGGTTCAGCTCCTCTGTTAAACACAGTATAACCATGGCCCTTTATCGCAGACCTGTCCATTTTGCATACAAGCCATGTCCCTGAGTAAAAAATAAAAACCATACATATCAAAATATTATGAATTCACCTGGATATCTGCGTCACATTTTTGAGCACAAATGACTTGTCTGAGGGACTAGATACAACTACTGTATACCCATACAGCATGGTAATTCATACAGGAAACGCAGATGAACCAGCCAATGAGCCGCCCTCTTGCTCCCCTTATCGCCGGACTGACCCAACCCTGGCCGACCCGCTATCTGAGTCGCCGGCCAAGTTCCCCAGCCTCGGGGGCCGAGTTCAATGGCTCGCAACTGCTGGGCGCACTGAGCCAGGCGAGCCAAGCGGCAAAAGGCTGGATCCTGCTGATAGCCCCCCCGGGCCTGCCGATTGCGGCACAACTGCAAGCCAACGGCATCAATCCAGCCCATGTGCTGGTTGTCCATGGTCACAAGATAAAGAACTGGCAGCGCACCCTGGAACAAGCCCTCAGTCAGAGCCGCTGTGCCGCAGTGCTGACCTGGTTACCGGAAACCATCAGTCTGGACACAGGTCGATTGCATCACCTGAGCCAGCACCATGGGGTGCTAACCCACTATTTTCATGCTCAGAACGCCACCGACAAGGCCGTGCACTATGCAGGGCAAGATATCTACCTCAACCACTGACTCTTCGTAGGGACGAGACAACGGCATGCTGCCCTTCGGAGTCTCACTATCGGGTTCAGCCTGATCGCTGTCATGATGAAAGCCACGATCTGCCAGCCCTGTGATGGTGTTGTGCGTTCCGTTAGCGGTCGTTTTGCTGGGACTGGGACGCCGAGGTTCAATTTTTTTCTCAGCCCTGTCAGTGACAGTGCGTCTCATCCTCGGAAATAGAGGAGAGCAGATTGGCTGATGAACGCTAACACCGGCAGCTCGTCAAAATAAAACGGCGGCCCTGGGGCCGCCGTTTAAGCTGATGCGCGTGCCAGGTCATGTGCTGATAAACCTGGTCTGGCGCTTCTTTTATGGCTCAGGAAGAGAGCTTGCCGTCGAGCTCGGCAATCTTGGCTGACCAGATGGCCGGGCCAGTCTCGTGGACATTGTTGCCACTGGCATCCACGGCCACAGTGACCGGCATGTTCTCCACCTCGAATTCATAGATGGCCTCCATGCCAAGGTCGGCAAACGCCACTACCCGAGCCTTCTTGATGGCCTTGGCCACCAGATAGGCAGCGCCACCAACGGCCATCAAATAGACGGCTTTGTGCTGGCGAATACTCTCGACCGTTGCCGGACCGCGTTCCGATTTGCCTATCATGCCGATAAGCCCCGTCTCGCCCAGCATCATCTCGGTAAACTTGTCCATCCGGGTCGAGGTGGTAGGGCCCGCCGGGCCGACCACTTCGTCACGCACAGCATCTACCGGGCCGACGTAATAGATGAAGCGGTTGGTGAAATCGACCCCCGCTGGCAGACCTTCGCCGTTTTTCAACATGTCGGCGATACGCTTGTGGGCGGCGTCGCGTCCGGTCAGGATCTTGCCAGAGAGCAGCACGGTTTCGCCGCTCTGCCAGGTAGCTATCTCATCACGAGTCACCGTATCCACATTGACCCGGCGCACATTGTCGCCCACTTCCCAGGTGATCTCGGGCCAGTCGGCCAGTGAAGGCGCAGCCAATTCGGCAGGGCCAGTGCCATCGAGTTCGAAGTGAACATGGCGGGTGGCGGCGCAGTTGGGGATCATCACCACCGGCTTCGAAGCGGCATGGGTCGGCGCTGACTTTATCTTCACATCCAGTACTGTGGTGAGGCCGCCCAGCCCCTGGGCACCGATACCAAGTTTGTTGACCTTGTCATGGAGCTCGAGACGAAGCTTCTCTTCCGTGGTCTGGGCTCCGCGCGCCTTGAGCTCTTGAATGTCGATGTGCTCCATCAAAGACTCTTTGGCCAGCACGGCAGCCTTCTCGGCGGTGCCGCCGATGCCGATCCCCAACATGCCGGGAGGGCACCAGCCCGCGCCCATGGTCGGCACCGTTTTCAGCACCCACTCGACGATATCGTCCGAGGGGTTGAGCATCGCCATCTTGGATTTGTTCTCGGAACCACCGCCCTTGGCCGCCACACTCACCTCAACCTTGTCACCCGGCACCATGTCGATATGCACCACGGCAGGGGTGTTGTCCTTGGTGTTTTTACGGCTACCGGCCGGGTCGGCCACTATGCTGGCCCGCAGCGGGTTGTCCGGATTGGTGTAAGCGCGGCGTACCCCTTCGTCCACCATCTGTTGCACGGTGAGATCAGAATCCCACTGCACCTGCATACCGATTTTGACAAAGCAGGTCACAATACCTGTGTCCTGACAGAGCGGACGGCGCCCTTCGGCAGCCATGCGGGAGTTGATCAGGATCTGGGCCAGGGCATCCTTGGCCGCCGGGTTGGCTTCCTTGTCATAGGCCTCTTTCATGGCATTGACGAAATCGAGGGGGTGGTAGTAGGAGATGTACTGCAGGGCGTCGGCGACGGAATCGATAAAATCCTGTTTTTTTATGATGCTCATATCATCCTCACTGGTCCTTGTCTTCACGAACGGCAGCAAAGCAAGGGCTTCCATATTGGCCGCGCCAGGGAGAGGCATTCAAGTCCCTTCCAATGTCGGGGCGCGGCGTGTTTTTTCTAACATTCGCGGCCACTATGATACGCTTGCCACCCCATACCGGCTAGGGACCAGCACGCAAACTGTTGCCTGTGTAACAAAAAATGAAACCAGACCTGCACATTCATCCTCTCCCCGACGCAAGTGACGCGGCGACCCTGTTTGCCCGGCTGCACCATCAGCCCTGGGCCATGCTGCTCGAATCCATGGGCCCCATGGGCCCGGACAACCGCTTCGACATCATCACCGCCGAGCCACGGGCGACCCTGACCACCCGGAGTAGGTTGACCCAAAGGTGGCAAGATGGTGCATCACAGACCTTGCCGGGAGACCCGCTCAGCCTGTTGGCAAAGACCCAGCAAGCGCTGCTCGGGGAGCTCGTCTCCCCTGGCTGCGATCTGCCTTTTATCGGCGGCGCCTTGGGTCTGTTTGGTTACGATCTGGGGCGACACTTCGAGCAACTCCCCGAGCAAGCCGAGGCCGATTTGACCATCCCCGACATGGCGGTCGGTATCTATGACTGGGCCCTCATTCATGACAAGGCCCGACAACAGTGGCAGTTGGTCCATTGGGGTTCAGAAGCCGGACTGGCGCGCCGTCTCGTCTGGTGGAATAAGCAGCGAGCGCCAGAGCCATCAGCCTTCCAGCTGCTTGGCCCCTGGCAGAGCAACATGAGCCGCCACGACTATGGCGCCAAATTCGCCCGCATTCAGGATTACCTGGCCGCTGGGGATTGCTACCAGATCAATCTCACCCAGCGTTTCAGCGCGCCTTATCAAGGGGATGAGTGGCTCGCCTACCTGAGGTTGCGCGCGGCCAACGCCGCCCCCTTTTCCGCCTTCCTCAGGCTGCCGGACAGCGCCATACTGAGCCTCTCCCCCGAGCGTTTCCTGCTGCTTGATGGCCGCCATATAGAGACCAAACCCATCAAGGGCACCCGCCCCCGCCAGCCAGATCCCCTGGCCGATGCCGCCAGCGCCCGTGAGCTGGCTCAGGCCGAGAAGGATAGATCGGAGAATTTGATGATCGTGGATTTGCTGCGCAACGACATAGGCCGGGTCAGTCGACCGGGCACCGTCTGCGTGCCACAGCTGTTTGCGGTCGAATCCTTCCCGGCGGTCCATCACCTGGTGTCAACCATTCATGGTGAGCTGGATGCTCGTTGGCAAGGGGTGGATCTGCTGCGTGCCTGCTTCCCTGGCGGCTCCATCACGGGGGCTCCCAAGATCCGTGCCATGGAAATCATCGAGGAGCTCGAACCCCACAGACGCAACGGTTACTGCGGCAGCATTGGCTACCTGAGCCAGCACGGCCGCATGGATACCAGTATCTGTATCCGCACCTTGCTCGCCACCGAAGGGAGCCTTTATTGCTGGGCGGGAGGGGGCATCATTGCCGACTCCGAGGTCGACAGTGAATACCAGGAGACCTTTGACAAGCTGGCCCGGATCCTGCCCCTGCTCGAGCAACCATCGTCATGACCCACGCCGAGCTGCTGACCCGCTTTTTATTACAGAGCTCCCCGAGCGCCCCTCTGCGCTCCCCTGCCCCGGCACTGAGCCCTGCTGCGGTGTTGATACCTCTGGTCGAGCGAGCCGATGGCCTGCATCTATTGCTCACCGAGCGCAGCCGACACCTTCGCCACCACGCCGGGGAGATAAGTTTTCCGGGCGGGCGCCAGGATCCGGGGGATGACGACCTCTACCAGACGGCGCTGCGGGAGACCCATGAAGAGATAGGCATCGCCGCCGATCAGATCCGGCTGTTTGGTCATCTGCCCAGGCTACCCACTGTATCGCGCTTCGAGGTGTTGCCCGTAGTGGGTCTGCTCAACGCCGATTACCGGTTGCAGCTGAATGCCGATGAGGTCACCGCGGCCTTCGAAGTCCCCCTCTGGCACCTGCAAGACCTTGGCAACTATGTCAGTATGCCAATAGAGCGCCGTGGCCAACACTACACGCTCCACTGGATCCCCTGGCAACACAGATACATCTGGGGAGCCACCGCCAGCATGATCCGCCAGCTGGTCACCCAGACAGCGAAATAACATTTTATTGACATAATTTCGAGCCAAATGCGGGATTTAACATTCAAATAACACCGCAAATGATAAACAAAAATTGAAATTATCTTCTTTTGATCACGTTTCCATAAAAAAGTACGGGTTTCGACGATGGAAAAGTGAATTTGATCAACATTTTTACCTGCAAAGCCAGTATCCTTGCGCCGGATTAATAAAAACTACACATCTGGGGTCAGACACATGTCAAATACCGTCTCTCACGCACAGGACGCTGCGGTCGCCAAGGAGCAAGGAACAAGCTCCGTTCAATCTCGTAGTTGGGGAAAACAGGACACCACCTGGGTCATCAGCCTGTTTGGTACCGCCGTCGGTGCCGGCATCCTGTTCTTGCCAATCAATGCGGGTATGGGTGGCTTCTGGCCGCTGGTCTGCATGGCGCTGCTGGTCGGTCCCATGACCTATCTGGCACACCGTGGCCTGGCCCGTTTCGTGCTTTCTTCCAAGAAGCCGAACGCGGATATCACTGAAGTCGTCGAAGAGCACTTCGGCGTCGGCGCCGGCAAGCTCATCACGCTGCTCTACTTCTTTGCCATCTACCCCATAGTGCTGATCTACGGCGTGGGCATCACCAACACGGTCGACAGCTTCATCGTCAACCAGTTGCACATGACGCCGCCACCGCGCTGGATCCTCTCCATCGTGCTGATCATGGGCATGATGTCCGTGATGCTGGCCGGTGAGAAGCTGATGCTCAAGGTGACCCAGTTCCTGGTCTATCCCCTGATTGCCATACTGGCAGGTATCTCCCTCTACCTGATCCCGGAGTGGAGCGGTGCCGCTCTCTCCCAGGTCCCCTCCGGCAAGGATTTCGCAACCACCCTGTGGCTGACCATCCCTGTACTGGTGTTCTCCTTCAACCACAGCCCGGCCATCTCCAGCTTCGCTCTGGCGCAACGTCGCGAGCACGGCGACAATGCCGTGGCCAAGTCCGATGCCATCTTGAAGCGTACCGCCATGTTGCTGCTGGGCTTCGTGATGTTCTTCGTCTTCTCCTGCGTCATGAGTCTGAGCCCGGCTCAGCTGGCTGAAGCCAAGGCCCAGAACATCGCCGTTCTCTCCTACCTGGCCAACCAGCACGAGAGTCCGATCATCTCCTACTTCGGTCCGCTGGTTGCTTTCGTGGCCATAGTGTCCTCCTTCTTCGGTCACTATCTGGGTGCTCGTGAAGGTCTCAAAGGCCTGATCGTTCAGCAGATCCGTGGCACAGGTAAAGAGCCGAACCATAAACTGATCGACATGATCATCATCGGCTTCTTCGTCATCACCCTCTGGGTCGTTGCCGTGGTCAACCCCTCTATCCTGGGCATGATCGAATCCCTGGGTGGCCCCATCATCGCCACCATACTGTTCATCATGCCGATGTACGCCATCAAACGCGTCCCGGCCATGGCCAAGTATCAGGGTCAGATCAGCAACGTGTTCGTGACCGCCATGGGCCTCATCGCCATCTCCGCCATCCTTTATCAGCTGTTTGGCTAAGCCTGCGCACAGATAAAGGGTTTCAAAGGGCTGCCTCGGCAGCCCTTTTTCATGCGGCCATCACATCCCTCAGCTCCCCCTCTTCCCATCGACTACAAAAAATTTACAATGTTTAGACAAAATCCATAATCGGAGTGATGTCATGATCAGTGTCTTCGACCTGTTTTCCATCGGAATAGGCCCCTCATCCTCCCACACCGTTGGTCCCATGCGGGCCGCGCATGCCTTCGTGACCCAGCTAAAGGAGAGCAAGTTGCTGGCTCGCACCAGCCGGGTCGAGACCGAATGCTATGGATCCCTCGGCCAGACCGGCAAGGGCCATGGTACCGGCAAGGCCATCATCCTGGGGTTGGCTGGCTTCGAACCAGACAGTGTCGACATTGAAGGGATCCCCGCCTTCCTGACCGAGGTCGAGCAGAGCCAGACCCTCAAACTTGCCGGCGAGCAATCGAGCGCCTTCCCTCGCAATGGCGCCATCATTTTCAACCGCCGCAAGACCCTGCCCGCCCACTCCAACGGCATGACGCTGCGCGCCTATGAAGGCCAGGCGCTGCTGCTGGCCCAGACCTACTACTCCATCGGGGGCGGCTTCATCATCGAAGAGAGCCACTTCGCCAACGCCCGGGCCGACGCTGTGGCATTCGAGGCGAGTCATCCCATTCCCTATCCGTTCGAGAGTGGCGCCCAACTGCTGGCCCACTGTCAGGAGAGCGGACTCTCCGTGTCCGGTCTCATGCTGGCCAACGAGAAGGTGTTTCGTAGCGAACAGGAGATAGTGGCGGGGCTGCGCAAGATCTGGCAGGCGATGAAAGGCTGCGTGACTCGGGGCTGTCAGCAGGAGGGGGTACTGCCCGGCGGGCTCAAGGTGCGCAGACGCGCCCCGGCGCTGCTTCGTCAGCTCAGCGCCGAAACCAACTTCAATAAAGATCCGCTGATGGTGATGGAGTGGGTCGATCTCTTCGCCCTGGCCGTCAATGAAGAGAACGCCGCCGGGGGCCGCGTCGTGACGGCACCGACCAATGGGGCGGCCGGTATCATCCCCGCCGTGCTGCATTATTACGATCGCTTCGTGCGCACAGTGGATGACGATCTGCTGATACGCTACTTCCTCACCGCCGCCGCCATCGGCATCCTTTACAAGAAGAATGCGTCCTTGTCCGGTGCCGAGGTCGGTTGCCAGGGTGAGGTGGGCGTCGCCTGCTCCATGGCCGCGGGTGCCCTGGCCGAACTGCTCGGTGGCAGCCCGGCCATCGTCGAAAATGCCGCCGAGATCGGCATGGAGCACAATCTGGGCCTGACCTGCGATCCGGTCGGTGGCCTGGTGCAGGTACCCTGCATAGAGCGCAACGCCATGGGTGCGGTCAAGGCCATCAACGCCGCCCGCCTTGCCCTGCGCGGTACCGGTGAACACAAGGTGTCACTCGACAAGGTGATCAAGACCATGTGGGAAACCGGCAACGATATGAAGACCAAGTACAAGGAGACGGCCCGGGGTGGCCTGGCGGTGAACATCACCGAGTGTTAACAAAAGGCCATTCGAGCCCCATTTATCCTGCAATACCCGGCCTGGCCGGGTATTTTTTTGCAAAACGTTTGCTAAGCGCTTAACAAAATGGATAAGCATCAAAATAAATTTTATACTCGCGGCCTTGATTCAACAAAAATAGATCTATTTCAACTTTTTTTAAGGCGAGCCGCGTTACACTGCCGTTATCAGGTCCAGGACCTTAGGGCGATGTCACGACGCAAGCGCCATGGATCACCCCCTTTTTTGCAAGCTGGCAACACGTCGGCTTCTACCCAGAGGTAACTATTAGATGATCAGCGTTTTTGATATTTTCAAAATCGGTGTTGGCCCCTCCTCCTCCCACACTGTAGGCCCGATGAAAGCGGCCAAACAGTTCGTGGACGAGCTGCGCGGAGGCGGCAAGATCCGTGAAGTCACCCGGATCCAGGTTGATGTCTATGGCTCCCTCTCCTGGACCGGCAAGGGTCATCATACCGATACCGCTATCATCATGGGCCTGGCCGGCAACTTGCCTGAGAATGTCGATATCGATGGTATCCCCGAATTCATCTCCCGGGTCGAACAGACTGGTCGCCTGCCTATCGGTCTGCATTGCCACACGGTCAGCTTCCCGCAGGACGCCATGATCTTCCATGACGAGGCACTGCCCCTGCACGAAAATGGCATGAAGCTGACCGCCTTCATCGAAGATACCCAGCTGTACAGCAAGACTTACTACTCCATCGGCGGTGGTTTCATCGTCGATGAAGAGAACTTCGGCAAGGCCGACAGCGGCGATATGGCCGTCAACTACCCCTTCAAGAGTGCCGCAGAGCTTGTCGCCCATTGCAGCCAGACCGGCCTCTCCATCTCCTCCCTGATGATGGAAAACGAGAAGTGCTTCAACACGCCGGAAGAGATCTACAAGAAACTCGGCAAGATCTGGACCACCATGCGTGAAGGCATCGAGCGTGGTTGCCGTACCGAAGGGATACTGGCAGGCCCCCTGCGAGTACCTCGCCGCGCCGCGCCGCTCTACCGTCAGCTCACCACCAACGAGAGCCTGTCGAACGATCCCATGAGCATCATCGACTGGGTCAACATGTTTGCCCTGGCGGTGAGTGAGGAGAACGCCGCCGGTGGCCGTGTGGTCACGGCCCCCACCAATGGCGCCGCCGGCATCATCCCCGCCGTGCTGGCCTACTACGACAAGTTCATCCAGCCGGTTGGCCGTGACGAATACACCCGTTTCTATCTGGCCTCCGCTGCCGTTGGCATGCTCTACAAGATGAACGCCTCCATCTCCGGCGCCGAAGTCGGCTGCCAGGGCGAAGTGGGTGTCTCCTGCTCCATGGCCGCTGCCGGTCTGACCGAGCTGATGGGTGGTAGCCCGGAACAGGTGTGTGAAGCCGCCGAAATAGGCATGGAGCACAACTTGGGTCTGACCTGCGATCCGGTCGGTGGCCAGGTTCAGGTTCCCTGCATCGAGCGTAATGCCATCGCCTCCATGAAGGCGATCAACTCCTCGCGCATGGCCCTGCGTCGCACCTCCAAGCCGCGCGTGTCACTGGACAAGGTCATTGAGACCATGTACATCACCGGCAAGGACATGGACTCCAAGTACCGGGAAACCTCCCGTGGCGGCTTGGCCATCAAGGTGATGCAAGTCTCCTGCGAATAACGCTGCGCACATCATGATAAAAGGCGGGACACTTCCCGCCTTTTTGCTGTCTGCCATTTGTCACTCAAAGGGATAGCCGACCACCCGCGCGCCTCAGCACTGGCTTCCCAAGCCCACCTCAGCCACTATCCCATTGACCGGGTCGAGCCCGGTTGTCCCCTGACATGCCAGCCACGCTTATCCCCTGTGGCTCACGCCAAATATGCAATCAAAAGCAGGCCGCGCCGCAAAAAGTGCGCCAAAGGAAGGGAGCCAGACCAAGAAGGGAGATGATGGAAATAATGACGAGGGAAAACAACTGTATATTTATACAAGTTGGTCACTGTTTGAAAATAATATTTTCAAGGCTCATTCGAAGGCGACAGACTTTATCGTCCTCAATTGGCAGAGAAATTATCGGCAGCCCTCAGGGCCGCCAGCAATTATGCCAGGGGGATCCGTGCGTAATAAAGAGATCGCGCTGCGATGTGCGAGATTAACAACCACCCTCAAAAGACCCGCACTTGCCAAACGACAGCTTGCGTCCAGCAATATCAGAGGGTCTGCTGGGGTTGTTGCGCCAACTTGTGCTGCTCGAGCAGGTTCTCCACCGGCGGCGGTACTTGCAGGTAGAAACCTTGCAGTGTCAGCATCTCCATCACCCGGCTCACACTGGCGATGCCAAGGGGTTTGCCTGGGGTGAGCTTGGTCATCAGCACCAGTTGCGGCGTGCCGAAGGTCTGCATCAGGGGAGCCGGAACTCGGGAAAAATCATCCCTTTTTTCGACAAAGAGATAGGTGTCAGCTTTTTTGCGACTTTTATAGACTGCACACAACATGTAAATTGATATAATCCATTGAGTTTATTGCCTCGGAAGTGGGCAAACTATAACATCAGGCCATCAATAACAATAACGGATTACCGTCTCTGTCTCGGGGAAAGTCATGGTTGAGCGCGATAACGAATTGAAAGGGACTACCTTCACTATTTCTGTGTTGCATATCAACGATGCCGCGCCGGACAAGATACGCCAGTTATTGGCCGCCAAGGTGGCATTGGCGCCCCAGTTTTTCAATTGTGCGCCTCTGGTGCTCAATGTGGAAAAACTCGAGCAACAACCGGATTTTGACGAACTCAAGGCGCTGGTCGAGTCGGAAGACTTTGTACTGGTTGGCATTACGGGGGCCAAGAGTGAGGCCATGAAGATAGCCGCCAAGGCCGCAGGCCTGGCCGTCATGACCTCCGGTCGCAGTCGCAAGGCAGACCCTCTGCCTGAGCCTGTGGCCAATCTCACCGTCAACGATGTGCCTGTCGTCGATCTGCCGCTGCCCAGCACAGTGCCCGCCCCCCTGCTTGCCAGTAAGGTTCATGTGGGCCCGGTTCGTTCCGGCCAGCAGATTTATGCGGCGGGCACCTCGCTGGTCGTGCTCGGCTCCGTGAGCCCTGGCGCCGAAGTCCTGGCCGATGACAGCATTCATATCTACGGGGCCCTGCGGGGCCGTGCAATAGCCGGGGCTCGCGGTAATACCGATGCCCGCATCTATTGCCAACAATTACAGGCCGAGCTTATCTCCATCGCGGGCACCTTCCAGCTCAGCGATGCGTTGCCAGCAGGCCTGACTGAGCAGCCGGTGCATATCCGGCTGGATCAAGAACAACTCCGAATAGACCGTATCAAATAGAGTTACAAGGAAGCGAGAATGGCGCGAATCATAGTCGTTACGTCCGGCAAGGGTGGCGTTGGCAAGACCACCACCAGCGCGGCATTGAGTACAGGGCTGGCCCAGCGTGGCCACAAGACGGTGGTCATCGATTTCGATATCGGCCTGCGTAATCTCGACCTCATCATGGGTTGCGAACGCCGCGTGGTCTATGACTTCGTCAACGTCATCAATGGCGAGGCGAACCTCAACCAGGCCCTTATCAAAGACAAGCGCAGCGAAAATCTCTTTATCCTGCCCGCCTCCCAGACCAGAGACAAAGATGCCCTCACCAAGGAAGGGGTCGAGAAGATACTGGATCAGCTGGGCGAGATGGGTTTTGAGTACATCGTCTGCGATTCCCCCGCCGGGATAGAATCCGGTGCTCTGATGGCACTCTATTTTGCCGATGAGGCCATCGTCACCACCAACCCGGAAGTCTCCTCGGTACGCGACTCGGACCGGATCCTCGGGATCCTGGCCTCCAAGTCTCGCCGGGCCGAGCGCGGTGAGGATCCCATCAAGGAGCATCTGCTGCTCACCCGCTACTGCCCGACTCGGGTCAGCCGTGGTGACATGTTGAGCGTGCAAGATGTGCAGGAGATCCTTGCCATCCCACTGCTTGGGGTCATCCCAGAATCCCAGGCGGTATTGCGCGCCTCCAACTCGGGAGAACCTGTCATCCTGGACAAAGAGTCCGATGCGGGCAAAGCCTATGAAGATGCCGTTTCCCGTCTGATGGGAGACGCCACCGAATTCCGTTTCCTGCAAGAAGAAAAGAAGGGCTTCTTTAGCCGACTGTTCGGGAGTTAAGCATGTCTATTTTTGATTATTTTCGTTCTACCAAGAAGCAGGCGACGGCCCAGACGGCCAAGGAGCGGCTGCAGATCATCGTTGCCCACGAGCGTTCTTCCAGAGGGGGGCCGGATTACCTGCCCCAGCTCAAGCAAGATATTCTCGATGTGATCCGTAAATACGTGCAGATAGACCCTGAGAAGATCACGGTACAGCTGGACAAGAAGAGTGATGAGTTGTCGGTACTCGAACTCAACATCACCTTCGCCGATGACAAAAAGGGATAAGCCAGGCGCCCTATGCGTGACCCTTTCCCTCAATGAGACCGGATCCTGACCCAGGATCCGGTTCCTTTCTTTCTCTCATCCCCCTTGCCGCTCAGAGACGCCTCAGGGAATGACCCGCCCATTGGACGGCGTTCAGACCAGCTCGTGCGCCTGCTTGCCCTGCAGCATCAGAGGATCCAGCGTCACTTCCGTCTTGCCATTGCTCACCCACAGCTGGCCGTCGGAGATGGTGCAGGTAAGCTGCATGGTGCGTTCTATCATGGCCGCCAGAGGCAGTGTCTGGCTGTCGCTTAGCTCTATGATGCTGAGGTTGTCATGCAGGGAAAGCTTGCCCTGATTCTGCTTCCACCAGACGCTGGTACCACGACCACCGTAAAGATAGAGCACCACTTGGCGCGAGCGGTTGCAGGCCTTCTTGAGACGGCGCTCATCCGGCTGGCCCAGCTCAATCCAGAGTTCAATCTCATCGGAGTAATTCTTGCGCCACAGCTCAGGCTCATCGTCCGCCGACAACCCCTTGGTAAATTCAAGTCGCTCGGCAGCATGCCAGGCAAAAGCCGCGAGGCGGATCATCATGCGCTCGTCGGTTTCGGAAGGGTGACGGGCTAGGGTGAGGGAGAAATCCTGATAGAGCCCCCTATCCATATCAGAGAGGGAGAGCTGTGCCTTGAATACGGTTGCCTTGAGAGCCATGAGGGACCTTATTGGATGCAAAATACGAGACGCTACTGCGATGGCCGCCAGTGTAATCAAATTTCCCCCCGGGTTCGACCTTCATGCTCATCGACCCTGTCGCGAGGCCCTGCCCCAGGTTCAAGAGCTGGGGCCCAGACACAACAATGCCAGTCTCTCGACTGGCATTGTTGTGACGCGCTATAGCGTGGGAAGGCATGGCAGCCATGCGCTTCACTTCTCGGCGGACTGCACCCCAAAGGCGTTGAGCAGCACGCAACAGGTCACGGCCACCGCCACGAAGCCACTCAGGAAGATGAAGGGCATGACGCCATAGCCCAATACTGTCCAGATGGTTTGTTCAAGAAAGCTCATGATGTGTCCTTTGTCCTATGACGCCCATCTCTGGCGCGAATGTCCATGGCGGCTTGGGCCGCACTCTTGACTACTTTCGTTCCTATTGGAGCCTAATACGCCGCCCTCGCCTAT
>NZ_AQGQ01000027.1 GCF_000388115.1 Aeromonas molluscorum 848
CCGGATCCCGCACTATCTCTCCTGAATGAAGGCGCCGTCCTCATCTTTCAAGTTGACCGGGATCAGCTCGTAACTGGTGAGGGTGAACTTGCCATCCTGGTAGTCGAACTGGGCGCGCCCCACATACTTGCCCCACTCGTGGGCCTGCATGATCCAGGTACCATTTTGCTGATCCGGCTGGCAATCGTCGCCCGGCTTGAAGTCGGCGTACTGATTCGCAACCCCCGGCTCCATGCAGACCGGATTCTGGGAGTGGCCACCAATGATGGCATCGAGCTTGCCAACGGGCAGCTGGCGGGCCATCTCGACATCCCCCGGCGCATTGCTGCCATGGACACCATCGGCATAGTGGCCCATGTGGGTGATGGCGAAGATGACATCCGCCGAGTTGGCTTTCTTGATGCCGTCGATCACCTGCTCGACTTCCACCTTGGGATCGCGGAACTCCAGATTGAGCACATGATTGGGATCGACCAGCTGGGCGGTATCTTCCGTGGTCAGGCCGATGACGGCGATCCGCAGACCGTTCTTCAGCTTGAAGATCTTGTAGGGGTCGAAGTAGCGTTTGCCGGTATTCTTGTCATAGATGTTGGCCGACACCATGGGGAACTTGGCCCACTGGCGCTGCAGCTCGAGGATATCCAGGGGATTGTCGAATTCGTGGTTGCCAACCGCCATGGCGTCATAGCCGATGTGGTTCATGGCGATGAAATCGGGTTCGGCATTTTGCAGATCCGATTCGGGCACCCCGGTGTTGACATCACCACCCGAGAGCACCAGCACCTCGCTGTTGGCGGCCTTGGCCTCGGCTCTCAGCCGATCGACCAAGGTCTTCTGGGCCGCCATGCCATATTCGCCATCTTCGTTGTGCCAGAAGCGGCCATGGGTATCGTTGGTATGCAGCACGGTCAGCTTGCACACATCCTCGACGCAGGGCTTGCTCTCATTTTTCGAACTATTGCAGCCTGCCAGAGCGGCTAGCACGGCCAGTGCCAAAGTACCCTTGATCAAATTATGCTTCATTCCTTCACACCTTGATTTTGTTAGTTTTTAGTCTGACCATTCCGATCTTGGTCAGGGGCAATATATCAACGATTGATATTCAATCGGCATCCTGCCCGGAAAAAATGACATAAGTGTGATCACGGCTTATTTCCAATTGTCTCAATGAGATAGGCAAACGTTTTTCTTTCGGCGAAGGCCAACTCCCTGGGATGAAGAGGGTCAACGCCTCTGCCGCCAACGGAGTGGCTGTGCAATAATGTGCTCTCGCCCACATGGAGCATCTAGATGGCCAAGTACGACAAGATTTCCCCTGAGACCCAGCAGGCTGCCTTGAGTGTGGCTCGCGCCAATCAAAAGCCTGGCCAGACCAAGGAGCAGACTCAGCTCATCGCCATGGGCATTCAAAAAGGAATTGAAGAGTACAAGAAGCAGATGAAGGCTCGCGCCCGTGAGGCCAGTCGTCAGAAGAAGCAGCAGAGTCGCAGCAGCGCGCCAACGCCGCATCAGCCAGAAGAAGAGTCCGCCATCGAGTTGGTCGAGGTGAGCCGTCAACACCCCCTGCCCTGGCTGCTGCTGGCCCTAAGCTGGATAGGCTTTGCCGCCTGGTACTGGCTGAATCGCAGCTAATCGGGCTGCAACTACGTGCCCATTCGCAAACCTTTGCCTGGGATCTCCCTCACAGGGCGGATCCGTCAGACTGGTCAAGGGGACGGCACACTGGTTAAATCCGCCCCCCAGCCCATGTCACTTAATTCGCCATTCACAGGACAGCATCATGAATCCGGCCTCTTTATACCTGCTCGCCCCTTTGGTGCTCTTTATCGTCACCCTGGTGCTCTATCGTATCTCGCCGCTGCGCGCCGTGGCGTCGGGCAGCGCCCGCTGGTTCATCCTGCCCGCTTTCACCCTGTTCATCCTGCTTATCGTCATCAACTCGGCCGCCAACCCATCCATGCGCAGTCCGGGTTTCCATTGGCTGATGCCGGGGCTGGGCTTTGCCCTGTGCCTGTTCCCTGCTCTGCCCAAAGCGCTGGTGCCGCGTCTGGCCATCAAGGAGGGTGCCTTCGCGGCCCTGGGGTTGATGATGATGAGTCTGGCCATGGTCTACTGATCTAGCCGGTAAAAAGGGCGGGGCTACAGGTCCTGTTGCTGGAGCCCCGCCAGTCTGTCTGCATGTGATCAGGCTGTGACGGGGCCCTCTTGTATGAAGAGTGGTCAAGAGGCATGGTGTCATCAGGACGAATGGCACGGAGGCCAGATGCAGATCGACTTCATGACCCTCTGGGATTATCAAGATCCCGTCACCAGCGCCACGCGCTTTCAAACTCAACTCGCCGAAGCGGTCGCCAGCGGCGATCTCCCCCTCGAACTCGAGCTGATTACCCAGCTGGCACGTACCCACACCCTGCGCCACCAGTTCGATGAGGCTCATCAGTTGCTCGATGCCATGACACCCCGCCTCACCGCCCACACGGAACGGGCCAGGCTCAGGTGGCTGCTCGAACGGGGACGCTGTTTCAACAGCGCAGCCGACAAGGAGGCCGCCCGTCCGCTGTTCGAACAGGCCTGGCAGTTGGCTCTCGCCCTGAACGAGGATTACCTCGCCATCGATGCCGCCCACATGGTCGCCATCGTCGCTCCCCTGCCTGAGCAGAGTCGCTGGCATGAGCTCGCCATCACCCTGGCAGAGCGCAGCCCGGATCCCCTGGCTCGGGGCTGGCTGGCCAGCCTTTACAACAATCAGGGCTGGACTCTGTTCGAGCAGGGTCGCTTCGACCAGGCCCTGATCTGCCAGCAAAAGTGTCTCGCCTGGCATCAGGCTCAAGGTCATCAGGGCAAGACATTCATTGCTCGCTGGAGCCTGGCGCGCATCCAGCGTGCCCAGGGCCAGCACCAGGAGGCATTGAACGCCCTGCTGGCCTTGCAGACCGAGATGCAAGATGCGGGGGAGCAAGAGGATGGTTATCTCTATGAGGAGCTGGGGGAGAACTATCTGGTCATCGATGAGACGCTGGCTGCCGAGCCTTTCGCCCGCGCCTGGTTCCTGCTCTCTCAGGATGCCTGGTGCCGGACCAACGAGGGAGAGCGGCTGGCCAGACTCAAACAACTGGCCCGGCTCTGAGTCATGACCTGGTCCGGCGCCGGTCAATCCCCCATAGGCCAGCCCCGGTGCAACTTGGCATCAGGTGTTGATCTGGCTGATGGCCGGTTCTTTGGTCATCTCATCTTCCCCAGGCTCAGCCGAGAGCCGCCTCTTCCCAGCTCTGCTTCTTGCGATAGATGGTGGAGGGGCTGATTTCAAGCAGGGCTGCCGCCTTGGGGATGTTGCCGTCGCAGCTGGCGATGGCCCTCTCTATGGTCTCCTTTTCCACCTGCCAGAGCGGGCGGATCGGGGCATTTTCCGCCACCGCGGCCGCACTGCCGGTCGTAGCCAATGCGGGGGCCGCCGCCAGCAGGCTGCCGTTGAGCGGAGGCGGCAGAATATCCGGGCTCACTACGTCGCAGTCGTTGAGCACGACGATGTTGCGCACCACGTTTTGCAGCTCGCGTACGTTGCCGGGCCAAGGGTAATCGAGCAGCACCCGCACGGCGCCTGCATCGAACTCCTTGAAGCGTTTATTCTCCTCCTTGGCATAGCTCTGGAGCAGATTGCGGGCCAGCAACAGTATGTCTTCGCCGCGCTCGCGCAAGGGGGGAAGAGTGAGGGGGATCACGTGCAGCCGGTAGTAGAGATCCTCCCGAAAACGCCCCGCCTTCACCTCGGTCAGAGGATCCCGGTTGGTGGCGCAGACGAAGCGCACATCCACCGTCTCCAGCTTGCCGCTGCCGACCCGCTGCAAGGTGCCGGTCTGAATGAAACGCAGCAGCTTGCTCTGCAAGTCGAGATCCATCTCGCAGACCTCATCCAGAAACAGGGTGCCACCATCGGCCAAGCTGGCCGCCCCCTTGCGATCCCCCTGGGCGCCGGTGAAGGAGCCCTTCACGTGGCCGAAGATCTCGCTCTCCATCAGATCATGGGGAATGGCGGCGCAGTTGAGTGCAATGAAGGGCTGATCCCGACGCGGGCTGCACTGATGAATGGCTTCGGCGCACACCTCCTTGCCGGTGCCGCTCTCCCCCGTGATGAAGACGGTCGCCTTGCTTGGCGCCGCGCTCTCTATGATGCGATAAACGGCCTGCATCGGCATGGAGGAGCCGATGAAACCGGCGAAGGAGCTGCGCTCGAAGTTCTCCCGGTATTGGGCCACCAGGGAGCTGAGTTGCTGATGATTGACGGCATTGCGCACCGTGGCGCACAACCGTTTGCCATCGAACGGCTTGGTCAGGAAGTCAAAGGCCCCCAGACGCATCGCCTCCACCGCCACATCCACCGAGCCATGGGCTGTGATCACCACCACGGCGCTGGGCAACTGCTGCTCGGTGATCTGCTGCAATATGTCCATTCCCGACATGTCCGGCAGCTCGAGATCGAGCAATACCACCGTCGGCGGCTGAGTCAGCAGCAACTCGATGGCACGCAGACCACAGTCGGCCGACGTGACCTCATAGCCCTCCTGCCGCAGGTACTGCTCGTAGACCACAGCCAGACTGCGGGTGTCTTCCACCAACAGCACTCGAGGTTTGTTTTCCGCCACGGTGACTCATCCTTGCAATTAATTTGCTTGTCTATTTTGATGGGCTATCGCCACGGACTCAAGCCTGCGATGGTTTCTTTCTTCCCCCCAAAAGGGGGTTGGCACCAGTAAAAACGGCTCCCGAGGGAGCCGTTTTTCATCACAGAGTCGCCTTACTGCTTGGCAGCGGCGTCCGCTTTGGCGGCATCGCCTTCGGCGGCCGGCTTCTCGATGGCGAGCAGCTCAACATCAAACTCCAGTACGGCATTCGCCGGGATGGAGCCTGCGCCGTGCTCACCATAGGCCAGCTTGGAAGGCAGGAAGAATTTGAACTTGGAGCCAACCGGCATCAGTTGCACGCCTTCGGTCCAGCCCGGGATAACCTGATTGAGCGGGAAGGTTGCCGGCTCACCGCGATCGACGGAGCTGTCGAACTTGGTGCCGTCAATCAGGGTGCCGGTGTAGTGAACCTTGACCACGTCGGTGGCTTTGGGTTTGGCGCCATCACCCATCTTCTCGACCTGATACTGCAGGCCGGATTCGGTGCTCTTGATGCCCTCTTTTTTCAGGTTGGTCGCCAGGAACTCTTCACCCTTCTTCAGGTTGTCCTGCGCATCCTGATCAGCCTTGGACTTGGTCAGTTCGTTGATCTTGGCATCATAAGCCTGCAGCACTTTCTGGATCTCTTCATCCTTCATGTCTGCCTTCTTGTCCAGGCCGTCGGTTACCCCTTTGAGAATAACGGCGTTATCCAGCTTGATACCGAGTTCTTGCTGGCGCTCGAGGGTATTGGCGATATAACGACCCATGGAGAGGCCAATAGCATAACCAGACTGTTCTTCGAAGCTCTTGGCATCAGCCTTAGGGGCCTCTGCCGGCTTGCTGGCTTCTGCCTTTACCTCTGCATTCTTGGCGGCAGGGGCTTCATCTTTTTGGCAAGCAGTCAGACCTACGGCAACGGCTGCGGCCAACAGGGACACCTTCAGAAAATTGTTCATCAGTTTCTCCAAAACTCTAAATACCGCTCTCGGTTCCTTCGTGAAATGAGAGGTTTATCGTGATAAGCGCCTTATACTAACGCCGTGATCGCAGGTAACGAAAGCATGAGACAGGAAAAATGATAAAAAGTGCCATTTATCTTATCGGTATTTGTCTGATACTGACTGGCTGTCATTCGGAGCCTCCTTCCGACCGCCAAATCCCCCTCTCCAGCGTCGGAGCCGTGAGCGCAGATTTGAGCACTGATGGCAAGCTGGCCCTGGTCACCAGCATCGAACAGGGCACCCTCGCCTGGGATCTGGAACAGAACAAACAGCTATGGCGCTGGCGCCTCTCCGACGACCCCAAGGAGCAGGTGTTTATCACTCGTTTCGGACCGGGCGACAGCCATGCCGTGATAGCAAGCCTGGATACCTTTGCCATCTGGCGACTGGATAATGGTCAGGCAGAAGGCTACTACTCCCTGCCCGAATCCAAACTGCGCGACATCGCCATCTCGAGCGATGGTCGGGCAGTGCTGGTCGGGCGTGAAGATGGCAAAGCGGAATGGATAGATACCCGCTCCGGCCGGCGCTTGCAGTTTCTCGGCCATACCGAGCAGGTCAACAGCGTGGATCTCTCCCCCAATGGCCGCTATGCCCTGACCGGCGGCAATGACTACAGCGCCTATCTGTGGGATACCCAAAGCGGCCAAGTGCTGCACCGCTTCAACCATGAAGGGCGAGTGGTGATGGTGCGTCTCGATGAGTCCGGCCGCTATGCCTTCACCGCCGACAGTCGCAGCGGCCGCATCTGGGATCTGGTCAGCGGCAAGGAGTTGAGCCGACTCGACAAGCAGGCCCGCTTCGAGGTGTACACCAGCGCCCGCTTCGTCAATCAGGGTCAATGGCTGGTCACGGGGGCCCCTTCGCGCAAGCTGACTCTGTGGCAGGTGAAAGATGGCAAGGCGCTGGCAAACTGGGAGGTAGCACCTCGTCCCGGGGTCAAGCCACCGAGCGCTGTGGTGTACGCCGCCGCTTTGCGCGACAATAGCCACCTCGTCAGCGCCAGCTCCAGCGGCCTGGCAGAAATCTGGACCATCAAGTGAGGACCCAAGGCCCATGAGCCAGCAAGAACGCGAACGCATCGAACTCCTGGAAACCCGTCTCGCCTATGCCGAGTACACCATAGAGCAGCTCAATGACGAGGTGACGACCCAGGGCCGCGAACTCGACAGGCTCAAGCATCAGATCCAGTTACTGATCGACAAGCTGCAGGGTGTAGAGCCGAGCCAGATCGCCAGCATGGCGGAAGAGACTCCCCCTCCCCATTACTGAGTCGTCGCAGATAATGTGTCGCCCATAAAAAAACCCGCGTGGGCGCGGGTTTTTTATGGAAGAAGGCCGGGGATCAGTGTTGGTGATCCTTGCTGCCGCAGCTGCCGCCACCGCAGCAACCGCTCTTCTCTTCGGCTTCATCATGGCTGTGAGCATGATGGCCACCGCCACAGCAACCACCGCCATGGTCGTGATCATGGTCGTGGCCGTGATCATGGCCGTGGTCATGGCCGCAGCCACCGGCACCGTGTACGTGGCCGTGAGCCAGCTCTTCGGCGGTGGCGGCGCGCACGTCCTTCACTTCCACTTTGAAGGCCAGGGTCACACCGGCCAGGGGATGGTTGCCATCTACCTTGACGAAGGTCTCGGAAACCTCCACCACGGTCACGGGACGGTGACCATCGTCAGTCTCTGCCACAAAAGTATCCCCTTCGGACACTTCCATGCCATCAAACAGCTCGCCCGGCACTTCTTGTACCAGGGTCTCGTCAAATTCACCGTAAGCCTGGGCCGGGGCCAGGGTCACTTCGAAGGCATCGCCCACACTGCGACCTTCCAGCTCGGCTTCGAGGCCGGAGACCAGGTAACGAGTGCCGTGCAGATAGATCAGCGGCTCTTTGCCGACTGTGGTGTCGATGACTTCACCGTGTTCGTCGGTGACCGTGTATTCCAGCGTGACTACGCTCAGGGGAGCTACTTTCATGTCAGTGATCCTGCGAATAGAGAGAAAAAACCGCCCCAGAATACCCTAAAAAGCAGGGCAAGCATATGGCGAGCGCCACAGAGGGCTCAGGAGACCCCGCCCTTATTCAGGACGGAATACCCCTATGACCTGCTCCGCCTGACGGCCCGCCTCGGTCACCGCTTCCTGAGTCTGCACCTGGGTATCACCGCACTCGACACAGGTCACCTTCTCGACTCCATGCTCCATATACAGCATCATGGTGTCAATTTTGCCGCACGCCGGGCATTTGGCCCCGGCAATGAAGCGTTTTTTACGTCTGGTTTCCATTTTTGTTACCTCCAGGCAGCATCATATCAGGATTTTCCCATGCATCACGCCATCGAATGCCAGCATTTTTCTCCCCGCTACCTGCAGGTCGGAGCCCGCAAGCGCGCCCCCATGGGCCAGTTGCTGCACCTGATCAAAGGCGTGGCTCTGCTGCGCCTTGGTCAACATGAGCTACTGATCCCCGCAGGTAGCAGCTTCTGGCTGCCCGCCGAAGCGCTGGCCGCGTTTACGCCTCTGGCGGGTTGCGAGTACGCCTTGTTGAGCTGTTCCATGCGCCTGTCCCAATCAGGCCAGTCTGGCTGGCTGACACCTTCCCCTCTGCTCAGCGCCTTGCTGGCGTCGCTGCACCACTGGGATCGCCCCCGTGATTGGCAAGGTCCTTATGGTCAACGACTGCAAGTGATCCACGATGAGCTGCAGCACAGTCCACTTATCCCTCAGGTTCATGGCGCCTTGCAACAGGCCTGGCAAGATCTGGCCAGTGGCAAAGAAGAGGCGCAGGCCAGCTGGAACAGCATCGGGGGGCAGTGGCTTGATGGTGCAGCACTCGCCAGTCAATGGCGTCTGGTGCAAGCGCTGCGCCTGCTCAAGGGGGGGAGCAAACAAACGGCCCTCGAGGCCAAGCTCCACTATAAAGAGGGAGAGCTGGAGCAAGCCTGCCAACAGTGGCTTGGCTGCCCCCTGGCCGAGGCCGCAGGCCGCTAATCCGGCGCCAACATCTCGGACGCCAGGTCCAATGCAGACACTCACCGCCAGGGAGGATTACAGATTTCCCCTTGGCGGTCGCTAACAGAACAGAACCTACGCATGCCAGTGCATCAAAGCTGCTCGCTTAGCCCCTCTTCTCTCGAACACAGGATTTTTGCCATGAAAAGCAAGGCCAACCAATCTCAGGGAATGTTGCTGTTTCACCTCGCCGCTCGCCAGTCATTTGCCATCGGCACCCTCAAGGTGAAGGAGATTGTGCCCTATACCCGATTGACCGCCCTGCCCCACTCCCATCCGACCGTGCTTGGCGCCGCCAACATGCGTGGCACCACTATCCCCGTCATCGACATGGCCATGGCGGTGGGTTATCGGCGGATCAGCGAAGAGGAGATGGCAAACTGCTTCATCATCATTACCGACTGCCGCCGGACCCTGGTCGGTTTTCTGGTGCGTGGCATCGACAAGATAACCGAATGCAACTGGCGCGATATCGAGTCGCCGCCCCCGGCCCTTGGCAGCAATGTATTCGTCACCGGGGTGACCCGGGTCAATGATCAGTTGATCCAGCTACTGGACGTGGAGTTGATCCTGTCGCGGGTCTACCCGGACGATCCCAGCCATCTCTATCCTGTGCTGACCGATGTGCAGCGGGAGCGCATCAAGCCGATGCGCATACTGCTGGTCGATGACTCCTCTGTGGCTCGCAAGCAACTGACCGCGGCCCTCGACTACATCAACATTCCCTACGATGTCTGCACCAACGGCAAAGATGCCCTGGTGCTGATGCAGGACAAGGCCAGCAAGGGGATGCCCATCGACATACTGGTCAGTGACATCGAGATGCCGGGGCTGGATGGTTACGAGCTGGCGTTCGAGGCCCAGAGCGATGCGCAGTTGGCCGGTGCCTACATCATATTGCACACGTCACTGTCGAGTGAGATCAGCGTCGAGCGCGCTCATCAGGTCGGTGCCCATGAGGCTCTCACCAAGTTCGAGGCCAATGAGCTGATCCAGGCCATGCTACGCGGTGCAGAGCACCATGACAGTCTGGTAAGCTAACTGAGCTGTTGTGCTGACCACCTTCACCCAAGGGGGAGCTGAGCCGATGATCATGGCTACGCAGCAGCACGTATCACAACAATCGAGCCACACGCGCCCTCATATTGGATTGACGCCAGCATGCTGACCGAGAGTCATTTTCGCGCCCCCTGGTGGGCCCGAAATCCCCATCTGCAAACCATATTGCCCAAGTGGCTGCGGCGCCGGCCAATCCGCTATGTGGCCGAGCGCTTCGAGCTGCCGGACGGTGATTTTGTCGATCTGGCCTGGAGTGGCGCCATCAGTGCCGATAACCGGCCATTGCTGGTGCTGTTTCATGGTTTGGAGGGCAGTGTAGAGTCCCACTATGCCCGCGGCATGCTGCAACACGTGCAACAACGGGGCGAAGAGGCGGTGCTGATGCACTTTCGCGGCTGCAGCGGCGAGCCAAATCGCATGCTGGGGGCCTATCACTCTGGGGCCATCGATGATGCTCTGGCACTGCTCGCCGAGCTGGCGCGCCGTTTTCCTGGCAAGCCACTGCTGGCGGTGGGTTACTCCCTCGGTGGCAACATGCTGGTCAACCTGCTGGCCCGAGCCTGTCCGCCAGCCCTCAAGGCGGCGGCCGTGGTCTCGGCGCCCATGCGGCTAGACGCCTGCTCTGCGCGGGTCAATCAAGGATTTTCCAAGGTCTATCAACGCTACCTGCTGGGTACAATGCGCGCCCACCTGCTGCGCAAACTGGCGGTTCATCCCCAGGCGGCCGCGCATTTTCGGGCCACAGACATCAAACGCATTCGCACCCTCTACCAGTTCGATCAGCAGGTCACGGCGCCGCTCCATGGGTTCGACAGCGCGGATCACTACTATCAATGCTGTTCCGGCCTGCCACTGCTAGGCCAGATTTCAGTACCGACCCTGATATTGCACGCCGCCGACGACCCCTTCATGACCCACGCGGTGATCCCCCAGCCCGAGCAGCTCTCGCCCCAGGTGCGCTATGAGCTGAGCCAGCAGGGCGGGCACGTGGGCTTCGTCTATGGCTCCCCCTGGCGACCCCGCTTCTGGCTGGAAGAGCGCATCAGCCAGTGGCTGGATGAACAGGGTTACGGCGCGACCGCATGATGGTTGCGCCCCTGCTCCTTGACCTGGTAGAGGGCGCTGTCGGCCCGCTCAAGCAAGTCGATGAGCGTCTGCCCCTGCTGCCACTGGGCGATGCCCTGACTCAGGGTGAGGTGGGGAGCCACCGTTGAGCCAACATGGGGCAAGGCGCGTGCGGCCAAGGTGGCCCGAATACGCTCTGCCACTTTGATGGCACCGCGACAGTCCGTTTCGGGCAAGAGCACCACAAACTCCTCTCCGCCATAGCGAGCCACCAGATCCCCCGGCTCACGCACACTCTCCTCCAGGCACTCGGCCACCAGGATCAGACACTCATCCCCGGCCTGATGGCCGTAGTGATCGTTATAAGGCTTGAAAAAATCCACATCGAGCAGGATCACCGTCAAGGGAACGTTCAATCTGGCCCCTTGCGCGATGGCCTCTTTGCTGGCGATATCGAAATGACGCCGATTGGCTATCCCGGTAAGAGGATCCTGGTGCGCCATGGCATCGAGCCGCTTTAGCATCAACTCCTGTTCATATTCACGGTCGACCGCCAGGACAAACCAACTGGTGAGCATGCGTCGCCCCGTCTCCAACAAAATAAGCAGGATCAACATACCGGACCCGAAGAGCCAGGGAAACGCCACAACGTTGATCAGAATCTGGCTAATTAGGCTCGCCAGAATAGGCAAGCAGAAGCCATACAGGACCTGGCTCATCGGATAAAACGAAATGAGCCCAACCAGCAACAGGGTAGCCGCTATGGCAGGCTCCATGGTTCCCCTGCCGGGCAGCTCTGTCTTGAGCAAGGCATAGATGACACTGGCCCAGAGGCATCCCCATAGCAGCGCCAGAATGAAGACTGCCTTGCGCCAGCGTGCCAGCGGCCATCGCTCCAGCCAATACCAGAGCAGCGGTTGCAGGAGCAGTACCAGCAAGAGCAGTTCGACATGGATGCCCAGCTGCCAAGGCCGTGCTCCCTCCACCACCAAATGGGCATCGTGCATCGCCTGGACATGGAACCACATGAAGGCGGCGATCATCAGCTGTATGCCCCAAGCCCAGCGGGCTCCCTTGATCAGCGCCTGACGGGTGGCTTGTGCCAGCAGATGCTGACGCTGCGGCGATTCACGCCGGTTGGATAATGAGGACATCGCCCCCCCATGATGAAAGAAAAACAGTTTGCAGCGAGGACGCCCTGATCGACAATGAGGCCATGCAAATCAATGAGCCGAGTTTATGATCATCCCCTGGCAAACCCTGGAACCCGATACCCTGCTACGACTGATCGAACAGTTCGTATTGATGGAGGGCACTGATTACGGTGAACAAGAGTCCAGTTTGGCGGACAAAGTTGAGTCCGTGAAAACGCAGTTACGCCAAGGAACGGCGGTGATAGTGTACAGTGAGCTGCACGAGAGCGTGAACATAGTACCGACCGATCGCTTCGACTCATCCAAGACAGAAACCCCCTAGGACAAGCGCATCTCCGCCGCCCCCGTTCGGCTCATTCTCATGGACAACCCCTCTTCATTGCAGGGATAACAGCAAGGAAACAGACGCTTATGTCGGCCAAGCATCCCATCATAGCGGTGACCGGTTCCTCCGGCGCTGGCACCTCCACCTCGACCAATGCCTTCCGCTCCATGTTCCACCAACTCGGCTATCAGGCGGCGGTGATCGAGGGCGACAGCTTTCATCGCTACACTCGCCCCGAGATGGATGTCGCCATCCGCAAGGCGCGGGAACAGGGTCGCCACATCAGTTACTTCGGACCCGAGGCGAACGACTTCGCCCTGCTGGAATCCTTCTTCCAGCAATATGGCCAGGATGGCAGCGGCCAGTACAGACGCTATCTGCACTCCTTCGACGAGGCTGTGCCCTTCAATCAGATGCCGGGCACCTTTACCCCCTGGCAGGATGTGGCCAGCGAAACTGACCTGATGTTTTACGAAGGCTTGCATGGGGGCGTCGTCACCGAGGATCACAATGTGGCTCGCCATGTCGACTTCCTGATTGGCGTGGTCCCCATCGTCAACCTGGAGTGGATCCAGAAGCTCATTCGTGACACCTCGGAGCGCGGCCACTCCCGGGAGGCGGTGGCCGACTCCATCGTCCGCTCCATGGATGACTACATCAACTTCATCACCCCCCAATTCTCGCGCACCCACATCAACTTCCAGCGAGTACCGACCGTCGATACCTCAAACCCCTTCAGCGCCAAGATCATACCCAGCCTCGATGAAAGCATGCTGGTCATCCGTTTTCGCGGTATCAAAAACGTCGACTTCCCCTACCTGTTATCGATGATCGATGGCGCCTTCATGTCGCGCATGAATACCATAGTGGTGCCAGGCGGCAAGATGGGTTTTGCCATGGAGCTGATCCTGCGCCCCCTCATCCAGCAGCTGATCGAAACCGGCAAAATCACCTGATAGTAAGGAGCAAACTATGCCGAAAGCCCTGAAAAAACTATCCGCACTCATGCTGCTTGGCGTGCTTGGTGGCTGCAGCAGCGGCCACCAGGCCCCCGTGGTCGACATGGGTACTCAGGTGATCCGCCCGGCCAGCCACTGGCCTTTCCCGGCCCAGCCACGCTATGCCCTGGCCGAGCAATATCAATACTCGGGAGCCAGTACCGAAGGCTGGCTAGAGCCAATACAACAAGCCGTCAGCCGGGAGCTGGATGCCAAGGGCTGGCGCAGCGCCCCCCTGGACGAGGCCGATGTTTGGGTCGCCATCGGCGTCGCCGGTGCCCAGGATATCAGCGATGACGAGTTGTTTGCCCGCCTCGGCATGAATCCGGGCGTGCAGGCCAAGGCCGGAGAGCGCAAAGGAACCCTCGCCATCATCTTGCTCGACAGACAGAAGCAAGAGGCCGTCTGGAGCAGCGCCATCCAGCTCACGACGGACAGTGCCATTCCTGAGTCCGAGCGGGCGACCTTCAGCCAGGAGCTGGCCACCAAGATGCTGGACAAGCTGCCCTGATCCCGCAAGCAGCACAGGCTAGAAACGACAGAGGCCTGCAGGATGCAGGCCTCTGGCTTTAACGATGCGGCGCGCTTATTTCAGCGTGCAGTTCATCAGGGTGACCCCTTTCTGAGTCAGGGTCAGCTTGTCGCCCTGGGTCCAGAACATGGTAACGCCATCTGAGTAGCGGGCACTCTCTTTCTCGGACTCGACACGCCCCAGTTTCTGATACACCCCGTTCAGGGGGAATTGCACCATGTCGGCCTGGGGATCATAGGTCACCGCCAACATCTCTTCACCACACTGGTACTGGTTGTATTGATACTGGGTAGGCTGCGGTGAGCTGCAGGCGGCCAGCCCCAGTACGGGGATCAGAACGACTAGTTTATTCATTGCACTTTCCTTATGTGATGACGAGCGAAGCTGGGGTTCAGGCCTCAATGATTTGATAACTATGGGTAATTTCGACCGCTTTTTCCAGCATTAGGGAGACTGAACAGTACTTCTCCATGGAGAGATCCACGGCGCGGGCCACCTGCTTTTCAACTAGCCCTTTGCCGGTCACAACGAAGTTCAAGTGAATCTTCTCAAACACCCGAGGCACAGTATCGACCCGTTCACCCGATAACTCCACATGGCAGGCGGTCACGGTCTGACGCGCCTTCTCCAGGATGGACACCACGTCGATGGAGCTGCAACCGCCGACTGCCAGCAGGATCAGTTCCATCGGGCTGGCCCCCTCTCCCGGGTTGGCGCCATCGAGGGTAACTTGATGGCCAGACTCACTCTGCCCCACAAACTTCATGCCTTCAACCCAACTGACCTTGGCTTTCATCTTCACTCACCTCATTGTTCGATAGTGCGGTCCGGGCGGACGCGATGCCATAGCATACCTCAGCCAGCCACCCTCCTGCATCTGACCTCAGCCAGCCGAGTCCCCCAGAGACCCTGGCAACCAACGCAACGTGAGAAAAAGCGCCATGGAAGCGGCTTATCTCACCGCGCCCACCCCCCTCTCTCTTTCCTGATTGCCCCTAGCGGCACAGAGAACCTGTGGCTAACCGGATCAAAATCAACGTTTACGGCATTTATCTTCCCTAGAATGCCTCCCCAGTGCAGTAGCTGGCGTCCAAAGGAAGCCCTAAGCCTTGTCAGCACAGACAAAGGCTCTTATCCTACTGCCACTGACACAAGGAAGGGCAAGACTGGCAACTTGTCTGGACGCATAACGTCCCGTAAAGACACTACAGAGGAAATCTCATGGTCATTGGCAAACCGCAAAGCGATCCCACCCTGGAATGGTTCTTGTCGCACTGCCACATTCATAAGTATCCCGCCAAGAGCACCCTGATCCATGCGGGTGAAAAAGCGGAGACCCTGTATTACATCGTCAAGGGTACAGTGGCTGTCCTCATCAAGGACGATGAGGGGAAAGAGATGATCCTCTCCTATCTCAACCAGGGGGACTTCCTCGGCGAGATGGGCATGTTCGAAGAGAACGATAACCCGGAGCGCAGTGCTTGGGTTCGCGCCAAGGGTCCCTGTGAAGTTGCCGAGATCTCCTACAAGAAGTTTCGTCAACTGATCCAGGTCAACCCCGAGATACTGATGCGCCTCTCCGGCCAGATGGCGCTGCGTTTGCAGCACACCAGCCAGAAAGTAGGTAACCTGGCCTTCCTGGATGTGACGGGCCGGATCGCTCAGACCCTGCTCAATCTCGCCAAACAGCCAGATGCCATGACTCACCCGGATGGCATGCAGATCAAGATCACCCGTCAGGAGATAGGCCAGATTGTCGGCTGCTCTCGTGAAACCGTCGGCCGCATTCTCAAGATGCTGGAAGAGCAAGAGCTCATCTCGGCCCACGGCAAGACCATAGTGGTATTTGGTACCCGCTGATAACGGCATCCTCACCCAAGACAAAGGCTGCCGAGGCAGCCTTTTTCGATCCCGCTCCTGTAAAAAGCGCCGCACGCCAAGATAAAACGCATCTGAGCCGCCCTTTTCGCCGCAATCCCCCTATAATGCCCCCCTATCAGCAGTCTCAGCATCAGGCTCGGCCTGCAAGCACTCTAGATCCGAAGCGAGAATCCCATGCACCTGCAATGTCCCCGCTGCCGCAGCCCACTGCACCTTCATCAGGCCTCCAACGGTAGCTATTGCGATAACAAACATCACTTCGATCCTGAACCGGAAGGTTATCTGGATCTCATCCCGGGCAAGAAAAACCCCAAAGATAGTGACAGCCGCTCCCTGATGCGCGCCAAGCGCAACTTTCTGGAACAGGGCCACATGCAGCCCCTGGTCGAGGCCATGGCCACACTGCTCGCCCCCTTGGGTGAACGGGAGCTTGTCCACCTCGGTTGCGGCGAAGGTTACTACTGCCGTGCTCTGGCTGAGCGTCTGCCCGGCTGGCGCTTCGGTGGGGTCGATCTGGCCAAGAATGCCATCTTCGCCGCCAGCAAGGCACAACCGGATGCCAGCTTCATCATCGCCGATCCGGCCCGGGCGCCACTGCAATCGGGCAAAGCCGATCTGCTGCTGGTCAACGATCTCAAGGTCAAGACGGAGCAACTGTGTGACTGGCTGGCACCGGGGGGCTATCTGCTTTATCTGCAGCCCGGTCCGCGCCATCAGTGGCAGCTGAGAGTCAGCCTCAATCCGGTCAGCATGGAACATCCCCTGAGCTGGCCGACCTTGACCGGTTTCAGCCAGATCGCTCAGCAGCGCAGTCAGTTCTCCCTGAATCTGGATCAGAGCCTGCGCGGCTTCGTGCTCGAGACCAGCCGTCTTGGCTGGCGCGCCGACGCCGAACAGCGCCATCTGTTTACCCAGCAAGGTCCGGATGAGCTGGAACAGGATCTGTTGCTGAGCCTGTGGCAAAAGCCGCTCATCAGCTAAACAACAGAGGCCCCCGAGGGGCCTTTGTTGTTTCCACTCGCCAGGGATGCCTCTTGGCTACCCGCAGTCTCCCGCCAGAAAGCAAGGTGGAACGCCGGTACGGGTATGGTGTTTCACACAGCCTTTCTAATGCTGCGCCGCCAACACCTGCCGCCAGGCTCTGTCCCTGCGGACGACCCTGGATCTGCAAAAATAACGAGAGGCGCCATTAAGCGCCCCTCTCCTTCAGCTTGCTCTTTATCACATATCTTCGCGTATCAAGGGCAGCTAGCGGCGCCCATATCTTGCCAGACAACGGCAACACCGGGCTCCTCCCCTTTCGTCCAGTACTGGGCCTTCCAGTTGTGGCCATTGTGAGTGGTCAGCTCGCCCGCGTTGTAGGCCACGGCGGCATCCCAACCCAGTTGCACCTGGCTTATCAGCTTCCACTGATCGCTGCTGCGACTCGGTTCATTGCCCTGGGTCCAGTATTTGGCCTGCCAGACCAGGCCGCCATGACTCACCTTCTCGCCACCGTTGTAAGTGGTCGTGGCGCTCCAGGCAGGCCAATTGGCAGCATCCGGATCGGTGGCGCCACAATCGCCGCCACCACTCACCGGCGTGACCGTCAGCCGGGTGCTGGCCTGGGCATCCAGGGCACCGTCGGTGACGGTCACACTCAGGTCATAACCGGTTTCGGCAGTGACGCTCGGCCCCATCACGACCAAGGTCGCGCTGCTCTGCCCGGTGGCGGTCAAGCCGGCCGGTACCGTCCACTGGTAACTGAGGGTATCCCCGTTGGGATCAGTGGCCTGCGCCTGGATACTCACCTGCTTGCCAGACTCGACCTTGGCGGTGGCAGGAAGCACCACGACTGGCGCAAGATTGGGCTGAGGTGCCTTGTTGGTCACCACGACCTGATCCTTGGCTGTGAGTCCATCGGCATCGGTCACCGTCAGTTCGAACACCAGATTGACGTCCTGAGACACCTCATCCAGGTTGAAGCTGGCTTGCGCCTGATTGGCTCCCGCCAACTGGACGGCCGGACCTGATACCTGCATCCAGCCGTAGTCTATGGCCGAACCTTCGGGATCTCGGGAGGCCGAGCCGTCCAGGGTCACACTCGCCGGGCCTGTTACGCCGAGATCCTTGCCCGCGTTGGCAATGGGCGGCTTGTTGACTGGGGAGGTGCCACTGCCATTCCCCAACCCCTCATGCATGGCGTTGAGAATGTCACCATTATCCGAGTCAATCTCCCAGGAGAAGAGGCCGCCGAGCTGGTTTGCCAGCACATACTGCCCCTTGGCCTTGACCGAACGATCGTTGTCGAAGGTGATGAGATCCCCGGTGCTGGCCTTGAACACATAAGGTGCCTCTGCCACCTCGTCATAACCCTGTTCCCAGCCAGCCCCCATGTAGTCATTCACGATCTGGCGGTAATCCACCACACCATTCTCCCAGGTGCCCTTGACCGGCCCTGTGGCGGTGCCGGTGAACGGGTTGCCAGCCTGGTAGCCATTCACCCCGGTCCAGCCGCGGCCATACATGGCCGCCCCGACCACTATCTTGCCCGGGGTCACACCCTGGCCGAGCAGCGCCCTGACCCCCTTGTCGGTGGTGTACTTGGTGTTGGCATCCCAACTCGCTTCAAACAGGTTGGTCTGATGACCCAGTTCGGTATTGGTCCAGGCACCGTTGAAGTCGTAACTCATCAGGAAGATGTGATCCATGTACTGCTGCGCCGCCTGATAATCGACTTTGGCAATCTTGTCGCCACCGGCACTGATCGCCGAGGTCAGCTCGTACTGGCGACCTGTGGTGGCCTCCAGCTCGTCGAGCATGGCGCGCAGCTCCTTCATCAGGGTCACATAAGTGGCACCATCATTGGGGCCACCCAGGCTGGGATTGGCCCCCTGCCCCCCCGGGAACTCCCAGTCGATATCTACCCCGTCGAAGAACTTCCAGGTCTGCAGGAACTCTTTGACCGAGGCGACGAAGGTGTCGCGCTTGCTCTTGTCATCGAGGAAATAGAAGGGGTCGGAGAGGGTCCAGCCACCGACCGATGGCAATATCTTGAGGTCGGGATGCGCTTGTTTCAGGGCCATCAGGTTACCGAAGTTGCCTTTATACGGCTCATCGAAATCCTTGAGGTTGCCCTGGGGCATCTGGATGGCGGCCCAGGGGTCATGCATGGCCACCTTGAAGTCGGCACGCCCGGCACAGGCTCGTTGCAGCGCCTCGAAGCTGCCTTCGATCTCCTTGAGGCTGTCATTGATGCCATTGCCACCGCAGATGGGGGTAAAGCCATAGAGGATGTGGGTCAGGTTCTGGGCCGGGATCTTGTCGACCGTGAACTTGCGGCCATAGACGCCCCACTCCACGTAATAGGTACCGACTACTTTGCCGGACTTGTTGGTGTAGGGTTTGTTGTTCTCTTGGAGCGGCGCATTGAGGGGCAACAGATGACTGCCATCCGTGTCGGCGACCACTATCTCCTTGGCATCGGATCGGGTACAGCCATCGGCGTTGCATAGCTCGATCTGCATCTGGTAGCGACCGCCCTTGGTCACCTTGAAGTTGGCGGTGCCGGAGGCACCGGACGGGCCGCTCCACACCTCGACGCCGTCCAGCAGCACCTTGGCGGTCTGACCCACATCGCCGGACCAGAGGTTCCAGCTCACACTGACTGGGGCGCCGTCGGCATGGACGGTCACCAGCTTGTTGTAGGCGGTCGCCGCCTGATCCACTTCGACGATGGCAAATTTGGTTTCACCCCATCCGATGGTCGGTTTTCCTGGGGCTGCGGCATAGGCGGAGGAGGCAAAGAGCCCGGCCACCATCAAGGCCAGCAAGGAGGGTTTCGGACTTAACATGTTGAATTTCCTTATTCGTTTATCATTTTATTTACGAAAAAGGCAACGCATGTCAGACAGGGACAGCAGACAACATCCCAGGCTGGCTTGGCGTCCAGCTGGAAACACAGTCCTGTGGTGACCCCGCTATCTTAGGTACAACAGACCCTTAGACCGGAAGTTTTGCGTCCCGGCCTTTCGACCGGTTTGCCCTTTGGCACAACTTGATTCGCGATCAAAATAATCGCCAAGGAAATATAAGGTCCAACCGAGCAGGCAGCAAACCCCCCAGGTGAGTCACCCCCTGTCGCAGGGATTCAAATAGCACAAAAATACGCAATTTATCGGCTTAAAAGGCCATTTATGCGGTGATCCTCTGCCAAGTGGTTTACCTGCAAACAGAAGACTAATGTGTTAATTCGTGATCATCATCAAGTTTGCAGGTCCCGCTCATGCTGTTCATCAGCGCCCTGAGCTTGAGTGGCTTAACCGGCTTGCTGATATAGCCATAACCATGCTCACGGATCTGGGCCTGCAGTTCGCCTTTTCGATCCGCACTGATGATGATGCCCCCCACGCCGGTACCGAGGGCAAGACGCAGCATATGCAACGCCTGCAACCCCGTCTTGCCATCGTCGAGGTGGTAATCGGACAGCACCAGATCCGGTTTGAAGGTCTCCACCAGTGTCAGGGCCTGGGCCAAGTCCTGCACGCAGCGTACCTCACAGCCCCACCGCCCCAGCAGGGAGGCCATGGCAACCAGTATCTCGGGTTCATTATCGAGACAGAGCACCCGCACCCCGGCCAGCTGGCTATCCCGCCGAGGCTCAGGGCTCAGGGCTGTTCTGGCAACCAAGGGGCGGCTGGCGAGGTTGAGACTGATGGCAAACACAGAGCCGGCCCCGGGCCAGCTGCGCAGTGTCAGCTGATGTCCCAACACCTGCGAAATACCGCGGGCGATGGCCAGGCCCAACCCCAGTCCCTGCTCACGGGCAGTGCGGGAGTGATCCAGACGTTGGAACTCTTCGAAGATGGCTTCCTGCTTGTCCAGGGGGATGCCCGGCCCGGTGTCCCATACCTCGATGCGCAGCTGCTGACCCTGGCGGCGACAGCCGAGCAAGACCCGTCCACCGGGATTGTAACGAAATGCATTGGTGAGGAAGTTTTGCAGCACACGGCGCAACAAGCGCACGTCGCTGTGTACGGCCAGCCGGGTATCGACCACGGCAAACTCTATCTCTCCTGCCTGGGCCAGTACCCCGAACTCGGCCTTGAGGTTGTCAAAGACATCCGCCAGGGCAAAATCGAGCTTCTTGGCCTTGAATTTGCCCGCCTCCAACCGGGAGATGTCGAGCAAGTCGGTGATGAGATCCTCGGTCGCCCCCAGGGCATCATCGATGTGACGGGCGAGACGGGCCGCTTCTCCCTCATCGGGCAAGGTCTCAATCAAGGAGGAGGTAAACAGCTTGGCAGCATTGAGCGGTTGAGTCAGATCATGGCTCACCGCCGCGAGGAAACGGCTCTTGGAGTGATTGGCCCGCTCAACCTGCTCGTTGACGGTGCGCAGCTGGCTGTTGAGGGCCGAGAGCTCACGGGTTCGTTCGGCCACCCGCGCCTCCAGATGTTCATTGGCCTCACGCAGCACCCGTTCCGCATCGCGAAAGGGGGTGATGTCGGCGAAGGTCATGACGAAGCCCCCCCCGGGCATGGGATTGCCTTGCAGCTCGATAACCCGGCCATCCGGGCGCTCCCGGGAAGAGAGGTGGGCGCTGCCGCGCTTCATGAAACCGACCCGCCGGGCCACGTGGGCCTCGACCTCTCCTTGGCCGCACAGCCCCTTGACGGCGTTATGACGGATGATCTCCTCGATGGGGCGTCCCACCTGGATAAGTCCGGCCGGATACTGGAACAACTCGATGTAACGTTGATTCCAGGCAACCAGCCGCAGCTCCCTGTCCACCACAGAAATACCCAGCCCTATGTGCTCGATCGCCCCTTGCAACAGGCCACGGTTGAAGCGCAGCACATCCGAAGCCTCGTCCACTATGGTGGCTATCTCCTCGAGCTGCATGTTGCGGCCCTGCAGGGCGGAGGCGAGCACCAGCCTGGCCGACGAGGTGCCAAACACCCCGGCCAGCAGCCGCTCCGTGTGTGCGATCAGGGCGGCGCTGGCCTGCATGTGCGGTGCCAAGGTGCCACCGGACTCACCGGCGAAGCGCCCGAAGGAGCGCTTGACCCGGCTCGGGCCGACGAAGCGGGCCGCCAGCATCTCCAACTCCTTGACGCTCACCTTGGCCTGATAGAGTGCCGCCTGATCACGACTGGGCTGACCGACGAAGTTGGCCGCCTGCAGCCGCTCGCTCACCGCCGCCCGGGTCAGCAGAGAGCCCGCCACGTAGCCGAGCAGGTTGAGCACCAGGCTGAGGAAGAGGCACCAGGCCCCCAGACTCAGCTCGCGAAATGCGGGCCAGTCGGGGGGGGCCAGCATGGCCTCCAGAGGCGAGCCCGCCAGCAGGCCGCTCTCGGCCAGCAGGGTGATGAACCAGAGGCTGATCCCAAGCCCCAGGCCGAGATAGACCCCCTTGCGGTTGCCATGGCGCCAATAGAGGCCGAGCAACAGCGCCGGGGCAAACTGGGCCACGGCGCCAAATGAGAGGTAGCCGATGCGCGACAGGCTAGTGAGATCGCCGAGCCAGAGATAGAGCGCCCAGGCCGCCAGCAGGATCAGCAAGATGGCGCCACGCCGTACCTGCAGCAACAGATGAACCAGTCGCTCATCCCGGCCCTGTTGCCAGAAGCGGCGCAGCAGCACAGGCAACACCAGATCGTTGCTGACCATGATGGCCAGGGCGATGGTGGAGACGATGACCATGCCGGTCGCGGCCGAGGTGCCGCCAAGGAAGGCCAGCATGGCCATCCCTTGATTGCCAAGCGCCATGGGCAAGCTGATCACATAGGTATCCGAAGCCATGCCGGCACCGACCCACTGTTTTCCCGCCAATGCCAATGGCCAGATAAAGAGCCCCATCAGGAACAGATAAACGGGGAAAAGCCAGCGCGCCCAGTGCAGATCCTGGCCCTGATTGTTCTCCACGACAGTCACATGGAACTGGCGCGGCAAGCAGATCACCGCACACATGGTCAGCAGGGTATAGATGGCGAGTTCGAGCAAGTTGCCTGGGCTGACATCGACCACAGAGGCGAAGAACGCCTGGGTGACCAGATCCCGGCTCTCGCTGGACTGCCCCAGGATGAGCCAGAGTGCAAAACCTCCCACCACCATGAAGGCCAGCAGCTTGACCACAGATTCGAAGGCGATGGCCACCACCATGCCCCTGTGGTGTTCGGTCGCATCCAGGTTGCGGGTCCCAAACAGTATGCTGAACAGGGCCAGCAGCAGGGTGACTCCCAGGGCCAGCTGGCCGGTATTACTGGTGTTGCCGACCAGGGTATCCCCCGCCATCAGCAGATCCAGCCCGGTCACTATCGCCTTGAGCTGCAACACCAGATAAGGCAGCACCCCTATGATGGCCACCAGGCTTATCAGCATGGCGAGACGTTGGGATTTGCCGTAGCGGGCGGCGATAAAGTCGGCGATGGAGGTGATGTGCTCGCGCTTGGCGACCAGGATAAGTCGGGCCAGCAACCGCCAGCCAAACAGGAACACCAGCATGGGGCCGAGGTAGATGGGCAAGGGCGACCAAGGGGACTCGCTCGCCTGACCGACGGTGCCAAAAAAGGTCCAGGAGGTGCAATAGACGGCCAGCGACAGGCTGTAGAGCAGGGGTTGCCCCTTGAGGCGGCGGCGCTTGTTTTTGTCCGCCACGAAGGCGATCAGAAACAGCAGCCCCAGATAGGCGAGGGACAACCCTATGAGCAACCATCCCTGGTGCATGACTCACTCCTTGTGATCAACTGTGTGCAGCGGGGCCCGGCGTACCGCAGCATCGGCCCCTTGTAACAAAACTCAAGTCAGGCGGACGATGGATGCTCTGGCTTGAGGCGCAAGACAAAGACCGGCAGCACCACTAGGGCCATGATGAAGAAGATGCCGCCGCCCAGAGGCTCAAACAGCAGGCCAGAGAGTGTCATCAGCGCCGCCACCGTGATCCCGAGAGAGAGCGCGGCATAGAGCGCCTGGGTGGGGATCAGCTGCTCGGGTGCCAACCCCCGGGTCATGAAGCGGACGGCCCCAAGGTGGCTGATGCAAAAAGTCACCCCATGCAACAACTGGGCAAACAGCAACACACCAAACTCGGTGGTTGCCCCGAGCAGACCCCAGCGCAGCAGACAACCAATGGCACCAATCAGGAACAGACGCTGGGCGCCAAACCGGCTGAAATAGCGCTTGTCGGCGGCGAACATGGCTATCTCGGCCACCACTCCCAGGGCCCATAAATAACCTATGGTAGTGCCGCTGTAGCCGGCTGCTTTCCAGTGAATGGCGCTAAAGCCGTAATAGGCGGCATGACTGCCCTGCAATAGCGCAGTCACCAGCAAGAAGCGGCGCACCGCGGCGCTCTTGAGGGTATCACGCAGGGAAGCGTGGGCTCGCTCCCCTTTTACATCCTGCGGGGCTGGCCTGAGTGGCAACCAGCTGAGCAGCAGCATGAGCCCCAAGCCCAGCACCATGATGTGCAGCACCCACTGGCTGCCCCAGTCGGTGATGAGCGCCCCGACCAGGGTCGAAGCCAGGATGAAGGCCGCCGAGCCGCAGAGTCGCACTTTGCCATAATCGAGTTGAGTCTGCAGCACCATGCGGGTGGCCAGCGCCTCCCCCATGGGCATCAGGGTCGGATAGATGAAGTTGGCTACCAGGGTCAATGCCACCAGCCACCATAACTGGTGGCTGAGATAGAAACCAAGGAAGGCGAGCAGGGAGAGCAGACAGAGCAGCCGGGTGACCGGCAGCAGCTGGGCCGCCCCCTTGATACGTCCCATCACCATCAAGTTGCCCGCGAAACGGATCGCCATGCCTGCACCGAGCAGCATGCCGATAGCCTCGGCACTGACCCCTATCCCCTCCAGCCAGAGCGACCAGAACGGCAAATAGGCGCCATAGACAAAATAGAAGGCGCCAAAAAACAGGGCTAACCAGGAGAACGCAGGCATAGGACCTCACAGGGCCGGATCGGGACGCAGATGATAACCCATTTCCCGGGCAGGATCCCGAGCGACCCCGCCCGGATAATCATGAAAAATATCAATAAAATTGAACTATTGGTAAAAGGCCGCTGTCTATTGAGTAACACACCTCTCCTGGTTAGTGTTGCAATCCTTCTACCCGCCTCTGGCGGGTTTCTTTTTTGGCCCATTGGCTGAGGAAGATGCCGGGGGCAGCGCCTCAATAACACCAGCTGACAGGGCACTCTTGGCAAGCACCCATAAAAAGAGGGGCCGCAGCCCCTCTTTTCATCTGCATATATCCGGCTATCAGAAGATGTACTTGACCCTGGCGCTCAGGTTGCGGCCCGGCTCCGTCATGTACTGGGTATCGGTGCCGGCAGCCTGGCCCGCCACCCTCTCGTAGCTGACATACTCTTTGTCGAACAGGTTGAAGACGCCGACGTTGAGTTGCAGATCGGTCAGCGGTTTGAACTGGGCATAGAGATCCACCACGCCCCAGCCTGCACTCTGGATGTTGTCATTGCCACGGGAGTCCTTGCTGACCTTGTTCATGTCATCGGCAAAGCGCAGCGCGGTATTGATGTTCCAATTTGGCTGTTCGAGGCGGACCCCCACTGAACCGTTGAGGGGGCTCAGGCTATTGATGTAGTTGCCTTCGCCATCTTCGCCATCGATATAAGCCAGGTTACCCCAGACATTGACCAGATCATTGAGCCAGTAGTCGGCCTTGGCTTCGACCCCCTTGGTGGTAGCTTCATCCAGGTTCTGATACTGATAGAGTGCGGTCCGACCGGAAGTACCGATGGATTGCAGCTCGATGAAGTCTTCAAACTTGTTGTAGAAGGCGGTCACTTCATAGCTGAAGCCCCCCTGGCTGCCACGCACCCCTGCATCTATGCCGTCACTGCTCTCGGACTTCAGATTGGGATTGGGTTCGATGCGATAGCCGTAAGCCTGGTGATTCAGGGTAGAGAAGGCACTGTCATACATAGGCGCCTTGAAGCCATGGCTGTATTGGGCAAACAGATTTGCCAGTTCGTGCGCCTTGTACACCAGGCCCAGTTTCGGGGAGAACTCGCCCTCGGAAATGGTCTTGAGATTATCTCCGGTATAGGCAGGATCATCAGCCGGTTTCATATGGTAATACTCGTAGCGGGCCCCCGGGGTCAGTACCCAACGATCGCCAAACTTGATCTCGTCAAAGGCCCAGAGGGCGGCACGCTGGCTGGTGGTCGAGGGGAAGCTCAACTCGCTGTAAGCGTCAAAATCTCCGGGCACGGTCGGATTCTTGATGCGAGTCCGCTCGTTATCCGTATGCTCGTACTCCAGGCCCCAGGCCAGTCGCTGGCTGGCGAGGGCCTTGCTGAACTGCACCTGGGCGCCCAGACTCTCCTGCTCGAAGCCATTGTGATCGAGCGAGTTCTTGGTCACATAAGGGTTGCGCGGATTGACCGGGTACTTGGAGGAGGCGTACTGATCCAGGGTCTGCTTGGTACGGGCGTAGTAGAGTTTGCTATCGATACGATCCGCCCAGTTGGCCCCGAGGGCAATGCCGTGATCCAGCACCACTGAGAGATTATCCGTCTCTTTGTCGGTGATGGGCTGATTGAAGACGCTCGCGGTCTTGGAGAGATCGAGTGAGTCTGGGTCCTGATTCTCGCTGAGGTAGTCGACGGTCAGCTTGAGGTATTGATCCTCATCGATATCCCATTGGCTCTTGAGCAGCACGGCATGGGTGCCGATATCGAAGTCTGTCTTGGTGGAATCGTAATTTTGAGTCACGCCGCTATCGCGCCAGGTGTAACGGATCAGGCTCTCGACATCCCCGCTGCGCAATGCACCGGTAAAACCCAGCATGCGTTGATGGCTATCGGACGCATAACCACTGGTCGCATCCAGGTAGTGATCCTTGCTGCCAAGGAAATCGCTGGCATCCTTGGTGGTGATGGCGATGACACCGCCCAGGGCGTCGGAACCATAGGCGGCAGAGGCGGGGCCCTTGGCAACCTCTACCTGCTTGATCATGTCGGTATCGAAATAACTCTGGCCAACCCCCCCCTTGCTGTAGGCATCATTCTGGCGCACCCCGTCCACCACGACCTTGACCCGGTTTTCACCCATACCACGTATGATGAAGGTCTGGGCGCTGCCCACGCCGCCAACCGCCTTGACGCCCGGTTCATAACGGAATAGATCAGCCGCATTGGTGACCATCTGCTCTTCTATCTCGGTCGCGGTGATGACGCTGACCGAACTGGCGACATCTTCCAGTTTCTGCGGCATGCGCGAGGCACTGACCACGACCACCTCGTCGGCGTTGTGCTTGGCAGTCTGGTTCTGGGCGGCGTGAAGCGGGGAAGTGAGTGCTGTCATGACCGCAATTGCGATCAAAGAGGGGGGGTTGGTATAAGCCACTGCATGTCCTTTATTGAGAATAATTATCAACACGAGCATCTTAGCCAACCATCGATAAAGATCAATGGTAATCGTTATCATTTTTATTTGGATGGGGTTTACACTAGCAACCCTTTACTCGACTGTGACCGCGCACCAGCCAACCCGGCGAAGCGGTATCACCCAACCTCTGAATGCGAGAAATCATGTTGCGAATTATTGCCTTCGGCACACTATCCCTGCTACTCAGCGCCTGTACAAACCACTCGACCAGCCCCCATCACCGGGCAGCCGCGACCCTGTATGACTATCGACTTGACGATGGTGCTGGCTCGGCAATCACCCTGACCCAGGCACTGGATAAGGTGCAGGACGCCGATATTGTGCTCGTCGGGGAACTGCACACCCATCCGGCACTGCATCTGCTGGAAACCGAGTTTCTGGCGGGCTTGCAACTGCGCGCTCAAGGCGATGGCCGCGCCCTGGTGCTCTCCATGGAACAGTTCAGTCGAGGCTCCCAACCCACCTTAGATGCCTATCTGGCTGGCCGGATTGGGGAAGCCAAACTGATCCGCGATAGCGATGCCTGGCCCAACTATGCGAGCGACTACCGCCCCCTGGTTGAGTTTGCCAAGTCGCAACGGCTCACGGTGCTCGCCGCCAATGCACCCAAGCCCCTGATCAGCTGCATAGGTCAGGAGGGGGCCGCGTGGATGTCATCCCTGGCCCCCATCCACCGCCGTCAGTTGGCCCGGGAACTAACCCTGGAAGATGATCCCTATCGCCGCAAGTTCATGGCCTCCATGCACCATGGCGATGCCGATACCAATAGCCGCCGCTTCGCCGCCCAGACCGGCTGGGATGACACCATGGCCGAAACCATGGTGGACTACCTCAGAGCCCATCCGGGCAGGCGCATCATGCACATTGCCGGCAATTTCCATGTAGAGGGCGGATTGGGTCTTGCCAGTCGCATTGCCAGTCGAAATCCGGCACTCAAGATCGCGCTGGTGGTTCCCTATAGCGGCGCCAGTCAGGTTGCTGGACGCCAGCCCGAAGTGGGCGTCAACATAGAAGCTTTACCCAAACGCTGGCAAAGCGAGGGGGAAATGAAGCAAGATATGGGCGCACTGCATCAATCCCGGCAACGGGACTGCAACCAGTGGTTACAGCCCTGACAAGGGCACCAGGCCCGAGGGTAGATCAGAGCAAGATGACGGGGCACCAGGATCTCTGGTGCCCTCCAACACAGCCGAGATGGGGGACTCCCCCAGCCTCTTTGAGGAGTGCATATGGACGTGTTATTGGTTATCGATGTGCAACAAGGGCTGTTTGATCACCCGCGCCATGAGGACACACAGGTGTTCTCCAATATCAATCGCCTGACCGACGGTGTGCGTCAGGGCGGTGGCCGAGTCATCTATGTGCAACATGACGAACCGGGCGGTGAACTCCATCCTGGCAGTCCGGCTTGGCAGATCCATGCAGCCCTCTCCCCAAGACCCACGGACAGCCGGGTACGCAAGGCCGCCTGTGACAGCTTTCTCGACACCGAGCTCGGCTTCCTGCTGGCGGAGCAGAGCGTGGACAGATTGATATTGTGTGGCTGCGCGACCGACTTCTGTGTCGATACCACAGTGCGCAGCGCCGCCTCCCACGGCTTCGATGTCACCGTGGCCCAAGATGCCCATACCACAGCCGACCGGGCTCACCTGAAGGCCGATGCCATCATCAAGCACCATAACTGGATGTGGGAAAACCTGGCCCTGCCGGGAGACCGTCTCGTCCTGGTTCAACCCACCGAACAGATTATTTGATGAAATTTTCCGTGCGCCCCTACCCAGCTCTGCTAATCGTCATGCTGCCGGGCCTGGTTGCCTGTGGCTTTACTCAGCCATCGGATCAGCCTCCTCCTCTGTTCAGCACTCATATCAATGAGGAGGGCAGCAAACGCTTCCTGTTCGAAGCGGCACCGCTGGAGACATTGCCCACCCGGCTGCAGGATGACGATGGTAGCAAGTTGCAGCGCCAGCAGAGCCTGCTCGAACGGCGCACCGCCCTGCAGGATACCCAGCTCCAACAAACGCTGGAGGAGCGGGGCTACTGCCATCAGGGCTTCATAGTGCTGAGCCAGACCTCCTGGCGCATCAGGGGCGAATGCAATGAGACTGCCAATGACAGGGATCGCCAGGCCTTCCCCAACCGGGTTGACTGGCAGGGTTGATGAAGGTTGAAATACCCGATATAAAAACGGACAGCCAAGGCTGCCGTTTTTATATCGCAGCGGCGCTTAAAGTACCTGGTCGGTGCTGGCGATCTCTTCGCCGCTATCGAGGCGCTTGTGGCCCTCGACCAGATGAACCACATCTATCAGCTCATCACTCGAGACCTGGAATGCCTGGCCGAACCCTTTGACGAACAGACCTTGCTGAGGCTTGAGGCAAAACAGCTTGAAGTCTTCCAATCTGGACAGACCGGCAATGATCTCGCCGAAACGCTCCTGCAGGGCAGTCAACGCGACTTGCCAGCGATCATCGTCCCGCGCCACCACCTCGGCACTGGCATCGAAGGTGAGGCGTTTGCGAGCAAACAGCTCACGAGCACCGCTTTCATCTTCAATCAACATCAGTGAGACCTGAGGCACCTGTTGCAAGTTACGGGCATGACGCGCTATCTCGGAGATAAGCACGTAGTAACCATCGGATTGCAGTACAAAGGGGGCATAGCTGGCATTGGGTCGGCCCTCGCTGTCGACCGTTGCCAACTGCAGGGTGCGGCAAGCGTCACGAAACTCACGGATTTCCGGCTGCAACCGATTCTGAAGACGCTCCTGACGTTCACTCATGCTTTGACTTCCTCTTGATGCTGATGGCGTAGGGCCATGAAACGCTCGACTTGGGCGGGGAGCAGCTGGCGCTTCTCATCCCGCCCCAGATAGACCTTGAAGATGCAGCGGCCAGTGTGGCCAAAGAACTGGAAGGAGTGACCCTCCTTGCCCATGAACAGCTTGCTGACCAGGGCCACGTGCATGACGTTGTCGAGTTTGAGATGGCCGTGCATCTCGCCATCACGCCCCATCAGGTTGTAATAACCCCGGGCATTCTTACCCTTGGGGAAAGGCGCCTTCACTTCGAAGATGGATCCCTCAGATTCCACAATGGTGGTCACCTGCCCCCAATCGGCCAGATCCGCCAGCAGCCCCTCGGCTTGCTCCCCCGCCACTAGCGTCACGAGCTCGGCTGGCAGATGGCGAACCACTTCCCATTCACTGACTGCCAGCTGGCTCGCTATGCTCGATGGGTGAGCGCCGGGATCCTGTTCCAGCAGTTCATGAATGCGCAGTGCAATGCTCATCTG
>NZ_AQGQ01000028.1 GCF_000388115.1 Aeromonas molluscorum 848
GGGATTCCATCCACAAGGCCTCCTTGCAACGCAACGCTCCCGTGCTCATCCATCAGGAAAGCAACGTGATCGTGCGTGCCATTCGTGACTATTTGCGTCGCGATGTCGGCGAGATCCTGATCGATAACCCCGTCATCTTCGAGCGTGCCAAGGCACATATCGAACTGGTTCGCCCCGATTTCCTCAATCGCGTGAAGCTGTACCAGGGTGACGTGGCGCTGTTCAACCACTTCCAGATTGAGAGCCAGATTGAGTCTGCCTTCCAGCGTGAAGTGCGTCTGCCTTCCGGCGGCAGCATCGTCATCGATCCGACCGAGGCCCTGACCTCCATCGATATCAACTCCTCCCGGGCAACCAAGGGTGGCGATATCGAAGAGACGGCGCTGCAAACCAACCTGGAAGCGGCCGACGAGATTGCTCGCCAACTGCGCCTGCGTGACCTGGGTGGTCTGATCGTCATCGACTTCATCGACATGACCCCGGTTCGCCATCAGCGCGAAGTGGAAACCGTCTGCGTGAAGCCGTGCATCAAGACAGAGCCCGTATCCAGCTCGGCCGTATCTCCCGCTTCGGTCTGCTGGAGATGTCCCGCCAGCGTCTGCGCCCCTCCCTCAACGAATCCAGCAGTCATATCTGCCCTCGTTGCCAGGGGCAGGGTGTGATCCGTGACAACGAATCACTGGCCCTCTCTATCCTGCGTCTTATCGAAGAAGAGGCGCTCAAGGACAATACCGAACAGGTTCATGCCCAGGTGCCGGTGGATGTTGCCGCCTACCTGCTCAACGAGAAACGCAGCTCCATCGCCAGCCTCGAGCAGCGTAACGAGGTTCGCCTCTACATCATCCCCAATCAGCATCTGGAAACCCCTCACTACGAAGTGACCCGCATTCGCAAGAATGAGATCGCCGAAGCGGTGAGCTATGAGCTGAAAACCGAAGTCGCCAAGCCGGTCTATCAACCCAAGCAGACCCAGGTGGTCGAGCGGGAACAGCCGCTGCTGCAGGGCTTCATCCAGCCAGCTCAACCAGCCCCTGCGGCCGTAGCCCCTCAGGCTGCCGCCCCTGTTGCGGCACCCGCCGTGGCCGAAGCAGGTCTGGTGAGCAAGCTGTTCAAAGCCATCGCCGGCCTCTTCGCCAGCAGCCCGGCAGCCACCGACGCCAAACCAGCGGCACCGGCTCAAACCGAAGCCCGCAAGGAAGAGCCTCATCGTCATCAACGTGATGAGCGCCGCCCCCGCCAAGGCCAGGGAAACCGCAATCGCAACGACAACAATGAGCAGCGCCGTGACGCCAAGAGTGGCGAGCAGGGTGACAATCGTGCCCGTCGTCCGCGTAAAGAGCGTGAACCGCGTCCGGAGCAAGCTGCCCGCACAGAGCGCGAACCCCGTGCCGAGCGTGAGCCACGTCAGGATCGCGAACCGCGTCAGGAACGTGAACCTCGCCAGCCGCGCGAGCCCCGTGCCGAGCGTGAACCACGTCAGGATCGCGAAGCCCGGGTCGAGCGTGAACCTCGCCAACCCCGTGAGCCGCGTCAACCTCGCGAGCCTCGTGGTGAGCGTGAACCTCGCCAGCCTCGTGAACCCCGTGCCGAGCTTGAGGTTCAGGCCATCGCCGCCGAACCGCTGCAGACCCCGGTTGATACTCAACAAGAGATCCACCAGGAGAAGGAGCTGATCGTCGCCGAACGCCGTGAACGTCGCCAACTGCGCAAGCAGATCCGGGTCGATGGGCCTCAGGCCGAACTGCCAGTTGAGCCGGTAGACGCTGCCGAAGGGAGTGATGCCGAGCAGGGTGATGAGCAGGACGGCCAGCGTCGCTCCCGCCGTAACCCCCGTGGCTCGCGGAGCGAAGGTCAGCGTCGCAAGCGCATCAACGAAGATGCTCGCAGCCAGCGCGAAGAGGAACAGCCCCAGGTCCAGAGCAATGAGCCCCTGACCCAGCTTGCTCCCCTGAGCCATGATGCCGTTGCCGCCGCGACTCAGGCATCTGCCGCTCTGGTAGAACACGCCGTGATTGACAATGATCACCACCTGCCGGAAGTGCCTTTCGTTGATACCAGTAAAGCGGTGGTCAGCGAGCCGGTCGCCCCTGTCGTCGCGCAGGCAGAGCCAGCTGCTGTCGTTCAGACTGCCCCGGTCGACATGGTCGAAGCCGCACCAGTGGTGACGGCAGAGCCAACTCAGGTCGAGGTTGCTGAAACCGCAGCCCCTGTCGTCGCTGAGACTCAGGTTGAGACGCCGATCGTGGCGCAAGCCTCTGCCGAGGTTCAGGTTCAGGTTCAGAGCGATGCTATCGTTGAGCCAGTAGCGCCGGCCGTGGTGGAAACCGTTCAGCCTGAAGTGAAGGTCGAAGCTGTTGAAGCCAAGGTGGAAGCCGCGCCAGTGGTTGCCCCTGTCGAAGTCGAAACCCCTGTGGTTGTGGCTGCGGTAGAAGAGCAAGAAGCCCCAGTGGCGGCGCCTGTCGCAGCTGCGGTGGCCAAGCCTGCTGCCACACCGGCTGTACGCTCCGCCGGTGGTCTGCTGGCCCAGGCCCGGAAGGCATCCGCCCCCATGGCCACTCCGGCCGAGGTGCCTGCCCTGCCGACCGCCGAGCCCGTCGATAGCCAACCTCTGCAGCGCAATGACGTCGCCAGCTCTGGCCGTCACGCAGGCAGCACGGCTGCGGTCAATAAGGCCCATAGCCCGGCTGGCCGCCCATAAGGGATCCGACAGCCATTAAAAAGAGCCGCATCTGCGGCTCTTTTTTTATGTCCTAATCAGGCCCATTGTTCTGTTTCGCACTCCCCCTCACCTTCCCATCTTGCCCTCCCCTTGCGGACTAAGCGTTGCCAACCGAGCATCATCTTCGCCAACCTCCGAATCCAAGGGCCAGCAACGACAAGAGCCACCTGGGTGGCTCTTGGAGAGATGGGAGAATGGCTGGCTCAGCTGGCCCAGGTGATGATGTGATCTTCCCACTCACCGGCATCACGCTCATGGATGACCTTGCCGCGTACCGACTGGCCCGCCTGGTGCATGGCGGAACGGCTGCCGGTCAGCAGTGGATGCCACTCGGGCAGCGCTTGCCCCTCGGCCAGCAAGCGATAGGCACAGCTGGATGGCAGCCATTGGTACTCATCTATCTTGTCCACGGTGATCTGCAGACAGTCCGGCTCTTTCTTGAAGCGGTTGTGGTAGTCGGAGCATTGGCAGCTTTTGGTGTTGAGCAGGTTGCAGGCCACGTTGGTGAACACCAGTTCATCAGTATCGGCATCGATCAGCTTGTTGAGGCAGCACTTGCCGCAGCCGTCGCACAGAGACTCCCACTCGGCCATGGTCATCTGCTGCAGGGTCTTTTCCTGCCAAAAAGGAGTTGGCTGTATTTTCTCGACTTGCTGCATGGCGGGGCTCACTAAATAGACCAGGAAAGCGCGTGGTTATACCCTTAATGGCCAGATTTTTCAAGGTTGGCGGTCGAGGGCGGATATTATCAGCGGTAGCAACAGGATGATTTTGACCTATGGGCATAGCGCGCTCAACATCCGAGTTGTCCGGGGTCATTTAATAGATGGCTTAGAGAGGGAATCACTCACTCTATCTGCTGGCTTCCCTTATCCAGAAGATGAATGTCCCAGCCTCTTCACCCGCAAACCTCGATTCAAGGATCCACATTGAGTGGGTCGTGTGGCAAGCGCCCGCTCGTCAGGATACTGATAAATCGCCCACGGCTACCTGTACAGTGTGTCGTGGGGCTCAGCTTGAGCGCGTCTTCTACGCCATCTCGCGGGAACCGCCTTATCACCTCGGCCCGCAATCTCGCAGCGATACGATGCCGGCCTAATCCAACCAGATCACACAGTGCCCCACGAGAGAGCAAGTAAGTCTCCGGATGATTCTGGTAACGAGATAACCGGATGTTCAGATGACGAGCAATTGCGTCCCCTACCCTGTAAGTTAATGCAGGGGGATGGCCCTTTTCCATCAAGTAGTTGTGAGCCCTCTGGCCTCCGCTGACGGCAAAGCAACACTCACATGGTGCAGGGTGATGCCCCTCTGTCAGGCCAATGTCATGCAAGATGGCGGCAGCAAACAGCAATGAAGGGTCATAGTGGATCTTTTGCTGAGTACCTATCAGTGCGCTGAACCAATAGGTACGCCAGCTGTGTCGCAGCAGTGGCAGAGAGTGGGTACGCTGTGCCAAGTCCAGGGCGTCTTCAACCAAGGCACCAGGTCTTGGCATCAGTGAGTCCAGCTCGATATCCGGCTGCTTGAGCAAGCCGCCATGAAGCAGGGCCGCTTCCATTACATCCTCCGACCGAGCCAATAGTAGATTGATGCAGATCTGCCCCTTTTCCATCAGACTCATCCTTCCCTGATCCACAGCGCCCCATTCCAGACTGCCCATGACGTTCCCCATAAGTACCCCTTGTCCATTTTTTACCAATTGGTACATAATAAAGGCAAAGTATTTTTATGCAATAGGGTACAAAATGAATGTGCGACGTGGCAGACCTCCTGCCTATCAAAAGGAACTGGCTTTATCCGCTTTGACTGAAACCTTTCGTTTAAATGGCTATGTGGCAACATCACTGGATGCGCTGGTCTCGGCCACCGGGATGAATAGACCCAGCCTATTTGCAGCCTTCGGCAACAAGCACAGTATGTATCTCGCCGCACTGGATCACTTTAGGGATACAGTGCGTAGCCGACTACAACCTGAGTTGGAAGCGGGACGATCACTGTCTGAGGACATGACGGCATTCTACGAATGCGCCATTGAGCACTACTGTGAAGGGAATGCGCTCGGCTGCCTGCTGCTGTCAACGGCACTGAGTGATGCACCTAATGACAGCGAGGTGCGTGATCGCCTGCGACAATCGGTCAACGAGATAGAAGCAGCAATAGGACAGCGGGTAAAACGGGCGCTCGCGAAAGAGTGTGATGAAGAGTCTCATCATTATCTGACCAAAATACTGTTGTCGCAGTTGATCGCCCTGAGCGCCCAAGCAAGGATGGGGATACCCGAGGAGCAACTACGTCATTCCATACGCTTGGTGCTCTCTGCCATCTTGCCCTCTGATGGCAGAACGCCATGCGGCTAACCAGTATCTGAATACCATAAAAAATGCCGCCCCAAGGGCGGCATTTTGCTATCAGAGATAACGGACTGACTTACCAGCCGGTCACTTCACGCAGGGCCTTGCCGATGTCGGCCAGGGAGCGCACGGTTTTCACGCCGGCATCTTCCAGGGCGGCAAACTTCTCGGCCGCAGTGCCCTTGCCGCCTGCGATGATGGCGCCAGCATGGCCCATACGCTTGCCCGGAGGCGCGGTCACGCCTGCGATGTAGGAGACCACCGGCTTGGTGACGTGGGCCTTGATGTAAGCTGCCGCTTCTTCTTCGGCACTGCCACCGATCTCGCCGATCATGACGATGGCTTCGGTCTTGGGATCGTTCTGGAACATTTCCAGGATGTCGATGAAGTTGGAGCCCGGGATGGGGTCACCACCGATGCCGACGCAGGTGGACTGGCCGAAGCCTTCGTCCGTGGTCTGCTTGACTGCTTCATAGGTCAGGGTGCCGGAGCGGGAGACGATGCCCACTTTGCCCGGTTTGTGGATGTGGCCCGGCATGATACCGATCTTGCACTCACCCGGGGTGATCACCCCTGGGCAGTTCGGGCCTATCATCCGCACGCCGGTTTCCTGCAGTTTCACCTTGACGTCCAGCATGTCCAGAGTCGGGATGCCTTCGGTGATGGTGACGATGAGCTGGATGCCCGCATCAATCGCTTCCAGGATGGCGTCCTTGCAGAAAGGTGCCGGTACATAGATGACGGAGGCAGTGGCGCCAGTAGCTTCCACGGCATCACGCACCGTGTTGAATACCGGCAGGCCCAGGTGAGTGGTCCCCCCCTTGCCTGGCGACACGCCGCCAACCATCTGGGTTCCGTAGGCGATCGCCTGTTCGGAGTGGAAAGTACCCTGGCCGCCGGTGAAGCCCTGGCAGATGACCTTGGTATCTTTGTTGATCAGAACGCTCATTATTTGGCCTCCGCTGCTTTAACCACTTGCTGCGCTGCGTCAGTCAGACTCTTGGCGGCGATGATGTTGAGGCCGCTTTCGGCCAGTTTCTGGGCACCCAGTTCGGCATTGTTGCCTTCCAGACGCACCACCACGGGTACCTTGACACCCACTTCCTTGACCGCGCCTATGATGCCTTCGGCAATCATGTCGCAGCGCACTATGCCGCCGAAGATATTGACCAGTACGGCCTGTACCTTGCTGTCAGACAGAATAATCTTGAACGCCTCGGTCACGCGCTCCTTGGTGGCGCCACCGCCGACATCCAGGAAGTTGGCCGGTGAGCCGCCGTGCAGGTTGACGATGTCCATGGTCCCCATGGCCAAGCCTGCGCCGTTGACCATGCAGCCGATGTTGCCATCGAGCGCCACATAGTTCAGCTCCCACTGGGCGGCGTGCGCTTCGCGGGGGTCATCCTGGGAGGGATCATGCATCTCGCGCAGCTTGGGCTGACGGTACATGGCGTTGGCATCGATGTTGATCTTGCCGTCCAGGCAATGCAGGTTGCCCTTGTCGGTGATCACCAGGGGATTGATTTCCAGCAGCGCGAAGTCGCAATCCTGGAACATCTTGCCCAGACCCATGAAGATCTTGGTGAACTGTTTGATCTGATCGCCGTTGAGGCCCAGCTTGAAAGCCAGCTCGCGCGCCTGATAAGCCTGTGGGCCGACCAGTGGATCGATGGCCGCCTTGTGAATGAGTTCCGGGGTTTCGTGAGCAATCTTCTCGATGTCCACGCCACCCTCGGTGGAGGCCATGAAGACCACGCGGCGGCTGCTGCGATCGACCACGGCGCCCAGGTAGAGCTCCTTGGCGATGTCGGTGCAGGACTCCACCAGGATCTTGGTCACCGGCTGACCATTGGCGTCAGTCTGGTAAGTGACCAGATTCTTGCCGAGCCAGTGTTGGGCGAAGGCACGGATCTCGTCCTTGCTCTTGGCCAGTTTCACGCCGCCCGCTTTACCGCGACCACCGGCGTGCACCTGGCACTTGACGACCCACATGTTGCCGCCAATCTTGTCGGCAGCTTCAGCCGCTTCCTGCGGGGTAGCGCAGGCATAACCTTCAGAGACCGGCAGGCCATATTTGGCAAACAGCTGTTTTGCCTGATATTCATGCAAATTCATGATGTTCTATCCGTGTTGTCGTTATATCCGTTGGGGTGTTTCTCAATGCCCCTGCGATAGGGGCCCGGACAGGCCCCTATATCCTTGTGCGATCAGACGTCCAGCAGCAGACGGGTCGGATCTTCCAGCAACTCCTTGATGGAGACCAGGAAGCCGACCGACTCGCGGCCGTCGACGATGCGGTGATCATAAGAGAGGGCCAGGTACATCATCGGCAGGATTTCCACCTGGCCGTTTACCGCCATGGGCCTGTCCTGGATCTTGTGCATCCCCAGGATGGCGCTCTGGGGCGGGTTGATGATCGGCGTGGACATCAGGGAACCGAACACACCGCCGTTGGTGATGGTGAAGTTGCCACCGGTCAGCTCATCGACGGTCAGCTTGCCGTCACGGCCCTTGCCCGCCAGTTCCTTGATGGCCTTCTCGATGTCGGCCAGGCTCATGCTGTCGCAATCGCGCAGTACCGGCGTCACCAGACCACGGGGAGTGGAGACGGCGATGCTGACATCGAAGTAGTTGTGATAGACGACATCGTCACCGTCGAGCGCCGCATTCACTTCCGGGTAGCGCTTGAGGGATTCGACCACGGCCTTGACGTAGAAGGACATGAAGCCAAGCTTGACGCCGTGCTTCTTCTCGAAGATCTCGCCGTACTGCTTGCGCAGCTTCATGATGGGCGCCATGTTGATCTCGTTGAAGGTCGTCAGCATGGCGGTAGTGTTCTTGGCCTCCAGCAGACGCTCGGCGATGCGCTTGCGCAGGCGGGTCATGGGCACGCGCTTCTCGGTGCGCGCAGCCAAGGGAGCCACGGCGGCGACCGGGGCCGCAGCCACCGGCGCGGCAGCAGGCTTGTTGCCCACCTTGAGGAAGGCTTCCACATCTTCTTTGGTGATGCGCCCCCCCTTGCCGGTGCCGTTGAGTTTGGCGACGTCGATGGCGTGCTCGGCCACCAGACGGCGTACCGAGGGGCTCAGATCGTCACCTGCGGCGTCGGCTGCGGCTTCTACCGGCTTGTCCTTGGTCTCTTCGCCTGCCACGGGGGCGGCCTTGAGCATGGCGATCAGCTGGCGGGAGAGCACAGTCGCGCCCTCAGCCTGCAGGATGTCACCCAGAATACCGGCTTCCGGTGCTGGGACTTCCAGGACGACCTTGTCGGTCTCGATGTCGACCAGTACTTCATCACGGGCAACCAGATCCCCAGGGCGTTTGTGCCAGGTGGCGATGGTGGCGTCGGCCACTGATTCCGGCAGGTCCGGTACCTTGATCTCGATAGTCATGTAATCAGTTCCTTGTTACTTCTTGTTCAGGGCTTAGGCCAGAGTAAGGGCGTCTTCCACCAAGGCTTTCTGCTGCTTGGCGTGGACAGACATGTAACCGACCGCGGGTGAGGCGGAGGCCGGACGACCGGCGTAACGCAGGGTGGCACCGGCATGCAGCACGCCATCATAGTGATGACGGGTGCTGTACCAGGCTCCCTGGTTTTGCGGCTCTTCCTGGCACCAGACGAAATCGGTGACGTGGGCGTAATCGGCGAGGATGGCGCGCACTTCTGCTTCCGGGAAGGGATAGAGCTGCTCGATGCGCACCAGCGCCACATCCTGCTGCTCGGCCTTGCGACGGGCATCGAGCAGGTCGTAGTAGACCTTGCCGGAGCAGAACACCACGCGTTTGACCCCTTTTGGATCCAGTGCATCGATCTCGCCGATGGCGTTCTGGAAGGTACCCTCTGCCAGCTCTTCGAGCTTGCTCACCGCCAGCGGGTGGCGCAGCAAGGACTTCGGCGACATCACGATCAGCGGGCGACGCATGGGTCGGATCACCTGGCGACGCAACATGTGATAGACCTGGGCTGGATTGGAGGGCACACAGACCTGCATGTTGTGCTCGGCGCACATCTGCAAGTAACGCTCCAGACGGGCGGAGGAGTGTTCCGGCCCCTGTCCCTCGTAACCGTGGGGCAGCAGCATGGTCAGGCCGCACATACGACCCCACTTCTGCTCACCGGAAGAGAGGAACTGGTCGATCACCACCTGGGCGCCGTTGGCGAAATCACCAAACTGCGCTTCCCAGATAGTCAGACCGGTCGGTTCGGTGGTGGCGTAGCCATATTCGAACGCCAATACAGCCTCTTCGGACAGCACAGAGTCGAACACCTCAAACGGGCCTTGCTCGTCACTGATGTTGCACAGCGGGGTATAGGTGCTGGCATCTTTCTGGTTGTGCAGTACCGCATGGCGGTGGAAGAAGGTGCCACGACCGGAATCCTGCCCCGTGATACGGATGCGTGACCCCTTGTCCACCAGGCTGGCGTAGGCCAGGGTCTCGGCGAACCCCCAGTCCAGCAGCTTGTCGCCGGCGGCCATGGTGCGCCTGTCTTCATAAATCTTTTCGACCTGACGCTGCAATTGATGCGCAGCCGGATACTGGCTGACCCGCTCCCCCAAGGATTTGAGCTCATCGAGGGGCAGACCGGCGTCATAGGACATGGCCCAGTCGTGACCCAGGTAAGGGGTCCAGTCGACGGAGTGCAGCTCCATGGGGCGCCACTCTTTGACCACTCGCTCGCCCTTGTCCAGGGCATCACGGTACTCGTTGACCTGAGCGGTCGCCAGCTCAGCACCTATCACCCCTTCGGCAATCAGCTGATCGGCGTAGATCTTGCGCGGGGTCGGATGCTGTTTGATCTTCTGGTACATCAAAGGCTGAGTCGCGCTCGGCTCGTCGGCCTCGTTGTGGCCATGACGACGATAACAAACCAGCTCAATCACCACATCGCGCTTGAAGGTGTTGCGGTAATCCAGCGCAATTTGGGTGACCAGCACCACGGCTTCCGGATCATCACCGTTGACGTGCAACACGGGCGCCTGCACCGCCTTGGCGATGTCGGTGCAATATTCGGTGGAGCGCACGTCACGCATGTTGGAGGTGGTAAAGCCCACCTGGTTGTTGATGACGATGCGCACAGTTCCGCCGACGCCATAGGCACGGGTCTGGGACATGTTGAAGGTTTCCGCCACCACACCTTGACCGGCGATGGCCGAGTCACCGTGAATGGTGATGGGCAAGACACTGGAGCCATCCTTGTCACCACGTCTGTCCATACGGGCACGGACAGAGCCGATGACCACCGGGTTGACTATCTCGAGGTGAGAGGGGTTGAAGGCCAGCGCCAGATGCACGTTGCCACCCGGGGTCGCGAAATCGGACGAGAAGCCCATGTGGTACTTCACATCCCCTGTGCCCCAAGATTCGCCATGCTTGCCCGCGAACTCGTCAAACAGCTCCTGCGCACGCTTGCCGAGCACGTTGATCAGCACGTTGAGGCGACCACGGTGGGCCATGCCAATCACAGCCTCTTTGCAGCCCTGCTCACCGGCGCGACGGATCAGCTCCTTGAGCATGGGCACCATGGCATCGCCCCCTTCCAGGGAGAAACGCTTGGCGCCGGGGAATTTGGCACCCAGGTATTTTTCCAGCCCTTCGGCGGCAGTCAGGTTCTCGAGGAGACGCGTCTTCTCTTCCTGGCTATAGCTCCCCTTCCCTTCGATGGATTCGAGGCGGTCTTGCAGCCAACGTTTCTCTTCGGTGGAGGTGAGGTGCATATAGTCGGCTCCGATGGAGCCGCAGTAGGTTTTCTTCAGCGAGGCGTAGAGATCGGAGAGCACCATGGTCTCGCGACCGATGGCGTAGGAGCCCACATTGAAGGTGGCCTCCATGTCTGCGCCTTGCAGGTTATGGTAAGCCGGATCGAGCTCGGCAACGGTTTCCCGGGCCCAGAGACCGAGGGGATCCAGCTTGGCGTTCTGGTGACCACGGAAACGGAAGGCGTTGATCAGTTGCAGTACCCGCACCTGTTTGGCATCCACTTGCGGATCGGACACGGCGGCACTGAAACGGGAGGGGTCTTTGGCCAGACGACGGAAATAATCGCGGACCTGAGAGTGGGGTTGTTCGACCGCGTGACCATTGACTTGGGGCAGCGAAGCAAAAATGCTGCGCCACTCGTCGGCGACGGAATCGGGATCGTCCAGAAAGGATTCGTACAAATCCTCTATATAGCTTGCATTCGCACCAGCCAGGTGAGATGACTCCAACCAGGCCTTCATCACGCCGTTATGCATGTCTATCCCTTGTACTTCTTGTCACTGCCGTTTGGCAGTTTTTGTAGGGGTCAAACAGCCACCCTTCCAGGGGTTGAGTGGCCATCCAGAGGTCGGGCCCCTGCCCTTGCGGCGGGGCCCTGGCTTATTACACAGCCCGATTAAGCAACATCGACTTGATATGACCTATGGCCTTGGTCGGGTTCAAGCCCTTGGGACAGACGCTCACGCAGTTCATGATGCCGTGGCAACGGAAGACGCTGAAGGCATCATCCAGATTGCCCAGACGCTCGGTCGCTGCGCTGTCGCGGCTGTCGGCCAACCAGCGGTAGGCGGCGAGCAGGCCAGCGGGGCCGATGAACTTATCCGGGTTCCACCAGAAGGAGGGGCAAGAGGTCGAGCAGCAGGCACAGAGGATACATTCGTACAGGCCGTCGAGCTTGGCACGCTCTTCAGGGGATTGCAGGTGCTCACGCACGGGCGGCAATTTATCTTCGTTGATGAGGAAGGGCTTCACCTTCTCCCACTGGGTGTAGAACTGGGTCATGTCTATGACCAGATCCCGGATCACCGGCAGGCCAGGCAAGGGGCGAATCACCACCTTGCTACCCTTCTTCAGCAGATCCGAAAGTGGCGTGATACAGGCAAGACCGTTCTTGCCATTCATGTTGATCCCGTCCGATCCACAGACCCCTTCGCGGCAAGAGCGGCGGAAGGACAAGGTGGGATCCAGCTCTTTCAACTGGATCAGTGCATCGAGCACCATCATGTCGGAACCTTCAGGAATATCAAGACGATAATCCTTCATATGTGGGGCGTTATCAACGTCCGGGTTATAGCGATATACCGAGAATGTGACGTTCATTGTGCTTTGCTCCGCAATCAATATGTCCACGCCTTCGATGAGAGAGGGAATGCCTCCCACCTCTTTACAGACCGGCTAGGCGTGGCTCCGCAATCAGTAAGTCCACGCCTGCGATGAGAGATGGGAGAGTCTCCCACCTCTTCACAGACCGGCCAGGCCTGGCTCCGCAATCAGTAAGTCCGCACCTTGGGTGGGAATGCCTCGCGAGTTTTCGGAGACATATTGACCGCGCGACGAGTCATGGACTCAGTGTCCGGATGGTAGAGGCTGTGGCACAGCCAGCTGTCGTCGTCACGCTCCGGGAAGTCGAAGCGGCTGTGGGCGCCCCGGCTCTCGGTACGGAAGTTGGCCGCCACCGCAGTGGCAAACGCCGTCTCCATCAGGTTGTCCAGCTCCAGGCACTCGATGCGCTGGGTGTTGAACTCCTTGGAGGTGTCATCCAGGCGGGCATTCTTGAGCCGCTCGCGGATGAGTTTCAGCTCGGCAAGCCCTTCGGCCATCGCATCCCCTTCGCGGAACACCGAGAAGTTGCGCTGCATGCAGTCCTGCAAGTCTTTGCGGATCTGGGCAGGATCTTCACCATCGCGGTTGTTTTCCCAACGATTGAAGCGGGCCAAGGCAGCTTCCAGCTCGGCGTCGGACGCCTCGCGGCCATGCTCCATCTCGCCCAAGGTGTTGACCAGGTGCATGCCAGCCGCGCGACCAAACACGATGAGATCCAGCAGGGAGTTGCCGCCCAGACGGTTGGCTCCGTGTACGGAGACGCAGGCGATTTCACCCACGGCGAACAGACCGACCACAGGCACATCATTGCCATCTTTGTCTTGCGTCAGACATTGGCCGTTCACGCTGGTCGGCACGCCGCCCATCATGTAGTGGCAAGTCGGGATGACAGGGATAGGCTCGACAACTGGATCCACGTGAGCAAAGGTACGCGACAGCTCGCAGATACCCGGCAGACGAGATTCGAGCACCTCTTTGCCCAGGTGATCCAGCTTGAGCTTGACGTGCGGACCCCAGGGACCATCGCAACCACGGCCTTCGCGAATTTCGATCATGATGGAGCGGGCCACCACGTCACGACCAGCCAGGTCCTTGGCGTTGGGCGCATAACGCTCCATGAAGCGTTCGCCGTCTTTGTTGAGCAGGTAACCGCCTTCACCGCGGCACCCTTCAGTGACCAACACCCCTGCCCCGGCAATGCCGGTCGGGTGGAATTGCCAGAACTCCATGTCCTGCACACCGACCCCGGCACGCAGCGCCATGCCAACGCCGTCACCGGTGTTGATGTGGGCATTGGTGGTGGATTGGTAGATGCGACCTGCGCCGCCGGTGGCCAGCACCGTGGCCTTGGCTTTGAAGTAGACGACTTCTCCGCTCTCCATGTCGATGGCGGTGCAGCCAACGATGTGGCCATCCTGGTTCTTGACCAAGTCCAGGGCGTACCACTCGGAGAAGACGGTGGTCTTGCTCTTCACGTTCTGTTGATAGAGGGTGTGCAACAGGGCATGACCGGTACGGTCTGCCGCAGCCGCAGTACGTGCGGCCTGCTCACCACCGAAATTCTTGGACTGGCCGCCAAAAGGGCGCTGATAGACACGGCCATTGTCGAAGCGGGAGAAGGGCAAGCCCATGTTCTCCAGCTCATAGACAGCTTCCGGACCTGTCTTGCACATGTATTCGATGGCTTCCTGATCACCGATGTAATCGGAGCCTTTGACCGTGTCATACATGTGCCACTGCCAGTTGTCATCGTGGGCGTTACCCAGTGCAACCGTGATACCGCCCTGGGCGGATACGGTATGAGAGCGGGTCGGAAACACCTTGGACAACAGTGCACAGCTCTTGCCGGATTGGGCGATCTGCAGCGCGGCGCGCATGCCAGCGCCACCTGCGCCAATCACCACGGCATCAAATTCACGAGTTGGAATAGTCACCTTATACACCCCACAGCACGACGAAAGCCGTCATCAGATAGACAAACAAGACCACTACCAGGGCAAATTGCAGCGCGCCCCGTAGACCTACCGGCTTGATATAGTCGGTCAGCACCTGCCACAGACCAATCCAGGCATGGATCAGCACGGAGAAGAGGGCCAACAGGGTGAACACCTTGGTGAAGGTGCTGGCAAAGAAGCCGACCCAGACGTCATAGGTGATGTCGTTGAAGGCGACGAATCCCACCAGATAAAGGGTGTAAAACGTCATGATGAGAGCGGTGGCGCGGATCAGGATGTAATCGTGAACGCCGCTGCGCCCGAAGGTTGCAGAATTGGTTACCATACCAGTACCCCCGCCAATACCGCCAAAACGCCGGTGATCACGAAGGCCACACGGGCGCTCTGTGAGCCGGATTCCAACTCTTCCCAATAACCCATGTCCATGATCAGGTGACGAATACCAAGCACGATATGGTAGGCGAGCGCCGTCAGGATCCCCCAGAACACGAGCTTGACCAGGAAGTTGTCCAGGATGGACATGACTGTGTCAAAACCCTCGGGAGAGGAAAGGGAAGTACCAAGCATCCACAGCAAGATGGAAAGCGCCACAAAGGTGATCACCCCTGAGACACGATGCAAGATGGAAGCGATGGCGGTGACAGGAAAGCTGATAGTCTGTAGGTCGAGGTTTACAGGTCTCTGTTTATTTTTCACGGCTTTGCCCACTCAGCTCCATTGAGCACGTTAGTTATTGTTTTCACAAACTATTGAGGGCACGGAGTGGCATTTGTTAGGTTTTTGTTACCAAAACAACTCGGAAAAGCCAAAAATAACATTTTCATTATCACATCTGGCTTTGCGAAAGCGTTTCAAACACCGACAGCCATCACCCACGAGGCGCAGTATATCGGCGGGCTTAACCAATGACAATCAAATAGCTACAAAGAAAACCCAAAACCGTAAACCAGATCTCACATCCTGTTTAACAAGGCATTAATGATCATTCAGCAAAATTGACAAGGGGGGTGATCTCTGGTTCAAATAAGGCGCTCCAGCCGCCCCCCGGGGAAGAAAAGGGTGAGAAACCTTTTTGCCTGAGTCATCAATCTCGTAATAGAGTACGACTGGAACTAATTATAAAAGAGCAAAGGAGACGTGCTATGGCTGATAAAATAGCCACCCTACACTTACCCGGAAAAGAGCCGGTAGAACTGCCGATCCTGTCCGGAACTCTTGGACCCGATGTCATTGACGTCAGAAAACTGGGCGCCCAGGGTTATTTCACCTTCGACCCCGGCTTTATGGCCACAGGTTCTTGTAAATCCTCCATTACTTACATCGATGGCGATCAGGGTGTCTTGCTGCACCGTGGTTACCCCATTGCCCAGTTGGCTACCCAAGCTAGCTATCTGGAAGTCTGCTACATACTGCTGTACGGCGAAGCGCCTACCAAGGCCCAGTACGCCGAGTTCGAACGTATGGTCATGCGCCATACCATGGTCCATGAACAGATCGTTTACTTCTTCCGCGGCTTCCGCCGTGATGCCCACCCCATGGCCATCATGTGTGGTGTAGTCGGTGCCCTGTCCGCCTTCTATCATGACGCGCTGGACATCAACAACGAGCAGCACCGCGAGATCTGCGCCTTCCGCCTGCTCTCCAAGATGCCTACGCTGGCGGCCATGAGTTACAAATACTCGGTCGGTCAGCCCTTCATGCATCCGCGCAACGGCCTCTCCTATGCAGGCAACTTCCTGCATATGATGTTTGGTGTGCCGACCGAAGAGTACAAGGTCAACCCCATCGTCGAGCGCGCCATGGATCGCATCTTTACTCTGCATGCGGATCATGAGCAGAACGCCTCTACCTCTACCGTGCGACTGGCAGGCTCCTCCGGTGCCAACCCCTTCGCCTGTATCTCCGCCGGGATCGCTTCCCTGTGGGGACCGGCTCATGGTGGAGCCAACGAAGCCTGTCTCAAGATGCTCGAGGAGATCGGCTCTGTGGATCGCATCCCCGAGTTCATCGAGAAGGCCAAGGACAAGAACGATCCCTTCCGCCTCATGGGCTTTGGCCATCGCGTCTACAAAAACCACGATCCCCGTGCCCAGGTCATGCGTCAAACCTGCCACGAGGTACTCGAAGAGCTGCAGATCAAGGATCCGCTGCTGGCCGTGGCCATGGAGCTGGAACGCATTGCACTGTCCGACGCCTACTTCATCGAGAAGAAGCTCTACCCGAACGTGGACTTCTACTCCGGCATCATCATGAAGGCTATCGGTATCCCGATCAGCATGTTCACCGTGATCTTCGCCATGTCCCGTACCATCGGCTGGATTGCCCACTGGAACGAAATGCTGTCTGATCCGGATCAGAAGATTGGCCGCCCGCGCCAGCTCTATATCGGCGCTTCAGAGCGAGAATTCACCCCCCTGGAACAGCGCTGATCGGCGCTTTTCATGCAAGGTGATCAGGAAGGCGGTCATTGACCGCCTTTTTTTTTCGCATTTTAATCCCCGCTTGAATTTGCCAACGAGACCATGCCCATGAAATTCCCCCTACTTGCCGCCGCCCTGATGCTGGCTGGCTGCCAACAGGTCACTGCCCCAGAGGGGGAGACCCTCTTCGTCAATGCCGCACTGGTGCCCTGCATCGGGGTCGGTCCCATGCAGTGCATGCAGGTCAAAGAGAGCAAGGAGCAGGACTGGACGCTGTTTTACAATCATATTCAAGGCTTTACATTCGAGCCTGGTTATCTGTACGAGCTGAAGATTGCCAAATTCAAGGTGGACAATGCCCCCGCCGATGCCCCCAACATACGCTACGAGCTGTTACAGCTGGTGAGCAAACAGGCTGTTAACTGAGCCGCAGGCACAATGAAAAAGGCCGCTTTCGCGGCCTTTTTCATTGTGGCATCCAGGTGGTTTGACTCAGCACTTGGTCTCTTCGTGGGCGGAATACTCTGCCATGAGCGCTTCGGCTCGCTCGACCATTTGTGTCGAACCCACAAAATAAGGGGTGCGCTGATGCAGGGCTGTCGGTTGTATGTCCATGATGCGACGGAAACCGTCTGAGGCCTTGCCACCCGCCTGTTCTACCAGGAAAGCAAGGGGGTTGCACTCATAGAGCAGACGCAGTTTGCCATTGGGTGAGTTGGTGCCGGACGGATAGATGTAGATCCCCCCCTTGAGCAGATTGCGGTGAAAATCCGATACCAAGGAGCCGATATAACGGGCGGTATAGGGTCGGTGAGTCGCCTCGTCCAGTTCCTGACAATATTTGAGGTACTTCTTCACCCCGTCCGGGAACTTGATGTAGTTGCCCTCGTTGATCGAGTAGATCTTGCCCTCTTGAGGAACCCGCATGTTCTCATGGGAGAGGCAGAAACAGCCGATGGAGGGATCATAGGTAAAACCGTTGACTCCGAACCCGGTGGTGTAAACCAGCATGGTGGAGGAACCATAGACCACATAACCTGCGGCAACCTGTTGATGGCCCGGCTGCAGGAAGTCATTCAGCTCCACGGGAGTGCCCGGCTCGCTGACGCGACGGTAGATGGAGAAGATGGTCCCGACCGAGACGTTGACGTCTATGTTGGAGGAGCCATCCAGGGGATCAATCAGTACCACATATTTGGAGTGCGCCGAGAGAGCCGAATCGAAGGCGACGAAGTCCTCTTCCTCCTCAGAGGCCATGCCACACACTTCCCCCCTCGCTTCCAGCGCTGCCTTGAAGCGCTCGTTGGCGTAGACATCCAGCTTCTGCTGCTCTTCACCCTGCACGTTCGAGGATCCCACCGAGCCCATGATATCGGCCAGTCCCGCTTTGTTGATCTCCCGGTTGACCACCTTGGCTGCGAGGCGAATGGAGCTGAGCAAGGAGCTGAGTTCGCCGGTCGCGGTCGGATAGTCCGCCTGTTTTTTGACGATGTACTCACCCAGGGTGATCATGTTCTTCATTATGTTTCCTTTGAGCGTTTCCGTTGGCGGTGAAAACGTTTGCAGGGCGGCACAAAAAAAGTGCCGAGCCCGGCATCGTTATTATGTAACCTAATGTAACGTTGAAATTTTGTTTTTGCAGCGAATTAACTCGTTGAATTTATGTTCAAAAATGCTTGCCGCACTAGGATAAACCCCAGCTGAGTTGCTCATTTCAGGGCGATTTCTCCAAGTTAATTCGCTGTGATATATCTGGCGATCCTGATGACGCCCCTCTCCTGCCATCAAGTCGGCCTATGCGCTATCCTCTCCCCCTGCTCGGTTGTCAAACTGCCCGAAATTCCCGGATGTTGACGCCATGGGCCCCCGCTCACCTCTTGAGCTTTAACCATGGATATCGCACACTGGAACCGCTTTGGAAGCATTAAAAACATAAGGATATTCAATGAAGAAGACCCTAATCGCAGGTGCAGTGCTTGCCCTGTTCTCGCTGCCCGCTCTGGCGGCTCAGGTGCCGGCTGGCACCAAGCTGCTCCCCCCCGACCAGCAGACCTTCGTGCGCAATATTGGCGCTGAGCCAGCCTCCATCGATCCTCAGTTGGTGGAAGAAAGTTCAGGCAGCGAGATCGTCAACGACCTGTTTGAAGGCCTTTATACCGTGAACGGGGATGGCAAGCTCACACCGGCTGGCGCCCTGAGCTATGACGTGGATGCCAGCGGCACCGTCTATACCTTCAAACTCAGGCCCGATGCCAAGTGGTCCAACGGTGAGCCAGTGACGGCGGCAGACTATGTCTATGGCTGGCAGCGGGCCGCAGATCCCAAGACGGCCTCCAACTACGCCTGGTTTATCGAGCTGACCGGTGTGATCGGCGCCAGCGAGGTGCTGGCAGGCAAGCAAAGCCCGGATACCCTTGGCATCGAGGCCATCGATGCGCATACCCTGCGGATCCGCCTCAAGGCCCCGGTGCCCTTCTTCCTCAAGACACTCTCCCACTACACCACCTTCCCGGCCCCCAAGGCGACCATCGCCAAGTACGGCCAGGAGTGGGTCAAACCGGGCAATATCGTCTCCAACGGAGCCTTCATGCTCAAGGAGTGGACACCCAACGAGCGGCTGGTTGCCGAGCGCAATCCCAACTATTGGGACAACGCCAACACGGTGATCAACAAGGTGCTCTATCTGGAGATAGTGGCCGATACCGCCGCCTATAACCGCTATCGGGCTGGCAGCCTGCACTACACCAGCTATCCCCTTGAGCAGTATCCCATATTGAAGAAATCGACCCCGGGCGAGCTGCTCAACGTGCCTCTCCTTGCCAGCTATTACTATGTGTTCAACACCCAGCGCAAACCCTTTGACGATCCTCGGGTGCGCAAGGCGCTCTCCTTGGCCATAGATCGCGATACCATCACCGGCAAGATCCTGGGTCAGGGACAGATCTCGGCCTACAGCTTCACTCCGCCCATCGTCGACGGCTTCGAGCTAAAACAACCCCTCAGTCAGCAGATGAGCAAGGAAGAGCGGGTCAAGGAGGCCAAAGCCCTGCTGGCAGAGGCCGGTTATGGCCCGGACAATCCATTGGATGTGGATATTCTCTACAACACCAACGAAGGCCACAAGAAGATAGCCCTGGCCATCTCCTCCATGTGGAAACACAACCTGGGGGTCAAATCCGAGCTCAACAACATGGAGTGGAAGACCATGGTCTACGCCCTCAACGAGGGGGATTTCGGGGTGAGTCGCTACTCCTGGAATGGCGATTACAACGATGCCTCCACCTTCCTCGATATCATGACCTCCACCAGCTCGGCCAACAGCGGCAAATGGGTCAACAAGCAATATGATGCCCTGCTCGCCCAGGCCCATGATTCACAAGATCCGGCCGAGCGCAACCAACTCTACCAGCAGGCCGAGGTGATCCTCGACAAGGAGGCACCCATCGCTCCCGTCTACTTCTATGTGAAGTCGCGTCTGCTCAAGCCCTTTGTGAAGGGCTATCCCTACCACAACCCGCAGGATCTGGTCTATTCCAAAGATATGTACCTGATAGCCCAGTAGTGACTCAAGCTTGAGCTGACCTGGATACGAAACAGCCCCGCACTGCGGGGCTGTTGCGTTTTATTACTGCCCGTTTAGCTCACGGGCACCGCCTTGCGACTGACGATGGGCTTGACCATCAACTGGGCAATCAGTACCCCAAACAGGGTGAGGCCGCCGCCTATCAGGTGATAAGGGGTGAGGGTCTCCCCCAGCAGACTGACCGCCAATACCGCCGTCATGATGGGTAACAAGTTCATGAAGATAGCCGTACGGTTGGCTCCCAGACGCGAGATGCCCTGCATCCAGAGCCAGGGGGAGAGAGCCGAGGTGGGGATGCCTGCGTAGAGGATGAGCCAGAGTGCACGGCTGTCGGGCAGCGTGCCATCGTTGAGCAAGAAGAAGGGGGTAAGAAACAACAAGCTGCACAGCACCTGGCCGTAGAGCATGGTCCAGCTGTCCAGTCCAAGCTGCCAGCGCTTGAGCAGCACGCTGTAGAGGGCATAGGTGAGTGCCGACATCAACATATAGAGAGAGCCTGCCTGAACGCCCTGCTGGAGTAACTGGGCGGGATTGCCCTGCCCCAGCAACACCAGCAGGCCAAGCAGGGAGATGAGTCCACCGAGCAGCGCGCCCCAACTGGGGCGCTCATGCAGCACCCAGGCGCTGAGCAATACCGTCAGCAACGGCGTCAAGCCCATCATCAAGCCAATCTCGGTAGCGCCAAGGGTTTGAGCCGCGTAATAGCCAAAGGTCTGGTTGAGCACCATGCCAAGCAGCGCCAGCATGGCAAGCTTGCCAAAACCCGCCCAGATCCGGACACGCTGCCGCCAGGCAGATCGGGCAAGAAAGGGGGTCAAAATGAGCGCGGCCACCAGCCAGCGGGACCAGGCCATGGCCGCCGGCGACAATAAACCGACCGACAACTTGCTGACGATACCGTTACCGGCCCAGATGGCCATGCAGGAGAAGGGAAAAAGCACCGCCAATGGAGGCATGATATGTGACACCCGAAGAAACAGGCGCTCATTTTAGGAAGCCCCGTCCTGGGTGCAAGCGCTATTTCATGAGGAATGAGGTGAGGCAGGGTGCAAGTGGCCGATCAGGATGGCGACGGTTCACCCCATGAGGATCCGGTCAGCCCAGGCAGAAACAATCAGACCCTCCGGGGAGGGTCTGGGCACGACGTCGCAAAAGCCGACTGATGACACTATCAAGCTGCGTCCATGTGCAGACGACCTATCATGGCATTGACTTCGACCACCGTCTGACGGTGAGGCAAGTCGGCCTGATTCGGCATCATTAACAGCCCGGACTGGAAGTCGAAGCGGCCACGGCCATGGATGTAAATGCGCCCCTTGAAGAAGGTCTTGACGTGCTTTGCCACCATCAGCGGCAGGTATTTTTTAAATACTCTCATCGTTGCAACCTCTATGCAGTTGTACCCGTATGACAGCAGTTTCTGCGAAATGGTTCCCTGAAAATTGGATATTCATCCATGAACAACAATCCGAAACACTGAAAAAACCAAATGTTATCAAATTGTTTCGAGATGTATTGTATGAGGTCCTGACAACCAGAGCAAGTCACCTTTGCCTTCTTTCCATTCGATGCAAGCGAGCCCTGAGGTAGCAAACATCGGCGCCCCTGCCGCCGGGCTCAACATCTGTACCAGATAGCCAACCAGGGGCAGATGGCTGACCATGAGGATGCTGTCATGCTGCTCGGCCAGGGCGGTGAGATAGCTGGCCACCAGCGCCGGATCGCCGTAAGGGGTGATGTCGCCACTCTCCTCGACGCTGGCCGGTACTGGCAGCACCTGGCTGATTGCCTGCCAGGTCTGACGCGCCCGCAGGTAGTTGCTGTGAATAGCCAACCCGAGACCATTGTCCAATTGAGGGGCCAACCAGCGCGCCATGTGCAGTGACTCGGCAACCCCTTGTTCAGTCAGGGGGCGCTGTTCATCGGTTTTCGCATTCATGCCAGCCTGGCCATGACGCATGATATAAATCTTCATTACAACCTCACCCTGTCGGGCCTGTTTTAACGGCGGGGGGATCTTACCCCGCCCCGCATGGGGAAACAATTGCGCTACCTCTCAGAAAAGGGTTTGCCCATCCTCTATCCGAGGTCGATAATCATCTTTAAATTCAAATAAATCCAACATGAGTCAGCGCCGATGAGCCCCTACGCCAGCCCGAATGACCACAGGCAATATCACTATCTGGAGCTGGCCAACCGGCTCAAGGTACTTCTCATTTGCGACCCTGAGACCGATAAGTCTGCGGCCTCGCTGGCGGTCAATACCGGTCATTTCGACGATCCGAGCGATCGTCAGGGCATGGCCCATTTCCTCGAGCATATGCTGTTTCTCGGCACTGACACCTACCCCAAACCCGGTGAATACCAGCAGTTCATGAATCGCCACGGGGGCAGCAACAACGCCTGGACCGGCACCGAGTTCACCAACTTCTTCTTCGACATAGACAATGACTATTTCGAGCAGGGGTTGGCGCGCTTCTCCCAGTTCTTCATCTGTCCCACCTTCTCGCCCGAATGGGTCGACAAGGAGCGTAACGCGGTCGACTCCGAATACCGGCTCAAGTTGATGGATGACGTGCGTCGCAGCTATCAGGTACACAAAGAGACCGTCAACCCGGCACACCCGTTTTCCAAATTCTCGGTCGGCAATCTCGACACCCTGGCGGATCTACCGGGGCGCAGTTTGCACAGCGACCTGCTGAGGTTCTACGAACAGCACTACAGCGCGGATCGCATGGCCCTGGTGATGCTCTCTCCGGAGTCTATCGCCAACCAATTAACCTGGTGTGAACACTTCTTTGGCCCCATTCTGGACCGTAATCTGGGGATCCCGACCGTGGAGGCCCCCCTCTATCGACTCGAGGATCTGGGGCTCTGCATTGAACAGACGCCGGTCAAAGAGAGTCGCCGTCTGAGCCTCAACTTCCCGCTGCCGCCGGTCGATGCCTATTACGACAAAAAACCACTGACCTTCCTGAGCCATCTCATCGGCTATGAGGGCGATGGCAGCCTGCTCTCCCTGCTCAAGGAGAAAGGCTGGGTCAACCAGTTGGCCGCCGGTGGTGGCGTGAGTGGCAGCAATTTCAAGGACTTTGGCATCAATTTCGGCCTGACCCCGATGGGGATGGACCATGTGGACGACATCATCACGCTGCTGTTTGGCTACCTCAAACTCGTCAAGCAGGAGGGGCTGGCCCCCTGGCGATACGAGGAGAAACAACAGGTGCTGGAGTCGGCGTTCCGCTTCCAGGAGCGCGGCAAGGCGCAAGACACCGTTTCTGGTCTGGTGCTCAATCTCTTCATCTATCAGCCACAAGACTTGCTCTACGGCGACTACATGATGCGCGAGTATGACGAAGAGCTGCTAGCCCGCCTGCTCGCCAAGCTGACCCCTCATAACCTGAGGATCACCCTGACCGCCCCCGGACTGAGTACGGACCGACTGGCCCGCTGGTATCAGACCCCCTACAAGGTGAGCCACATACCGGAGGCGGACAAGATCCGCTGGCAACAGAGCGAGCCTGATGCTGCCCTACGCTTACCCGACCCCAATCCCTTCATCGCCACGCGCCTGGAGCCCAGGTCGCCGGAACTGGCCACCGACTTGCCTGCCTGCCTGATTGACAGACCAGGTTTTCGGCTATGGCATCTTCATGAGCACCAGTTCAGCGTGCCAAAAGGCAACCTTTACATTGCCATCGACAGTGAACATGCGGTCAAGAGCCCGCGCCACATTGCCATGGCGCGGCTAGCCGTCGAGCTACTGTGCGATCACCTCAACGCCCTCACCTACCCGGCAGAGCTGGCGGGGCTGGGTTACCAGATGTATGCCCATCAGGGCGGCTTCACCATTACCCTGAGTGGTTTTTCCGACAAGCAGGCTCTGCTGCTCGATATGATCCTCGCCAATCGCACCCTGGGCTATCCGGATCCGGCCCGCTTTGCCGCCATCAAGCAGCAACTCATTCGCAACTGGGAGAATCAGGCCAAGACCAGGCCCATCAATCAGCTGTTCAACCAGCTCACCAGCCTGCTGCAACCCAACAACCCCCCCTTCGAACAGTTGCTGCGTCACCTGCGCGAGGTGGAACTCGCTGAGATGCCAGCCTTCGTACAGCAGTTGTTCAGCCAGGTTCACGTCGAAACCCTGGTGCACGGCGACTGGCAAGAGAGCGAAGCCCTGGCCCTGGCGGCCTTGCTCGAGCGCCATCTTGCGCCCTATAGCCAACCGAGCGCAGAGACCCGGCGCCCTCTCATCTCGATCCAGGACAGGGGCACGCTCATCCGCGAACACGGCTGCGAACACGAAGACTCGGCGCTGCTGGTCTACTACCAGTCCCGCACCACCCGGGCCCGGGATCTGGCCTGTTTCACCCTGGCCAATCACATCATGTCGTCCACCTTCTTCCACGAGTTGCGCACCCGCCAGCAACTCGGCTACGTGGTGGGCGCCGGCAACCTGCCCCTCAATCGCCACCCCGGCCTCATCTTCTATATCCAGTCGCCAGTGGCCGGGCCCCAGGTGCTGCTCGATGCGGTGGAAGAGTTCATCGACCTCTTCCCGCTAGCCATGCTCGAATTTAGCGAGCAACAGTGGCAAGAGAGCAAACGCGGCCTGCAGGCCCAGCTGTCCGAGCGCGACGCCAATCTGCGCAGCCGTGGCCAGCGCCTCTGGGTCAGCATAGGCAACAAGGATCTCGGCTTCGATCAGCGCGAGCACGTCTGCGAGGAGGTGGGCAAGCTCAGCCGCGCCGACCTGGTGCGTTTCATCATGGCGCTACGCTACACGCACCTCGGACAGATTGATCCTCTGCAGCTATGGCCAAGGGCACGAGCACGATGAGCGCATCACCGGCCAGTTCATCGAAGACCCTAGCCTCTTTCGCCTCAATGCCCTGACCTTCGATGCTTGATCGCTCGCAAACGGTGGCCTGCCCACAAAGAAAAAGCCGACCCAAAAGGGTCGGCTGGAAATACCACCATAAAGACGACTTGCGCCGCCAAACGTGAACATGAGCGTGAAAATCAGGCACTGAGGCGAGTCGGCTTGAGCCATTGCCAGCAGTGATTGAGAAACAGGATCATCTTACTCACAACCCATATCCCCCCGTTGATCTACATCAAAGGAGGTAAAAAAGAGGGGGCATGGTCCAAGACCTTGCCCCCTCTTCTCTTCAATCTGCCTGCCGGATCACAAAACCATTCGCTCGGCGCTGACTTGACTCAACCACGGCGGGTGAGTCGATATGCCACTTCATCGAAATAGGAAAGCTGACCGGCAATGACCCTAGGATGCTCCTGCTCACTGCGCCTGCCCAGTACCTCGACCCTGAAGCTCCTTTCAAACAGGGCGCGCACCGCCAGTTCTCCCACCGAGAAAGGGGGTTGCGCTTGCTGTTCGGGTTGATATTCCAGAGTGATGAGCAGCACCTCCCCCCCCGCCACCATCAGGCGTGCCATCAAGTCGGCGTAATCCTGGCGCATGGCGGTTGGCAAGGCGATGAGTGCAGCCCTGTCATAGGCGAGCTGATAACGGTGGCCAAGCTCTGCGGCGGCGAAGAAGTCGCCTTGATGAAGGGCAATTTCGCCACTCAGATGACGCCGGTAAGGGCCCAGCACATCTTGCTGCACACAGAGCTCCTGCTCTTCAAAAAACTGGCTGACGGCAAGTTCCGAGAGCTCGAAGCCATGTACGGCATTGCCTTGGCGGCTAAGCCAGACCATATCGGCAGACTTGCCACAGAGGGGCACCAACACCGGCCCCTGCTCGGGACGACCCTGCCAGCAATCTGGCAGAAAGGGATTCACATCAGCCTGATGGAATCCGATCCGGTTCTCTTCCCAACGCTTGTGCCAAAATGCGGCTTCCATCGTCATACCCCTTTATCTAAAGATGTCTCAATATCACAACTTAGCCGCCGCCGTGCAACCCCTGCCCTCCCGCCATAGGCTATTTCTGCCAGACAAAGGATTGCAAAACCAAACGAGATCGCAAGGCCAGGTATATGCCGGTTGATGACACTGCATTGATGACACGGGAAGCGGCGCACCGTTCATCAAGGCAAGCCCGTCTCGGATCAATTGGCCAAGTCATGGGTTGCCTGGATGCCAAGGAGCAGAAGGTGGATCCGCGCGAAGGTGGGCCTTGCGCCTGGCTCCTCACCCAAACAGGCGGCGCTCAGTCGATGCAGGTCAGCATACGCCTCACCGTTTGCATCACAGTGCATCAGCAGCTCTTCCAGCAGGCAGCCAAAAGCGCGCACCTCCAGCCGCTCCAAGCCAGCAGCAAGCCCGTGATTGGCGCGATCATAGAGGGAGGCTGCGCCAAAATCCCCGAGCAGGGCGTGGGCCGGTTGGGAAGATCGGCGGGCGAAGAGAATATTGTGACCGTAGAGATCCCCGTGCATGACCCCGGCACCATGCAGATGCTGCGCCGCCGAGGCGATGCCCCGGGCCATCGCCATCACGTCGGGCAGGCTCAGACGCAGCCCAGCGGGATAGACGTCCCGGGTGCAGGAGTCAAGGCTCGGCGGCTCCGCCAGGTTGGCAAACGCCGGATCTATCCGCTCCATCACCAGCGCCGGCATGCCGGAGGGGTGATCATTGACCCGCCCCATCAGCTTGATGAGGTTGGGGTGGATACCGGATGCCAAGGAAGCCGCCATCTCGCAGCCGGGCAAACCATCGCTGGTCACCGCCCCCTTGAATAGTTTGACCGCCACGGTCTCACCGAGCAGTCCGTCACCAGCCACGCGGGTCGCACTGTGGATCATGCCAGAGGCCCCCTGCCCCAGCAGTTCGCCCACGTTCAGCTCACCCCAGCCAAGGGTGGCGACATGAGCGTCATTCATGGCCCGCGCCTCTTGCCCATCGCTAAAAGGATTGCCGGCGCAGGCAAGCCAACTCAGGCGCGGCAAGGCGAGCAGCCACCTCGGAAAGACCTCAATCCGGTTGGCGGCGATGCGCAGCAGCTCGAGCCGACGGCAGTTGGCGAGGCTCGCGGGCAGTTCGCGCAGGCGGTTGCCCGCCAGCATCAGCTTTTGCAGGGCGTCGCACTGGCCAAGCGTGCCGGGCAGACGCTCAATGGCATTGTCGGTCAGGATCAGCCAGCGCAAGCCAGCGGGCAGCGACGCTGCGGGGACTGTGACGATCTGGTTGGCCTTGAAGCCCACCATGGTGAGCGCGGGGCAGCGCCCCAGCACTTGGGGCAGTTCGGTGAAGTTGTTCTCGGAGCAGAACAGGATGCGCAGCTTCTTGCATTCGGCCAGCTCGTCAGGCAACTCGCTCAGCTGGTTGCCGGTGAGATCCAGCACCTCCAGCGTCTCCTTGAGGCTCAGGATCTCGGGAGGGAAAACCGCGAGGTTTTCAGCAAGTTTGAGGTGGCGGGCGCCGCAGAGCTCGCCTGCACGCAGCTGTTCCAGGGTATGCATGGGATCGTCTCTATCAAGATTCGGGCTTGCGGCGGGGCACTCCCCAGGGCCACAAAGGAGGGGCATTATAGGGAATCACGGCCAAAGATGGCCGATTTTCTTGCAAGGCCTCTTCTTGCAAAGTCACCCACCGCCACACTCCTGCTCCTCGTTGCCATGAACCATCCCGGTCGGCTCTTGCATGGTTGATCATTTGGTTGGTGCCATATAGTATGGCGCCATACAAAGTCATTCGAGACTCACCATCATGATCACGCTGGAACAGAAACACCTCGCCCTGCTCGAGGATGCAGAGCGCCGCGGACAAGCGGATACCGAAAACATACGCGTCTGTTTTGAGGTGTTGACCCTCGGCGCTGCCATCGATCAGGCGTGCGCGGCGCGCCTGGCTCCACACCGCCTCTCCGAAGGCAAGTTCGTGCTGCTGTTTTTGCTGCGCGACCTGCCAGAGGGGCTGGCCCCCCACGAGCTTGCCGACAAGGCGGGGGTCACACGGGCCACCATCACCGGCCTGCTCGACGGGCTGCAACGGGACGGCCTGCTGGCTCGCCACAGCGACAGCCAGGACAGGCGAAAGATCTCGGTGCGCCTGACAGAGCAGGGCCAGGCCCTGGCGCAGCACCTGCTCGATGAGCACAGCCAGTGGATAGGCTCCCTGTTTGCCGGGTTCGATCAGGCCGAGCGGGAAACTCTGAGCGCCCTGCTCAAGAGGGCCTGGCTCAATGTCATCTCATCCCGGGCAGGCTGCACTGAGGCCGCCACAGAGGAACACCCATGACACGCAGCCGCATCACGGATATCGCCCCCTCACGCCTCGCCCAGCTCAACCGGGGAGAGATCGAGGCAAGCAACCTGACCGAATGCCTGACGGTGGATTTTGCCGCCCTGATGCAGTGCACTCTGCCTGCACTCGGGCCCAATGCGCTGGCGTCGATGCACGCCGCATCCGGGGAGGGCATTACCCGGCGCATGGCCCTGGCCGCCAGGCTGCTCCTGGCCGAGAGCGGCACGAGGGATCTTGCGGCGCTCAGCCGTCATCCCTCCGATACCGTGCGGGGCTGGGCCTGTTTCATGGTGGGCGCGAGCGAGGGGCTGTCGCTCGGCGACCGCCTGGCCCTCATTCGCCCTCTCGCCGATGACCCTCACTTCGGGGTGCGCGAGTGGGCCTGGCTCGCAATGCGATCGACCATTGCCGCGCAGCTCGAGGAGGCCATTGCCGCCCTGGTGCCCTGGACGGCGGAGCCGTCCGAGCGGCTGCGACGCTTTGCCAGCGAGGCGACCCGCCCCCGCGGCGTCTGGTGTACCCATCTTGCGTCCTTGCGACAAGCGCCGGAGCAGGCCCTGGTGCTGCTCGAGCCCCTCAAGGCCGATCCCGCCCCCTATGTGCAGGATTCCGTCGCCAACTGGCTGAACGATGCGAGCAAAGACAGACCACAGTGGGTCACTGACCTCTGCGCACGCTGGTCTCGCGAAAGCCCCAGCCCCTCGACATCCCGGATTTGTCAACGCGCCCTGCGCACCTTGCGCAAGGGCAAACTCCCAAAGGAACCCCTAGGACCCATTACTTGGCAGAGCTCTACACCCCCAAAGCCGCCTGGCTGGCATTGAGCCTGGATGCCCGTCACCAGTTTTTTGAAGCCGTTGGCGCAGGCATGGCCAGCCTCTCGGCCCTCGGGGTGGAACCCATCGCCCTGGGCGAGACCCATGCCGCCACCCTCCATGGCGCATCCCAACCCTTCTTCGCCATCTGGCGCGGGCCGGATGTCGCGGCCATCGAGGCCCTCGTCCAGGGGATAGCCGCATCGGGCTGGCACGACTACTTCGAGACGGTCAATGCAACCGGCGCCGGGGTCTCCCTGGGCGAGCACCTCATACAGTTGGCCGCCGTGCCCTGCGCCGCCACATCCAGCGCCGCCCTGGCCTGATAACCCGAAAAGAGAGTGACTCCCACCAGGCTTTGCGTCAGTGCCGCCGACACCGGTGGCACTGTTTTCCACGCCCTTCCCTTGCATCCCATATCACCACCATATGGGAAAGCCGCGCCACAACCCCACTTCCTTCCCACTCCCTTCAAAAAACGCTGATATCTCCCGATGCCGTGATGGGCCATCGCCGAT
>NZ_AQGQ01000029.1 GCF_000388115.1 Aeromonas molluscorum 848
CTTTATGGGGCAGCGTCCATGGGGGCATTTGGCAACAGTGACGGTGATGTCCCCATGTTGCAGTACACCGCGGCCAATCCGGACTTCAAGCCGTTTGGCCTGATTGTTCGCCATACGGATGAGACGCGGGAATATGCCTATGACAGCCATCCCCCCAGCAGCGGCAAGTTGGTCGAAGGGCTGAAACTGGCCCCCAAATATGGCTGGACCGTGGTCGACATGAAAAAGGACTGGAAAGCGGTATTTGACCCGGGCCAATGCGCTTTTAAATAGGTCATATCCCGTGGGATGCAGGAAGGCGGCGCTTGGCGTCGGTCACCACTTTGAGCTTGACCATCCACCATGATGGATGATTAAGCTGTCGTGGAAGCTCTGCTCGTGGATGCAAACAGAGACAGATAGCCGTTCGGTTTACCGACGGCTTTCAGCGTCATGTTGTTGCTTGCCAGGCTCAGCTGGCGTTGGATGGCTATAAAGCGTTGTCAGGACAACGGACCGCACCTTAGGGGTACAAAGAAGGTAACAGGCCAAAAACGACCAAGGGGTTGGCATCATGACGATGCCAACCCCTTGTCTTGTATGGTGCTCCCGACTGGATTCGAACCAGTGGCCTGTCCCTTAGGAGGGGACCGCTCTATCCAGCTGAGCTACGGGAGCGAATGGCGGGCATTATACAAAAACCATCGCACTTTTAAACTCTTGATTTCTATTCTAATAGGGCGAAATCACCTACTTGGATGTTAAACGGCGAATATTTGTTCCGTGTCGACAGGATGGCGCCGTCGTCAAACAGCTGAACCACCTCGAACAGACCATTGGCCGGGTTGCGTTGCATGCGTGCCTTGCCATAGGGATCGGTGAAGTCGGCGCTGTGCTGAATGCGGAATTGATCCCCCAACTTGACGCCATTTCGCCGTCCCAGGTTGATGTGGGGGCCACGCTCGCCCATGGCGACGATGCGGGCCGTGACCGGGGCGCAACCTAGCTGGCTGGTGATATCCTGCACCGCCTGCTTGAGTTGGTAATCCACCTCCTGGCCGTAGCTGGAGTGCCAGAACTCGCTGCTGTCGCTGCCGACCCTCTCCTGTTTGGAGAAGGTCCAGTCGGCGCGGCCCTGATACTCCTTGCGGCCCATCAGGGTGCCATTGATGCCGTCAAACAGGTAGAGCTGCATGCGAAAGCTGCGGACCGGATCCCGATACCAGCTGGTCAGCTTGTTGCCCTGGGGCTCGAGGGAGAGATCGTCCAGGCTGCCGAGCACCAGATACTGGCTGTCGGTACGCAGGCTCAGCGCCTTGATCTCTTCCAGGGCGCTGCGATCCCCCTGTTGCAGGTGCAGAGGGTCTATGGCGAGGTTCTCATCGAGCCATTGATGTGCCAGTACCCCTTTGGGGGCCGAGGCCAGCTGTTCGAACAGGCGACGGGAGAGGCTGGCGGGCAGATCGTCGAGGGCGCCATAGCTTGCCTGTTCAGGGTGACGCAACCTGAGCCGGACCAGCGTCAAATCCTTGGCGTACTCCTGGCTCGGGCAGATCTGACGCTGAGCCTGGATATCGGCTTGCAGCGTGATGTACATGCGGCCGTTGCGTACCTCCTCGCGCTTGAGGCGATAGTGACGAATGTCCCCCCCCGAGCGGATCTGGATCTGCTCGGATCGCAGGCTGCCATTTTCCAGACGCTGCACGCTGGAAACGGCGGCGCCACTTGCCAACAGGGCCTGGCGCAAGGCATCCCGGGTGGCTTCTTCACGGGCATAGGCCTCATCGCCATCCAGGATGGCGGCGCTGCCCTGAGCGTCGATAAGCTCGGCTCGCAAGCCGGCTGCGACCAGCAGCAGGGCAAGCAGCAGCGATGTTTTGATTATTCTCATAACATGAACCTTGCAGGGGGCAGGGAGTTCCCATGCCGACTCGGGTGTGGATGCTGGCGAAAATAAAGCAAGAGTCGTGCCTTATTCCTCACTCAAGCTTTGCCAGTCTCGTCCGATAATAGGTGAGATGCAGAACAGGAAGCTTATCCATGAATAAATTGATCACGGCATTGGCCCTTGCCCTGGCCTTGTCTGCCTGTGCTTCCGAGCCCATAGACCGCAAGGTGGGGGATCCCCGCCAGGCCGCGCCCGGTATGGAGCTGAACTGGCTGGTGGCGCGCATGACGGATCAGTTGATGGAGCGCAAGTCCCTCTCCACCCTGACCGAACCCATTGCCGTCTCCTCTTTTGTCGATCTTGACACCCTGCAGGACACCAACTGGATGGGTCAGCAGATAGAAGAGGGCTTTATCTATGAGCTGAACCGGCGCGGCGAGGTGGTGGTCGACTTCAAGATGACCGGCAATATCAAGGTAACCCCGCAGGGGGACTTCGTGATGAGCCGCAACTACAAGGATCTCTCGGCCAGGCTGCCCATCTCGCGCATCCTGACCGGCACCTTCAGCCGGAACAAGCAGGGGATTCTAGTGAATGCCCGCATCATAGATTTGCGTACCAAGATGGTGGAGACCACGGCCCAGAGCCTGATCCCGCAGCAGTATCTCTCTGGTGCAAGCAATTCATTCGGACGTGCCTCGGTCAACCGGGGCCTGTTGCAGCGCGGCTCGGGGACAACCCCTCAGGGCCACCTGGTCAACCTGACCCCCTGAGGGTATGGTGCTGGTGCGCCGCCCGAGCCTAGATGGAGTAAGCAAGATGAAGACCCTGTTTGGATGCCTGATCGTCCTGCTGCTGAGTGCGTGCAGTGGCAACCGTGTGGTGGAATATGGCAACAACGTCAGTGAGCCGGATGATTTCCCCGTGCTCAAGGCGGTGGGATATGCGGTGATCGATATCCAGCCCGGCCCTTCCCAATCCGAACGGATGCTGCAGGCTATTCGCGCTTCCAAGATGGATGCTTATCGCGAACTGGCCGAGCAACTCAATGGCCAGCAGGTCAGTGCCAGCTCCCGCTATCAGGATCTCAAGCAGGTCTCCAATGCCCTGGATGTCTCTGTGGCCGGCATGGTGCGTGGTGCCCGGGTGGTCGCGACCTATCCCCGTGGCAATACCTATGCCACCGAGCTGGAGCTTGATACTCGTAACCTCTACCACCTCAACCAGCTGATGGCGGGCCAATACTGAGCATCAGTCTCTATTGACGGCATCGGTAGATAGCAACCAGTTGTGTAGAAAACAACAAGGCGACCCATGGGTCGCCTTGTTGTTTTCGCTGCATGCTGCTTGTCGATTCAGGGGCCACCGTGTCCCCTGAATACTGCCGGGCGGCGCCATCCTGCCGCCTCAGACTCAGCCCAAGATAACGGGCGGCACGGCCGTGGGTTTGACATCCTCGCTCGGGTAGCAGCCCAGTACCTTGATGTATCTAGTGATTTTTGTAAGCTCGACCAGGGCTGCCTGCATTTCAGCACTCTGCAGATTGGCCGAGACATCCAGGTAGAACATCTCCTCCCAGGGATTGCCCTGCACGGGGCGAGACTCCAGCTTGGTCATGTTGATGCTGTTATTGCGTAGCACCAGCAGGGCCTCGACCAGGGAGCCCGGTTTTTGCGAGGTGGACATGATGAGAGTGGTCTTGGCCGGGATCTGCGACGCCACATCGATGGGCTTGCGCGCCACGACGATGAAGCGGCTGTAGTTCTCTTTCTGGTTGGCAAGTTGCTCGGCCAGTACAGTCAGGCCATACAGCTCGCCGCCATCCGCGCTGCCAATGGCGGCCGCCTCCGGGCTGGCCAGCTCTTTCACTTTCATCATGGCGCTGGAGGAGGAGTCGCAGATCTCATGGCGGGCACCCTCCAGCTTGCTCAGATAATGAGAGCACTGCTGGAATACCTGGGGATGGGCGTAGAAGGTCTTGATGCGGGAGAGGTCGGTCGGCACGGCAGTCAGCACGCAGTGCTCAATCGGATAAGTCAGCTCACCGACGATGGAGAGGCTGGTGTGCTGCATCACGTCATACACCTCGTTGATGGAGCCCGAGCTGGTGTTCTCGATGGGCAGCACCCCGAAGGCGGCGCGGCCTGACTCCACGGAGTCCAGTACTTCGCGGAAGTTCTGGCAGTTGACCTCGACCACCTGATCCTTGTAACGGGCCAGATATTTACGTGCCGCCAGGCTGGAGTAAGAGCCGCGGGGCCCCAGGTAGGCGACGCTGGTCATGGGCTCTTGCTGCTCAGGGTTGAGCAGCCCTTGCAGGTAAGCCTGCTGGGAGAGCACCGAATCTTCGATGATGGTGTGATAGAGACGGGTCACATACTGGGCATCCAGACCCAGCACCCGGCCTTTCTGGATCAGGGCGACCAGCAGATCCTGTTCCCGCTGATGATCGCGAATGGGGCGCGGATTGGCTTGCTTGGCGCGGGCGACCGCTATGCTCAGGGTCTTGCGCTTGGCCAGCAGGGCAAGCAGCTCCTGATCCAACTGGGTGATGTCCTGCCTGATGTCGTCTAGGGTTACCATGATACGTACCTGTCCAGATATGCCATTGATATTATTCATAAAAAAGCCTCCACTAGGGAGGCTCGATTCGTCTTTAGTTTCCGGTTTATACGACGACGGGCCTTCCCTCAGGTGGGCCGGATAAACGAGAAACGAAAGAGGAATAGTGAATGCATGGGACTGCCTTGAGATGTCAATGCCCTAGCTTTAAGGGATTTGCCGGTTTGATGCAAGTAAAACTTGCCAGCAGGAGATGCTGGCCAACCCCTGCAGGCCGGGGCGCATCCGGCGATATTGGCGGATTGATCTGGATCATTATCAATAGCCACTAACGATTGAAATATGAATTTTATGGTATCTCATTTATGGCCTGTTCAGGATCCGCGCGGCAAAATGGCACCCTAGATTCACAGACGGGGCATCCATGGATACCAACATTGTTCTACTGAATCAGGGATATGATCAGACTTTTCAGGCCAGGGAGCAGCGCCTCATCGACATCCTGTCCACCTATGACGAGCTGGTCGTCTCTTTTTCGGGACGGTTGGAATCTTGCTATGCCATGGACCTCTGTCGCGCCAGCGGGACGCGTATCCGCGCCCTGACTCTGGACAATCCACTGCTAAGCCGACGTGAGTTGGCTCGCGCCCACCGTTACTGCCAGCGCTACAACATAGAGCAGCGCGTCCTCAAGACCGACGAGATGCTGTTCTGTGATATCGAGCAGCCGCCCAAGGTGGCGAAGGATCCGGTGCGTTTCATCGATGAAGCCAAGGCGAAACAGGTGGACTGGGATCATCTGCCGCTGCTGATCCCGGCATCCCTCGAGGAGATGCAGGCCTATCTGGGGCGCTTTCATCAGCCGCCGCCCCGCACTCTCTGGCTATTTGCCAGGGAGGGAATGTGCCACAGGGACTTCCGGTACGGCTTCCACAAGCGTGAACTCGAGCGTTGGGGCAAGGCCAGCGGTGGCTACCTCAATCGCCGCTTCCAGAACATCAGCCAGATGGATCGAAGCCATGTACAGATGATCGACATGGCGGAGCAGATCCTGGCCGACATGGGACTCGACGATGCGGAGGTACATTTTCACAGCCTGAATGACGACAGCGTCACCCTGGCCAGAGTACGGCTGCCGTCCCATCAGCGCGCCCGTGGTTTCGATCGCCAACTCGACATCTATCGTGCTCTCAAGGGAATGGCCTTCGACTATGTCACCCTGGACATGGCCCTGCCCAATTGCCATGACATCGCGGGTTGACCGGCCGTGGCGCCAGCACTGTGAGCGGCGTCATAGGCAAGTGGGGGGCGACTGTTTATACTGGCGCCCCTTTTTGCATCTGTCTGACAGGAATGCCATGAAAGCCTTTCCCCTGCTGCTCGCCCTCTCCCTCGGCCCAGTGCTGGTCCAGGCCGCGCCGCTTACCCAGGTGACCCTGGCCGATGGCCGCGTGGTGCAGCTCAACGATGACTTCAGCTGGGAATACCTGCTGATCAAGCCTGCAAAGAGCAGTGCGACGACGCAGGCAAGCACGGCAGTGGCCGTGCCCGTGTTGACCGAGCAAGCCCTGGCCAATCCCCAGTTGCTGAGCGAGGCGTCCCGCGATGGCGTAGTCGTTAGCCTGGACAACCTGGTGGCGGAGGATCCCTATCGGCTGCACTTTATGGTGCACAACACCGGGGCCCGCAACGTGGTCGGTGTGCGTGGCTATGTCAGCCTGTTTGATGAGCAGGGTGTCCAGTTGGCGCGCCAGGAGGCCCGTTTCTGGGTCGCAGAGAATCGCCTGCCCGAGACCTATCTGCGCAAGGGTCAACAGCGCCCCTCCCTCGAGATAGAGATGGCCAAGCCTGCCGGGCTCAATGGCCAGCCGCTGGTGCGGGTCGAGATAGAGGAAGTGCTGTTCCGCTGAGTCCAGTCGTCGATAAAGACCTCCTGCGGGAGGTTTTTTTATGCCTAAAAACAGGTAGTTAAATCTGACAGCAACAGTTGCTTACATCTGACATGGTTTGGCAACAGCTTGCTCCTCGGCACCGGGAGGGGAGATGGGCACAATGACGCCATCTCAACGAGGAGTCATCAAAATGAAAAAACTTACTCTTTCCGTCATGGTGCTGGCCGCCTGTTCTTCCGTTTCCGCCATGGCGCAGGATGCGTTCAGTTATGCCAAAGGGGCCGCAACCTGGGCTCATACCAAGTCTGAGTTCGTGGGTGGCAAGGACAATAACAATCGCGACTTTGGTGGTTTGAGTCTGGACTTGTCCAAGTCTTTCGCAGGCAACTTCTATGGGCGGTTGAGCAGCGAATACAGCTCCCGCAATGACGGCAACGACAGCATGGGCATCTCCAGCCTGGGCCTGGGTGTGTTCACGCCGCTGAGCACAGGCCTCAACCTCTATGGGGAAACCGGTCTGATGGGTTACAGCCTGGAGCGCGAGCTGAGCCATGATGTCGATGGTTGGGACTCCGTGGCCCGCAAACAGAGCGGTAGCCTCTACGGTGAAGTGGGCATACGTTACGATCTGGGTCAGGTTGAGCTCTCCACCGCCTATCGCTACGCCAACATGACCGACGACATGCAGGACTTCAAGGTCGGCGCTGCCTACAAGTTGACCCAGAATCTGGCCCTGACTGCCGATTACACTTATCGCCACTGGGACTTGCAGCAAGGCTCCATCAGCAGCCTGGGTGTGAAGTACAGCTTCTGACCCCTATTCATGATGGTATTTCCCCCAAGTAAGCAGCTTGCCCATGACAGCGTCATGGGCTTTTTTGTTATCTGCTGATCCTTCTTCTCGTTTGCCCCGTATGCCTTGCAAAGTTATACAACTTTCATTTTCTTGTATAACTGCTATAAGTTAAACGTTACTTATACAAGTGGGGTTGGTATGTACAAGATAAATGTAGGGATCAGTGCCTGCCTGCTCGGCCAGCAGGTGCGCTTCGACGGTGGTCACAAGCGATCCAGCTTCTGCGATCGTGAGCTCGCCGCCTTCTTCGAGTACCAGCCGATCTGCCCGGAGATGGCCATCGGCCTGGGCACACCCAGGGCTGCCATCCGCCTGGTCAAGCGCCAGGGAACGATCCGCGCCGAGGCGAGCAACGGCAGCTTCGATGTCACCGACAAGCTGATAGCCTTCAGCGAGCAGCAGGCTAGCAAGCTTAGCCACATCTCGGGTTACATCCTCTGCGCCAAGTCTCCGAGCTGCGGCATGGAGCGGGTGCGCATCTATGGCGCCAACAATGAGGGCAGCGCCAAAGAGGGCATTGGCCTGTTTGCCAAGGCGCTGATGGAGGCCAATCCCCTGCTGCCGGTGGAGGAAGATGGCCGTCTGTGCGATCCCATATTGAGGGAAAACTTCGTGTTGCGGGTCTTCGCCTATCACGACTGGCAGCAGCTCTGTGCCTGCGGGCTCAGCAAGGCGAGCCTGATAGCTTTCCACTCCCGCTACAAATATCTGGTCTTCTCCCACGCGCCAAGTCACTACAAGGCCCTTGGCAGATTGCTCGGCAACTTGCACCAGCAATCCCTTGCGCAGACCGCCGATGCTTATATCAAAGGGCTGATGACGGCGCTCAAGGTGCGTGCCAACCGCCGCGGTCATGCCAACGTGCTGATGCACCTGCAGGGCTACTTCAAGCAAGTACTGAGTCAGTCCCAGAAACAGGAGCTGGCAGAGACCATCGACAAGTACCGCACCGGTCTCTTGCCCCTGCTGGTACCGCTTACCCTGCTTCGCCACTACCTGCGCGAATATCCCAATGCCTATCTGGCCGATCAGGTCTATCTCAATCCGCATCCCGAGGCGCTCAAGCTCAGATATGGGCTCTGAACGCCGGGAGGCTCACAAGGTGAATTGACTCATGCATGACTCTTCAGTTCCATCACGACAGGCGGCCTCGCGCGAGGGCGAGGCCGCCGAGGCGGCCAGCGAAGAGGCGCGCTACCCCATCCGCGAGGTATCGCGCCTCACCGGAGTCAATGCCGTGACCCTGCGTGCCTGGCAGCGCCGTTACGGGCTGGTGCAGCCGGCACGCACTGACAAGGGGCATCGCCTCTACAGCGAACAGGATATCCGGCAAATAGAGGAAATTTTGAGCTGGTTGGAGCGGGGGGTGAGCATAGGTCAGGTCAAGGGGTTACTTGGCGACAGCCAGAGCGTGGCACCCAGTGATCATTGGCAACAGAGCCAGGAGAGCGTCTGGTTGCTCCTGCTTGCCCTCAAGTCCCGCCAGCTTGAACAGGGGCTCAATGAGCTGATTGCCAGCTACCCGTTCGAGCTGGTGCGCAGTCAGCTGCTCGAACCCGTGCTGGATCGATTGATGGCTATGGCCGACAGGCCGGATGCCGAGCTGCTGCGCCACCATTGGCTCGACTGGTTCGCCCACTACTTCGGTCGCCATCTGTTAGGTCAGGAGAAGGGACTGCCGCTGACCCTGGCGAGCTGGGGTAAGGTGGGGCCGCTCGAACTGCTCTGGCACGCTTATGAACTGGTTAATCAGGGCTATGAAGTGCAACTCATCGGACCCTGCGATCCCAAGCTTGCCCAGTTGCTCGTCGGGCGCAGTCATGACAATTGGCTGGTGCTGATGGGCGCGGCCATCCCCAAAGGTGAGCTGATGACCCCCTGGCCAGTCGGCACCCAGGCCATGGGGCCCCTGGGCCGTCTCTACCCTGAGCCATCCCAGGTCGCGGCTTTGCAGGCGCTGCATTGGCAACCCAGCCTGGCCGACTGGCTGGCCAGCTAGCCGGAACCTGCGCAAGCCAGAAGCAGGGGCCAAGGGCAGTCTGGGAGAAAGCCCTCTAAGCAAGAGTGAGCCCAGCGCCCCATTCCCTTTTCCGTTTTCTATTGCGAGTTAATCAGGAGTGACCATGAAGCTGGTCTGGTTTCGAAACGATCTGCGTCTGCGGGATAACCCGGCGCTACGCCACGCCTGCGCCGAACCGGGCGAACTGGCCGCCCTCTTTGTCATCAGCAAGGCGCAGTGGCGCCAGCACCAGATGGCCGACATTCGCCGGGATTTCATGCTGGCGCAGCTCGATCTCCTCGGCAAGGCGTTGGCGGCCCTCGGCATCCGGTTGCACCTGCTCGAGGTGGCGACCTTCGCCGAGATCCCCGAGGCGCTGGCCAGGCTTGGTCAAGAGCTGGGTGTCACTCGTCTTTATGCCAACCAGGCGGTAGAGATAGACGAGCTGCGCCGCGATAGCGCCGTGAGCGAGCGGTTGGCGCAAGAGGGCATTGGCTGCCACTGGTACAACGGCTGTTGTGTGCTGCCCCCAGGTCGGGTGCTGACCGGTAGCGGCGACATGTTCAAGGTGTTCACCCCCTTTAGCCGGGCCTGGCTAAAGGCCCTCGATGAGGACGGCTTTGTCATTCACCGAGCCCCCCAGCCCCGGGGCGAACCATGCGCTTGGCCATCTCTGGTGGCGTCTGGGCTGGCCAAGCCCTGGGATAACCCACACTGGCCGGTGGGAGAGGAGGAGGCCGAGCGCCGTCTACACCTTTTCCTTGAGCAGGGGGTGCTCGATTATCCCGAGTCGCGGGATTTTCCCGCCATCCCCGGGACCTCTTGCCTCTCGCCCTATCTGGCGCTGGGCATCATAAGCCCGCGTCAGTGTCTGGCAGCGTTGCAGCAGCACCTTGGCTACCGGCCGCAATCAAAGGCGCAACCCGGTTATGTCTGGTTAAGCGAGCTCATCTGGCGCGAGTTCTACCGTCACTTGCTGGTGAGGGTACCGAGCCTCGCCATGAATTTGCCGTTCAAACCGGAAACGGCGGCCCTGCCCTGGAGCTGGGATCCGGTGGCCTTCGCCGCCTGGTGCGAGGGGAGAACCGGGTTTCCCATCGTCGATGCCGCCATGCGCTGCCTCAATGGGACAGGCTGGATGCACAACCGGCTGCGGATGATAGTGGCGAGCTTTCTGACCAAGGATCTGCACATTCACTGGCGACTGGGAGAGGACTATTTCATGAGTCGGCTCATCGATGGCGATCTGGCCGCCAACAACGGTGGCTGGCAGTGGGCGGCGGGAACGGGCGCCGATGCGGCCCCCTATTTTCGGGTGTTCAATCCGACCACTCAGGGCCAACGTTTTGATCCACAAGGGGAGTTTATTCGTACTTGGGTAAAAGAGCTGGCCGATGTCCCTGATCAATACCTGCATCAACCCCAGGATTGGCTAAGAGTCAAAGGGCGCCATGACTATCCAGCCCCCATGGTGGATCACGCCAAGGCGAGGCTGGTGGCCATCGATATGTTCCGTACCCTGGAGAAACCCTGATGAGTAGATGCCCGATGCCTGTGTTGTCCTCCGGTTCGGTGGGGATGCGCCATGAACGCTGAGCTGGGTAACTTTGTCGCGCTTTATCAGCAGCTCGACAAGGGTCAGATGCACCGACTGGCGCAGGTTTATGCCGATGATGTCCTGTTTCTGGATCCGGCTCATCGGATCCAGGGACTGGCCGCCCTCGAGGCGTACTTCACCCAGCTCTATGCCGGGCTCGAATCCTGCACCTTCGAAATAGAACGCAGTCAGCAGCAAGGCGCCAGCGCCTGGCTCGGCTGGACCATGACACTGCGCCACCCCAGGCTGGCTCGGGGGGCGCCGGTGAGCGTGCGGGGCGCCACCCTGCTGGAGTTCAATGACGCGGGCAAGGTATGCCTGCATCACGACTATTTCGACATGGGCGCCATGCTCTACGAGCAGCTGCCCCTGATAGGCTCACTGATCCGCATCATCAAGGGAAGGTTGGGAAAATGATGGCTAACTCATTATTTCAGTTAGCGATTTCTTTCTCAGACGTTATTGTCTCTTTTGTCATCACAAGGAGTTAGGGACCATGAGCAAGGGGGTATTGATCACGGGGGCAAGCTCGGGACTCGGTCGCCAGTTGGCACTGGATTATCACGCCGATGGTTGGCGGGTGTGGGCCTGTGGCCGCGATGAAGGGCGGCTGGCCGAGCTTGCCGTGCTCGGGATCCAGACACTCTGCTTCGATACCCGGGATCCCGCGGCCTGCCAAGGCGCGGCCCGGCAGTTGGATGGGCTGGATCTGTTGATCCTCAATGCCGGTAGCTGCGAATACCTGGATGAGTTGCCGCGCTTCGACGGGGCCCTGTTCGCCCGGGTGATAGAGACCAATCTGGTGGCGACCGGCCATTGTCTCGCGGCCCTGCTGCCTCAGCTGGGCAAAGGGGGGCGCCTGGCCATCGTCAGCTCGTCGGTCACCTGGCTGCCACTGCCTAGAGCCGAAGCCTATGGCGCCTCCAAGGCGGCGCTTGATTATCTGGCCGCCAGCCTGCGCCTGGATCTGAAGGCTTCGGGGATAGGGGTCAGCCTGATCCGTCCGGGATTTATCGACACACCGCTCACGGCCCGCAACCGCTTCACCATGCCCTGCCTGATGACGGTGGCCCAGGCCGCCAGCGCCACCCGGCGTGGTCTGGCCCGGGGCCTGCACAATATTCACTACCCAAATGGCTTCATCTGCATGCTGCGCCTGCTGGGCGCCCTGCCGACCGGGCTCTGGTTACGACTCTCGAAAGGACTCGGATAATGAAGAAAATCGCCATCGTCGGCTCGGGGATCTCGGGATTGACCGCGGGTTACCTGCTACACCGCCACCATGAGATCACCCTGTTTGAAGCCGCGCCCATGCTCGGGGGCCACACGGCAACCGTGGACGTCAGCCTGGATGGGCAGAGCCACAGTGTCGACACCGGCTTCATCGTTTTCAATGACAGAACCTACCCCAACTTCCTGCGCCTGCTCGATCGCATCGGTGTGGCCCGCCAGGCCACAGAGATGAGTTTCTCCGTCAAGAGTGCCGAGGGGCTCGAATACAACGGTCATAACCTGGATACCCTGTTTGCCCAGCGCCGCAATCTGCTCAGGCCCGGTTTTTACCGCTTCATCAGGGAGATCTTGCGCTTCAATCGCGAGGCCAAGGCCTGGCTGGCCGAGGAGGGGAAAGATGCAAAGCCGGAACTGACCCTGGGGCGCTTCCTGCAAGAAGGGCGATTTAGCGACCACTTCGCTCGCCACTACATACTGCCCATGGGCGCGGCCATCTGGTCATCGACCCTGGCGGACATGCGCGCCTTTCCCCTCGGTTTTTTCCTGCGCTTTTTCGATCATCACGGCCTGCTCAATGTGGCAAATCGGCCTCAGTGGTACGTGATCCCTGGCGGCTCGCGCCAATACATAGCGCCCCTGACCCGGGGCTGGCAGGAGCGAGTCCGGCTCGCCAGCCCGGTGCAGGCCATCTCCCGCACCGAGCGGGGGGTCTTGATCCAGAGCCGCCACGGGGAGGAGGCGTTTGATGAGGTGATCCTCGCCTGTCACAGCGACCAGGCCCTCGGCCTGCTCAAGGATGCCAGTCAGGACGAGCAGCGCCTGCTTGGCGCCATGGCCTATCAGGCCAACGATGTCTGGCTCCATACCGATCTGGCGTGTCTGCCGACCCGCCGCAAGGCCTGGGCGAGCTGGAACTACCGGCTCGATCAGGGGGACACCCAGCGCCCCCTGGTCACCTACAACATGAGCATCTTGCAGGGGATCCGCACGAGAGAGGCACTCTGCGTCAGTCTCAATCCCCAGGGACAGGTCGATGAGGGCAAGGTATTGCGGCGCTTTGTCTACGAACATCCTGTCTTCAATCTGGGCTCCCTGGCGGCTCAGGAACAGAGGATGCAGATCTGCGGCCAGCGCCACACCCATTTCTGCGGTGCTTACTGGTACAACGGCTTTCACGAAGACGGGGTGCGCAGCGCCCTCGACGTGGCTCGCCGCTTCGGGGTCGAGCTATGAGTACGCCAGTCGAATCAGTACTGCACAGCGCCCTCTGGCAGGGGTCGGTACGCCATCGCCGTTTCGCCCCTCGGGCCCATGCTTTCTCCTATGGTCTCTTCATGCTGGGGTTGGATCTGGATGAGCTGCCGACCCTCAACCGGGGCCCCTGGTTCGGGGTCGAGCGGGCAGGCTTGCTGTCGTTTTGCCGACGGGATTATCTGCGCGGCAGCGAGGGTTCCCTCAAGACGGCGGTGTGGGCCAAAGTGAGCGAGCTGGGCGGCACCCCCGAGCCCGATGGCCGAGTGTTGCTGCTTGGCAACGTGCGTTGCCTGGGCTTTTACTTCAGCCCGGTCAATTTCTACTTCTGCTACCAAAGGGAGGCGGCCCGTTATCTGTTGGCCGAAGTTGCCAACACGCCCTGGAACGAACGTCATTACTACCTGCTCGACCTGGCCGCTCTGGCTCCCCATCCCAAGGATTTCCACGTTTCTCCCTTCATGGGGCTGGCGATGCGTTATCACTGGCGCATACGCTCCCCCGGGGAGCACACCCTGATCCACATAGAGAGCCATCCCGACAGCGGGGAGGCCAAGTTATTCGATGCCACCCTGACGCTGGCTCGGCAAGCGTTCGAGCGTGACGCCCTGATGAGATTGCTGCTGCGCTGGCCCTGGATGACCATGAAGGTACTGCTTGGCATCTATTGGCAGGCGCTGCGTCTGTTTATCAAACGAACCCCTATCTTTAGCCATCCGGAGACTCGCTGATGGAACTGGTGCAATCCCCGACCTCAATGACCTTTATCGATCGCTGGGCCCGCGATCTGGTGCTTGGCCTGCTGCCAAAGCTGGAACAGGGCCATCTATTGTTGCGTGATGGCGAGCGCCGGCTGAGTTTCGGCGATCCCGCGGCTGAGTTGCAGACCGAGCTGGTGGTGCAAGATCCCAGTTTCTATCGCCGCCTGTTGCTGGGGGGCAGCATAGCCGCTGGTGAGACCTGGGTGGAAGGTTTGTGGACCAGCCCGGATCCGGTCGCCCTGGTGCGGTTGTTGGTGCGCAACATGACGCTGCTCGACAAGCTGGAGCGGCGTCTGAGCTGGCTCAGCTTCCCGTTCAACAAGGTGCGCCACTGGATCAATCGCAATACGCTTACGGGGTCTAGATCCAACATTGCGGCTCACTACGATCTGGGCAACCGGCTCTATCAGGGCTTTCTCGATAGCCAGATGCAATATTCGAGCGCCATCTATCCCCATGCCGAGGCGAGCCTGGAAGCGGCGCAGGAGGCCAAGTTGCGCACCATCTGCGAGCGGCTGGAACTGGGTCCTGATGACCATCTGCTGGAAATAGGCACCGGCTGGGGCGGGCTCGCCATCTATGCCGCCCGCCATTATGGCTGCCGGGTGACCACGACGACCATCTCCCAGGCCCAGCATGACTATGCCTGTGACTGGATAGCACGGGAGGGGCTGGGGGATCGCATTACCCTGCTGCTGGAGGATTACCGCAAGCTGGAGGGTACCTTCGACAAGTTGGTCTCCATCGAGATGATTGAGGCGGTAGGCCACGCCTTCCTGCCGGACTATTTCCGCCAGCTGTCGCGCCTGCTCAAACCAGGTGGTCGCCTGCTTATCCAGGCCATCACCATCGCCGATCAGCGCCACGCCCAGTATGTGCGCAGCGTCGATTTCATCCAGCGTTACATCTTCCCCGGCGGCTGTCTGCCGAGTGTCTCCCAGATGGCGGGATTGATAGCCAAGGAGACCGACATGCAGCTGGTGCGCCTGCACGATCACGGCCATCACTACGCCCGTACCTTGGCCCACTGGCGTGAACGCTTCCTCGCCCTGGCCCCCGAGCTGCCCAAACTCGGCTACAGCCAGGACTTCATGCGGCTGTGGCATTTCTATTTTGCTTATTGCGAGGGGGGATTCTGGGAGCGGGCTATCAGCCTGGTGCAACTGGAGGCGGCCAAGCCGGGTCCGGCGGGTTGGCATGGCGGCCTGCCGGGGCGCGATTGAGCGAGCAACCTGCTACGGGTAGCCGCTGGTGGCACTGGGGCCAACTGCTGGGGTTCAACCTCTATTGGTGGCTGGCAGCCAGTGAGCAGATGCTCTGGCCTCTGGGCCTCCTGCTTGCGCTGCACCTGCTCTGCTCGCCAACACCTTGGCGGGATCTGCGTTTGCTGCCACTGGCATTGTTCGGTTGTGCCCTGGACTATGGCTTGACGGTGCTCGGACTCTTTGAATTCGATGATGGATTTCCGTCTTGGCTCGTTCTGCTCTGGCTTGGCTTTGCTCTCACCCTGGCCCATGGCCTGGCCTGGCTGGCCGCACTACCTCGCTGGCAGCAAGCTGTGCTGGGGGGATTTGGCGGCGCTGGCTCTTATCTCATCGGGGTTGGGCTTGGCGCAGTACACTTAGGTTCTGAAATAGGGGGATGGGACATCGGGGAGGGCAGCTGGTCAGGTGGCATCATTTTGTTGCTCATCTGGTGCCCTCTGTTGCCCCTTCTGGTGAGGATAAGGGTCATGCTGTGGAGGTGACTCAAGATGAACGCCTTTTCTGCCGAGACACTGCTTTTTTCAAAATGGACCAGGGAGACTCAGTTCGAGCAGGCCGAGCGCTTCTTCATGGTGATCTCTTGCCAGCGGGATGGCACGGGCCAGCTCAACAGGGTCATTTTGCAAGACATCAATACGTTGCAAGAACAGGAGCTAGATTGGCATGAACTGGAAGATCCTGCACGTTGGCGCATGGGCTGGCATTAGTCTGCTCTGTTGGAGTTCTTTGAGCTGGGCGGCGCCCTGGCAGCAACTCCGAACGGTGGGGCAGGGGGAGATGCACTGGCTCTGGTTCAAGCTTTATGACGCCACCCTCTACAGCCAGGATGGCCGCTATGTCGCGCGCCGCTATCCCCAGGCGCTCTCGCTCACCTATGCCCGTGATATCGACAAGCAGGATATCCTGGATGCCACCGGACAGGAGTGGCAACGACTGGGCCTGGGGGATGAGCGGCAGCAGGTACGCTGGTTGGGGGCGCTGTCGAACATACTGCCCGACGTCAACAAGGGAGATCGGCTCACCTTCTATGTTAATGAGCAGGGACTCGGTGAGCTCTGGCTGCGCGACGCGCCCCTGGGCCTCATCACTGAGCCTGGCTTTCCTGATGCCTTTCTTGCCATCTGGCTCGCCGACAATAGCCGGGATCCGGCGCTGACCCGTCGCCTGCGTGGTCAGCCCTGAGCCGCGCTCAGCGATCCGGCGTCGGGGCATGGCCGTATCTCATCTGTGAGGCATAGCCTGTGTCAGCCCGGTTGACACCAGGCTTTGCCATATCCCTGGGATGGAGGCGCCAGTTAAGGGCCCCAGCGTACCAGGGCAATCAATCCCCCATCTGGAGCCTGTTATGACGTTATACCCTGGCCGCTGGCGCGGCGTTATTCTCCTGCTCTTACTCGCTTGCCTCGGTGGTTGTGGCGTTAGTCCGGATGCCTATCGTGGCCAAGGGCCAGACTGGGATCTTGCCCACTTTTTCAACGGCAAGCTGGTGGCTCATGGTCTGGTGACCGACCGCAGCGGCGAAGTGACCAGTCGCTTCCGGGTCGAGATGGTGGGGCGCTGGCAGGATGGCAAGGGCGAGCTGTTCGAGCAGTTCCATTTCGATGACGGTCGTCAGCAGACACGTACCTGGCATCTGGCCAAGGGGGCCGATGGTCACTGGCGCGGTACTGCGTCGGACGTAGTGGGGGAGGCGATAGGCAAGACGGAAGGCTTTGCCCTCAACTGGCGCTACCAGCTTGACCTGGCGCTGCCTGATGGCGATGTGGTGAGGGTGAGCTTCGATGACTGGATGTACCTGCTGGATGAAGATCGTCTCATCAATCGGGCCGAGATCAGCAAGTTTGGTATTCACCTCGGCGAGGTGATCCTCTATATCGAGCGACTGCGTGCCTCCCCTCCTGCCACTCCCGGTAACGGCAGCAATAAGGAAACCCATTGATAGCCATTTGCTATCAATGGTTTAGCTAATATCGATTACCTTTTGAGTCTGGTTGGCGATAAGCTACCCCTGTTTTCAAATCTGGAGGTGTATGATGAAGAACCCAATCGGCCTTGATATCGCCCAATCTCAAGCCCTGGCAACCGAGCTGAATCAGCTGCTGGCCAGCTACCAGATCCTCTACATGAACGTTCGCGGCTTCCATTGGAACATCCGTGGCAACCAGTTCTTCGAGCTGCATCTGAAGTTCGAGGAGATCTACAACGATTTGTTGCTGAAAATCGATGCCCTGGCCGAGCGTATCCTCACTCTGGATGGCGTGCCCCTGCACAGCTTTAGCGACTACTTGAGCGTCTCCGCCATCCCGGAGCAGAAAGGGTTGCATGACGGTCGTGCCTGTGTCGGTTCGCTGCTGAATGGTTTTCGCGAATTGCTCAGCACCCAGCGCCGTATACTGAGTCTCGCTGCCGAGGCGGGGGACGAGGGCACCAGCGCCTTGCTTTCTGACTACATACAGCAGCAGGAGAAGTTGGTGTGGATGCTGCGCGCCTACCTGGATTGAATCCAGATATTGTATTAACTAGCTGAGTTGTCTCTCCTTTTTATCTGGTTATCCACCCAGTTGCCGCCCGTTTGGGCGGCTTTTTTGTTTTTGATCTGCATCAATGAAAAGTTAATTGGTAAATTGAATGCCTATTAAGTTTTTTGCGAGAGACATAGAATTGCCACAGAACAAACAACTGAAATGTCCAATTAGGAGAGGCATGATGTTTTGTGTGCAATGTGAACAGACAATTCGTACCCCGGCAGGCAATGGCTGCGCTTATGCACAAGGTATGTGCGGCAAGACGGCCGAAACCTCGGATCTGCAGGACGTGCTGATCTATGCGCTGCAGGGGCTCAGCGCCTGGGCGCTGGCCGCCCGCGAGCACGGTGTCATCGACAACGAGATCGATGCCTTCGTGCCCAAGGCCTTCTTCGCCACCCTCACCAACGTCAACTTCGACTCTGCCCGTATCGTTGGCTATGTCAACCAGGCGCTGGCTCATCGTCAGCAGCTGGCCGACCGTCTGTCTGCATTGGCGGTACAAGTCACCGGCTTGCCGGAGGCAGCCGGTTTCGAGCCGGGTGAAGAGCTGCTCGCCCAGCTGGCCCATGCGCCGCAAACAGCGGTCAATCGCGGCAAGAGCGAGGTGCACGAAGACATCATGGGGTTGCGTCTGCTCTGCCTCTACGGCCTCAAGGGTGCCGCTGCCTACATGGAACATGCCCGGGTACTGGGTCAGCAGGATAGCGCCGTGGCCGCCGAGTTCCATCGCATCATGAGCTGGCTCAGCACGGATCCGAGCGAGCTGGATCCCTTGTTCAAATGCGCCATGGAGATTGGCCTGCTCAACTTCCGCATCATGGAGATGCTGGATCTGGGCGAAACCAGTGCCTTCGGCCACCCCGAGCCGACCCAAGTGCGCGTCACTCCAGTGCCAGGCAAGTGCATCCTGGTCTCCGGCCACGACATGATGGATCTCAAGCTGATCCTGGAGCAGACCGCAGGCACCGGCATCCATGTTTACACCCACGGCGAGATGCTGCCCGCGCTGGCCTACCCCTTCTTCAAGCAGTACCCGCATCTGGTGGGCAACTACGGCTCCGCCTGGCAGAACCAGCAGAAGGAGTTTGCCAACTTCCCAGGTGCCGTGGTGATGACTTCCAATTGCATCATCGATCCCAACGTGGGCGACTATAGCGATCGCATCTTTACCCGCTCCATCGTCGGCTGGCCGGGGGTGACACACCTCGAAGGAGACGATTTCTCCGCCGTGGTGGTGAAAGCCTTGTCGCTGGACGGTTTCAAACACACCGAGCTTGAGCACTTCATCACCATCGGCTTTGCCCGCAACGCACTGATGCAGGCCGCCCCAGCAGTGATTGACAAGGTGAAAGCGGGTGAAATCAGCCACTTCTTCCTGGTGGGCGGCTGTGACGGCGACAAGGCCGAGCGCGCCTACTTCACCGAGTTTGCCAAGGCAGCCCCCAAAGACAGCCTGCTGCTCACTCTGGGCTGCGGCAAGTACAAGTTCAACAAGCTCGACTTTGGCGACATAGGCGGCATTCCCCGTCTGCTGGACGTGGGTCAGTGCAACGATGCCTACTCCGCCATCCAGCTGGCGCTGGCGCTCTCCGAGGCGTTCGAGTGTGGCGTCAACGACCTGCCGTTGACCCTGGTGCTCTCCTGGTTCGAGCAAAAAGCCATCGTCATCCTGCTCACCCTGCTGGCCCTCGGTGTGAAAGACATTCGCACCGGTCCCACCGCACCGGCCTTCCTGACCCCGGCCCTGCTCAAGGTGCTGGAGGAGCAGTTTGGTTTGAAAGGCACCACCACTGCCGAGGCGGACTTGGCCGAGATCCTGGCTGCCTGAATTCGGTGATAGCGCAAGCCGTGCCAGCCTGATCATCTCAGCATGTTGTAAGCGTTTGGCGAGCCCGATGGCTCGCCTTTTTTTCAAAAACTCGTATTTCAAAAGCTTTTTTAAATGAGGAGCCTTGCGATGATCTCCACCTCCCTTACCCTGCGTTGCATCGGTCGTCGCGCCGACACCCATGATGTGGTGAGCTGGCAGTTAGCGCCGGTTGCAGGAAGCCTGCCCCCCGTGCTGGCCGGCCAGTGCGTCACTCTGCATATCGAGATTGATGGCCAGTCCATGTGCCGCGCCTATACCCTCTCTTCCTGCCCGCAAGACACCCATTGGCAAGTCACCATCAAGGATGTGGGGCGGGTCTCCCATCATCTGCACCAGAGCCTGCAGGTGGGGGACGAGATCCGCGCCGAAGGTCCCTTCGGTGACTTCAACCTGACGGCGCTGCCCTGCGAGCAGCCGCTGCTGCTCAGTGCAGGCTCCGGCATCACCCCCATGTGGGCCATGCTGCGCGACGAGCTGGCCAAGCGGCCTGAGGCGGACATCCGCTTCATCCACAGCGCCCGCTCGCCCCAGGATGTGATCTTCGCAGACGAACTGGCCGTGCTGGCCGCAGTCCACCCCGGCGTGCGCCACGCTTTAGTGCTGGAGCAAGTACTGGAAGAGGCCCCGCCTGCGCACCCCTGGGTTGGCCGACTCAGCCCGGACATGCTCAAGGAACTGGTGCCGGACTTGCTTGCTCGCCACGTCTATCTGTGCGGACCTGCGCCTTACATGGCGGCCGTGAGTCGCATCTTGGCGGAGCTGGGGTTGCCGGCGGGGCAGTTGCATCAGGAGTCGTTCGGCCTGCCTGCTGTTACATCGAGCGCGGCGCCGGTTGCAGCTGCCAGCGACCATTTTTGGCTGACTCTCAACAAGAGCGGCAAGAAGGTGAAGATACTGCCGGGTCAGACCCTGCTCGCCGCCCTGGAAGCGGCGGGAGAGCGCATCAATGCCGCCTGCCGAGCCGGAGTGTGTGGCAGTTGTCGTTGCACCACCAGTGGGGACGTAACTCGCCAGAGTGTGGCGACGCTTACCCAAGGTGAGTTGGAAAGCGGGGTGGTGCTGGCCTGCTCTTGCACAGTGCGGGGGGACGTCGCGGTGGAATAACAAGGGCTCATCAGCATCTCACCCTTTTCCCTTTGAGGGCGTGCGGGTAGACTCTGTGCCAGTTTTCACCAAAACACGGGATAACAAATGACGATACTGGTCACGGGCGGCGCCGGTTACATCGGCTCCCATACCCTGGTTGAGCTGCTGGGTGCCGGGCATCGGGTCGTGGTGCTGGACAACCTCTCCAACTCGTCTCTCGAGTCCCTCAAACGGGTCGAGCGGATCACCGGCAAGCAGGTCACCTTCGTCGAAGGGGATATTTTGGACAGGGCTTGTCTGCAGCGGCTGTTTGCCGAGCACGACATTGCATCCGTGATCCACTTCGCCGGCCTCAAGGCGGTGGGGGAGTCGAGCCAGATCCCGCTCACTTACTATCAGAACAACATTACCGGCACTCTGGTCTTGTGCGAGGAGATGGCAAAGGCGGGCGTGTTCCGACTGGTGTTCAGCTCGTCGGCCACAGTGTATGGCGATCCGGCCTCCGTGCCGCTGCGGGAAGATTTCCCCACCAGCGCGACCAACCCCTATGGCCGCTCCAAGCTGATGGTGGAAGAGATACTGCGGGATCTGTCCAAGTCCGATCCGCGCTGGGCCATCGTGCTGCTGCGCTACTTCAATCCGGTCGGCGCTCACGAGAGCGGCCTCATCGGTGAAGATCCCAACGGCATCCCCAATAACCTGCTGCCCTATATCAGCCAGGTCGGTGTCGGCAAGCTCAAGGAGCTGGGGGTGTTTGGCAATGACTATCCGACCCCCGATGGCACCGGCGTGCGCGACTACATCCACGTGGTGGATCTCGCCATCGGTCACCTCAAGGCGCTGGCCCGCATCGAGTCAGATAGTGGCGTATTCACCTACAACCTGGGTACTGGTCAGGGTTATTCGGTGCTGGAGATGATCCGTGCGTTCGAAGCCGCCAGTGGTCGCACCATTGCGTACCAGATCAAACCCCGTCGCCCCGGTGACATCGCCGAGTGCTGGGCCGAACCGCACAAGGCCAGCGCTGAACTTGGCTGGCAGGCGCAGCGCGGGCTCGAGCAGATGATGGCCGACACCTGGCGCTGGCAAAGCCAGAACCCGAACGGCTATCAGTCGTGAGAGGCTGAACGGCAGATGGCAAAACGCCCCGACCAATGGTCGGGGCGTTTTAGTATGACGGGCAGTGTGCGACGGCTGAGTTACTGGATGGCTTTGCCGGCGCGTGCATCCTTGATCACATCTTGCAGGCTGGCCATGTCGCGAGGGGCGCCACGCAGGATCTGATCACCGATGATGAAACCCGGGGTGCCCGAGATATTCATGGCTTCGGCCAGTGCCCGGTTGGTGCCCAGGATCTTGTCTATGCTGGCATCCTTGAACTTGGCCTGAGCCTTGCTCCAGTTGACTCCAGCGCTTTCGGCGATCTGTTTGACCTGAGCTTCGCTGGCCAGCGGGCCCTGATGAGAGTAGAGAGCGTCATGGAAGGCCTGATACTTCTCGGGCTGACTCAGCTGGACAGCCAGGGCGGCGCGTGCGGCATAGGCGGACGTCGGACTCAGTATGGGGAACTGTTTGTAGATGTAGCGAATGTCCTTGTCTTCGGTCAGTAGCTGCTTGACGAGGGGGTGAGCCCGTTTGCAGTAGCCACAGTTGTAGTCAAAGAACTCGACCACGGTCAGCTTGCCTTTGGGGTTGCCGGCCTCGGGATCCTTGGCGCCATAGAGATCACTGGCATGGGCCTGGATCATCGCCTTGTCGTTGACCGATTGCTGGCTCTCCTGCTTGGCGCGCAGGGCATTGGACATCTCGACCAGGATTTCCGGGTTCTTGACCAGATAATCACGCACTATCTGTTCGACGTCGGACTTGGTCAGTTCGCTGGCCTGGACGGGGGCCGCGAGCAGGGACGCGCCAGCCAGGGCGCAAAACAGGGCATGCTTGATCGTCTTCATTCCATCTTTCCTGGCATTTTTACAGTGTTGCCTATAGTGGTGGAGCCATGCATCAAGTCAAGCCATCCGCTTGAAAAAGCGGGTCTTATGAGTTTTTTGTCTACCAGATGTGGCAGATAGGCCAATAAAGCAGCAAACAGTCTGGCAGGGGATTTACAAGGGCTCCGAGCATGGGTAATATCCGTCGCACTGCTGCGGAGGGGTGGCAGAGCGGCTGAATGCACCGGTCTTGAAAACCGGCGATGGGTGACCATCCGTGGGTTCAAATCCCACCTCCTCCGCCATTTATTGAAGCCAAAAAGGCCACCCAAGGGGTGGCCTTTTTGCATTGGGACTTTTGGTGCTTGCACAGCATTATTTTTGTGCGCCGTCATGTTGCGCGGCTACCTGCAAGGCCGGCTGCCATGGCGGAGATCAGGCGCCACGTGTTATTGCGGCGACCAGTCTCGATAACTGCACAGGCGATAGCCTCGCTCGGCGATGAGGGCTGGCAGGGCTGGGTCGGTGAGAATGGCGAGCTCGGTGAGCCGGGGCAGATTGTAAGAGCTGCGCTGCACGTCGAGATCGATGAAAGCGGGGTGGCACATGATCTCAAGGGAGCTTGCCCCTTGCTCATCGGCATCATCGAGCAGTTGCAGCAACCACTCCCGGGTGAGCTGTTCACCATAGAAGCGACTGTCGAAACGCTCGCAGCTGAGCGCGTCAGTGACGGTCAAACCGTGGCGGCGAACTTCATCTCTGTCGATGCGCAGGGGAATACCTTGCTGCCGGGAAAAGGTTTCCACCAGCGGGTAGATGGTCGGCAACATATGCACATGGTGATGGCTGTCGATATGGCTGGGCGCCCGGCCAAACAGCGTCACGAAGTGGTCGAATTGTTGGTGGAGCTCCTGAATGATTTCGCTCTCGACCAGCAGGCTCCCCTCGCTTTTTTGCCAGATATCCTTGTCCAGCTCCCCTTGGGCGTTTACCAGGCAAGGGAGAGGGGAGAGGGGTTTGCCCCAACTGAGCACAAAATGCAGCCCAATGGGCAAGGCCGGGAAGCGGGTGGCCAGCCAGGCCCCATGTTCTATGGCCGGGGAGGTGACCATGGCGGTGGTCGAGCTGACCACCCCATGCTCGAAGGCTTCCACAATGCCGTAGTTCTGGGCGCGGCAAAGCCCGAAGTCATCGGCGTTGATAATCAATCTTTTATGCATCTCAATCTCCTGTATTGCCCCGCTGTAGGCCAGCGGGGCCCAGTTTCATCAGGCAAGATCCGCAATGGCGGTGGCAAACTTGGGCAAATGCTCGCGGTGTGCCAGCAGCAGCTCCCGCGCAACGATTTTCGCCTCGTTGTCTGAGTGGATCAGTGGATTGAGGTTCATGGCCAGCAGCAAGTCATCGAAGGAGCCACTCAATGCGGCCTGAGAGGCGGCAATCTCGAAGCTCTTGATGAGGTGAATGAGCCCGTTCACCTTGTCATCAAAGCGAGTGAGGCGCGGGTGGGGAATGGCGCCATCACGGCCCACCAGACAGGTCATCTCGACGGTCCAATCGGCGGGTATGTTGGTGACATGGCCATGGTGGGGGACTATCACATACTGCTCGCTGCGCTTGTCGTTATGGATGGCGCTGATCACCTCGCAGGCCGCATCGGAATAGTAGGCACCGCCGCGTAGCTCCAGCTCCTTGGGTTTCTCATTGAGTTCGGGGTTCTGGTAGAGCTCAAACAGCGTCTTCTCTACTTTTTGTACCACCTGGGCTCGGGCGCCGCCCTTGTAGAATTCGCCCATCTCGATCCCCAGCATCTCTTTCTCTTTGAAGTAGTAACGCAGGTAGGAGCAGGGCAACAGGCGCAGGCCACGCATCAGGCTCTCATCAAAGGGCAGGTCGAAGATATTCTTGACCGAGCTGGAGCTGGTGAGGCTGCCGTCGATCACCCCTTCGAGCAGCTCATCGAAGCGCGAGACTCCATTGACCCATACATCGCCGATGAAGACCAGGTGATTGAGGCCGAAGATGTCGATGGAGAGCGTGTCCTGCGCCGTGACCTTCAGGGCGTCTCGCACAAACATCTGCATGCCGACCGGAATGTTGCACACCCCGATGAAGCGGCGGAACTGGGTGTGACGATGGACGGCTTCGGTCACCATGCCGGCTGGATTGGTGAAGTTGATGAGCCAGGCATCCGGGCAGATCTCCTCGACGTCCCTGATGATGTCGAAGATGACGGGGATGGTGCGCAGTCCCTTGAACAGGCCGCCCGCACCATTGGTCTCCTGACCCAGCAGGCCATGGCTGAGAGGGATGCGCTCATCCTTCTCCCGGGCTTGCAGCTGGCCGACCCGCAACTGGGTGGTGACGAAGCTGGCGCCTTGCAGCGCGGCGCGGCGATCCAGGGTCTTGTGCAGTGTCATGGGGATGCCGGCTTTGGTGATCATGCGCTGGCAAAGGTCGAAGATGATGGCCAGTTTTGCCTCTCCTTCGGGGACATCGACCAGCCACAACTCGTCGATGGGCAGCTCGGCGTAGCGCTTGATGAAACCATCGACCAACTCCGGGGTGTAGCTGCTTCCGCCACCTATGGTGACCACTTTAAGCTTCGTGTTCATAAACACCTCTTCATCATTCTCAAATAGGTTGAATAAGGAGCCGCTCTGCACCAGGGGTGAGAGGGGCCGCAGCCACCTGGAGCAGGGGCCGATGAATCTGTTTGGTTCGTTCGCAAGGTATTGTTTTAAAAAATACCTTCAGCCCATTTCAGGCAGGGGTCTCAAATTTCGGATAGAGATATTTTCGGTAACTGCCTGGGGTAAAGGAGGTCAGCTTCTTGAAGTTTTTGATAAAGAGGCTGACATCGTTGTAGCCGGTCTCGAAGGCAATATCGGCCACGGAGTCGTTGGTGACTTCCAGCTGCATCTTGGCGTAGTTGACCCGGATCTCGTTGATGATCTGCATCGGTGTCTTGTTGTAGTAACGCCGGGTGGCCCGGGTCAGGTACTCCTGGCTCTTGCCAGAGAGACTGACCAGATTGGCCAGGGCATCTTCGGCGAACAGGGGGCGATCGTGCATGCGCTCCACCGCTTCATGGAGCCAGAGGGGGAGATCTTCGCTGGCCGAAGCATCCTTGTAGTGGCGCAGCCTGTTCATCACCGAGTAGGTTACCCCTTCAAGGAACTCGGTCAGGGCCTCTTCCCTAAATCCGGGGGAGACCAGCACCGACTCTATGTAGCTCAGAAATTCGTTCTTGAGCGGATAGGCCTGGGAGGCCACGAAGTGCTCCGGCAGCAGGTATTTGAAGTGCTCGTCAAAGTAGCTGCGGCTGATCCCGACGTTGAAGATGCGGGTGGTGCCAAACTCGTAGAAGCTCTGGTGCGATGAGCCAAGGGGGATGAACACCAGATCGCCGCGCTCGAGCAGCACCCGCTTGCCGTTGACCTCCTGATAGTAACGACCGGTCAACACCAGGGTGAACTCGTAATAGTCGTGCTGGTGCAACCCGGTGCCGCTCACCTGCTTGTTGTAGATGAACATGTGGAAGGGTCTGTTGTTGAACAGCTCGTTTTCCCGGATTGTCTTGACGCTCATTATTCGCCCCTTGTGACTGGTCGATGATGACTCAGGTGTTACTTGCTGAGCAGTTTTTCATGCAGCTCGATGAGCTCATTGATGAGCTCCCGCGCCAGCATGGAGGTCATCAGGTGATCCTGGGCATGGACCAGCACTAGAGTGACCGGGATCTTGCCCTCGCCCTGATCGCTCTCGATCAGCTGAGTCTGTACCAGGTGGGCGGCATTGAGGGCCTCGCGGGATTGGGTCATCAGCTGACGGGCGGCGGCCATGTCGCCCTCCTTGGCCTTCTTCAGGGCGCTGTAGGCCAGGCTGCGAGCCTGCCCCGAGTTGATGATGAGCCCCATCACCACCTCTTCCATGTCATCGCACGTCGTGGTTTCTGCCTCTATGTTGTCCATATCGAACATCTCTTTATCCCCTTGATTACAGCTAGTTGATTGAAAGCGGTTTAATGGCCTCTCACTTAATTGAAACCATGGTTGCGTGCCACCTCGGCAAACCAGTATCCGCTCTTCTTGATGGTGCGCACCTGGCTCGCCAGATCGAGCCTGACCAGGCCATATCGATTCTTGTAGGCGTTGAGCCAGGACCAGTTGTCGATGAAGGTCCAGAGGTGATAGCCACAGCAGGCACTGCCCTCTTGGGAGGCGCGATGCAGCCACTCGAGGTGACCGCGAATAAAGTCGATGCGATAATCATCTTCGACCCGTCCTTCGGGCCCGATGAAGCGCTCTTCCCCCTCGACACCCATGCCATTTTCCGAGATGTAGCAACGAGGATTGCCATAGCCAAGGCGCAGCTCGGTGAGAATGTCATAGACCCCTTTCTCGTAGATCTCCCAGCCCCGGTGCGGGTTCATCTTGCGTCCCGGCATCTCGTAGAAGTCGAAGAGATCTTCGGGAGTGCGCGGCGCCCCCGAGCAGGCTTGCTCCTTGGCCTTGACCCGCCGTGGCTGATAATAGTTGATCCCCAGCCAATCCACTCGCCCTGCCATGAGCTGCGCCTTGTCACCGTCAGCCACCTCTGGCAACAGATCATGCTGGCGCAGCAGGGCGACCAGCTCCGGGTCATAACTTCCCTTGAGCGCCGGATCGAGGAAACTCTTGTTGAGCAACAAGTCGGCCCAGCGCGCAGCCTGGCTGTCTTCTGCCGTGTCGGAGCGAGGGTAGGTGGGGCTCAAATTGAGGATGATGCCGATCTCTCCGCAGGCGCCCGCATCACGAAAGGCCTTGACCGCCCCGGCATGGGCCAGGGCGGTGTGATAGGCCACCGTGACTGCGCGGCGAAAATCCACCACGCAGGGGTAGTGGAAGTGGCCGAGGTAACCACACTCGACCGGCACTATGGGTTCGTTGAAGGTAAACCAATGCTTGATCCGTGAGCCGAACAGTTCGAAGCACAAGCCGGCGTAGCGTACATAGGCGGCCACGACGTCCCGGCTCTCCCATCCTCCTCGCGCCTGCATGCACATAGGCATATCGAAGTGGTAGAGATTGATGAAGGGGGTTATCCCCTCGGCCAGCAAGCGGTCAAAGACGCTGTTGTAGAAGGCGACGGCTTGTTGATTGACCTCACCCGTCCCGTCCGGGATCAGTCGAGACCAGGAAATGGAGGTACGAAAACTGTTGTGATTCAGCTGTTTGAGTAATGCTATATCGGGTTCAAAACGATCATAGAAGGTCGATGTCTGTGCCGGGCCTATGCCCTGATGAAAGCGCTCTGGCTCAATGGAGAACCAGTAGTCGAAGATGTTGTCGGATTTGCCATCCCGCCTCGATGCCCCTTCCATCTGGGGCGCCGAGCTGGCACTTCCCCACCAAAACTCATCCGGAAAGCGATACGTCATCTTATTCTCCTTCGGCTTGAAGAGGGAGGAGCCAGGCTCCTCCCGGGGTTGTCATCAGAATTTCAGGGCCAGCGCGATATCCTCTTCGCTCTCCTCTTTCTCTTCTTCGATAACGGCTTGGGCCTTGTTGGCTATCAGCACGAAGGGGACATACATCAGAGTCGCAACCCCCAGGTTGAATATCGCCAGCAGCGCGGCGGTGATGCTGCCGTTGGTGTTGAAGAAAGCCCCCAATCCCGCCGGCATGGTCCAGGGCGCCATGTTGGTGATGGGCGGGATAAAACCTGTGTGGTAGGCGAACAGGGTGATGGTCGCCAGCACGGGCTGTACCATCACGAAGGGGATGAGCAGCACGGGGTTCATGATGACCGGCAGACCAAACAAGATGGGCTCGTTGATCTGGAAGATACCAGCGGGCAGACCCAGCTTGGCAACCTGACGGTAGTCATCACGGCGCGAGACCATGAACACCGCAAGAATGAGGCCCAACGTGGCACCCGTACCGCCGAGGAAGATGTAGGAGTCGAGCATCGGCTTGGTCCAGACGTGGAATGCCTTGCCCGCGGCGATGGCCGCATCGACCGAGCCGTATTGGGTATAGAGCGCGACGTTTTCCAGGGTGAAGGGCACCAGGATGCCATTCTCCAGCGCCGACAGGGCCAGTGAGCCATGAACCCCGAAGAACCAGAGCAGCGGTGAGAAGAGCACATAGACCCAGCCGACCAGACCGCCCATGTTGGACAGGGGGGTGGAGATGGTATCCATGATGATCTGGTGGAAGTTGCTGCCCTCACTATTGAGCAGGTAAGAGAGTATCCCCATGATGGAGAGGATGATGAAACCAGGGATCAGGGCAGAGAAGGAGCGAGCGACCGAGGTCGGTACGCTGTCAGGCAGACGGATCACCCAGTTGCGACGGATGATGAACGCAAACATCTCGGCCGAGACGATACCGATGAGCATGCCGGAGATGATGTTGGCGCCACCCAGCCAGTTGGCTCCCACTGCGTAGGCATCACCGACGCTGAAAGGGGTGACCGTCATGAAGGCGGCGACCGAGAGCAGGCCCGCCGAGAGGGGATCGACCTTGCGCTCTTCTGCCATGGCATGACCAATGAAGAAGGGGGCCATCAGGGACATTATTCCCAGGGTGCCGTTATAGACGCTGCCCCCTATGCTCTTGAAGCCATCCAGGGTGGCTATGGTGG
>NZ_AQGQ01000030.1 GCF_000388115.1 Aeromonas molluscorum 848
TGCCTTGGCCCTGATCACGACCAAACACCAGCTTGAGGGCCAGGGGCAGCCGTACCAGCTGCAGCAGGCCGAGGCGAAGAGTGAGATAAACACCGGTCCCGACCAGCAGGATCAGCAGGGGTGGCCCCCAGACAAGATTATCGATGGCCGTCAGGGCCGATTGAATTGATGACATGCATCCTCCTTAAAAAACATAAATTAAGGAGGAGAAGGATGATCTTCCCAAATAGTCACGATCGCCAGAGGCGATCGGATGCAGGCTAAGCCCAGGTACAACCATCCCATCCCCTCTGTCCTTTTGCCTGAGAGTTTCCGGTCTATTTATCATTGATAAACAAGACCTTGCTCCTTCGGCGCCCGATTAAACGGGTCTCTCCAGAGTATCGTCCAGTAGCAGTCCACACCGGTTGCCCGGTACCTGAAAGATTTACTTCTTCGGTGGATGGTCCCCCATCGCTCTCCTGCTACCTTCATCCGAACTAGTTTTGGATTAGGCAGCGGCATATTAGTCCAAAATAATGTGACCTGTCTCGCAGAAATCCCTGTTTTTCTCTCTGGCGTCCCAACTCCGGTAAAAAGTAAATAGATTGTTAACTATCAATTAGTTAGCCCACAGCTGACCCAAAAGCTCTCCTTGAATCCAGAACACCCTTTTCGCAGCGGATATCAATTTCCCCTTTCGTCTCGACCAGAAAATCTTGCCAACATAGACAATCAAAAAGCTTGCATGACAAATCAATAAACCGATAATTGCGCGCATATCCAAGCAGTAACCATGAAAGTTATGCAGCTTGCTGGATAGGTCCCTTCCGGACCGCTCGCCTGAGCCGGCCGTTGCCGTCTCAACAAACCAAGGCTAGGGCAACTCCGCCCCCTAAGGATGATCAAAAGACAATGAAAGAGACCCTTGTGGCACAAGATTACCGCCAGCTGGTTGAACAATTTGGCTCTCCCCTGTTGCTGCTCGACAAGGCTGCCGTACGCCGCCAATATCGGGCTCTGTCTGCCGCCCTGCCCGAGGTGCGCCTGCACTACGCGCTCAAACCCCTGCCCCATGAGGCCGTGGTCTCTGTGCTCAAGGAAGAGGGAGCCTGCTTCGATCTGGCCACCAATGGCGAAGTGGATCTGGTGCGCAGCCAAGGGGTTCGCCCGGGTCGCTGCATCCATACCCATCCCATCAAGCGCGACAGCGATATTCGTTATGCGCTGGAATATGGCTGCACCGTCTTTGTCTATGACAACCCTCTGGAGCTGGACAAGTTTCTGCCCTACAAGGATGAAGTGAAGCTGCTGCTGCGCGTCAGCTTCCCCAACCCCAACACCAAGGTCGATCTCTCCAAAAAGTTTGGCTGCACCCCGGAGCAGGCGCTGCCCCTGCTGCAACTGGCTCAGGCCAAAGGCCTCAAGGTGATGGGACTCTCCTTCCATGTCGGCTCCCAGGTGCCCAACAGCGAGCGCCATGTCCAGGCCATCGATGCCTGCCGCGAGATCATGGAACAAGCCTGGGATCTGGGGCTCAAGCCTTGGGTGCTCGATATCGGCGGCGGTTTCCCAGTCGATTATGAGGGAGGCGAGTTCGATATCGATGGCTTCTGCGCCCCGATCCGTGCCGCGCTTGCCAAGCTGCCAGCAACAGTGCAGAAGATTGCCGAACCGGGCCGTTTCATCAGCGCCCCTGCCATGACCTCGGTATCGAGCGTGATGGGCAAGGCCCACCGCGGTGACAAGATCTGGTACTACCTGGATGATGGCCTCTACGGCAGCTACAACGGTCAACTCTATGACCACGTCACTTATCCGGTCAGCACGCCTTATGCCGGTGGCGAGCTGCACAATGCCGTGCTCTCCGGCCCGACCTGTGACAGTGTCGACGTGATCCGTGACGGCATCATGCTGCCGGACCTGGAGATTGGTGAGCTGGTGATAGGGAAAGTGATGGGGGCCTATACCTGGGCATCGGCATCGACCTTCAACTTCTTCCCCAAGGCCAGTATCCTGATCCTCGATAGCAGCCAGCAGAGTCAGAAACTGGTCGCCGTCGCCTGAAGGGTTGGGCCATGACGCCGACATAGAGAGGGGGAGCCATCGGCTCCCCCTCTTGTTTGCATTGTCATGCCAGCATCATCAGAACTGGCTGGTCAGCAGCCAACCTGTATAAGCGAAGAAGATACAGAGCAAGATCCCCCCTTCCACCCGGTTGATGCGGCCCTTGCCTTTGCGGCCCAGACACATCACCAGCAGCAGCAGGGTCAGCCCCATCATCAGGCTCCAGTCACGGGTCAATACGGCCGGATCCACATCCAGAGGCGCTATGCCGGCGGCGATGCCGACCACGGCCAGGGTGTTGAACAGGTTTGAGCCGAGCACGTTGCCGAGCGCCAGATCATGCTCCTTCTTCTTGATGGCCATCAAGGAGGAAGCCAGCTCGGGCAAGGAGGTACCAATGGCCACTATGGTCAGACCGATGACGAGATCGCTGATGCCAAATGCCTGGGCTATGGTCACCGCGCCCCACACCAGCAGGCGGGAAGCGCCAACCAACAGCACCAGACCCACGATCAGCCAGAAGATGGCTTTCTTGAGGGGCATGGCCTCGCTGTCTATCTCCACATTGACATCGGCGTCCAGGGCATCACCCTTGCCGGTGATCCCAGCCCAGATGGACCAGCCCATCAGCCCCACGAACACCAGGCCCAGGATGAGGGCATCGCCACGACCCAGATGACCGTCAAGCAGCAAGGCACCGGTCAGCAAGGTGATGCCGAGCAGTATGGGGATCTCTTTGCGCACCACCTGGGAGGAGACGGCGATAGGGCTGATGATGGCGGTCAGCCCCAGGATCAAGGCGATATTGGTAATGTTGGAACCATAGGCATTGCCCAACGCCAGAGCGGGGTTGCCCTGCATGGACGCCAGGGCCGAGACCACCATCTCGGGGGCCGAGGTACCAAAGCCAATGATCACCATACCGATGAGCAGGGGCGGCATGCCCGCATAACGGGCGGTGGCCGCGGCACCATCGACAAATTTATCCGCACTCCAGACCAGCAGGGCCAGTCCGGCAATCAGGGCAACAAAAGCCAGGGTCATACGTCTTCTTTCCAATCGGGGTTGAGCTTCAGGGCGCCATGACAGTCACGGCATCAACAGGAACGGCGACCCAAGGGTCGCGTCGGCGCCAGTGTAACCGAGGAATATCGGTTTTCAAGGGTTAACTCAGCCTTGATTAACTATCCCAGCAGCGCGAGCAAGGAGTCGGCATCCGAGACTTCGAACTTGCCGGGCGCCTCGACATTCAGTGCAGTGACCAAGCCATCCTCGGCTATCAGGGCAAAACGCTGGGCACGTACACCGCCAAAGGATCCTGTCTCTTTCTCCAGCCCCAGCGCCCGGGTCCAGCTGGCATCGCCATCGGCCAGCATGGTGATGGCCTGCGCATTCTGTGCCTCGCCCCACGCCTTCATCACGAAGGCATCATTGACCGATAGGCAGTAGATGGCATCGACGTCCTTGGCGCTAAACTCACCCGCCTTGACCACATAACCGGGCAGATGGGCATTGGAACAGGTCGGAGTGAAGGCGCCGGGCACGGCGAACAGCACCACTTTTTTGCCCGCAAACAGCGCCTGGGTATCCAGTGTCTGTTTGCCTTCGGTGGTGAAGATGGTGAATTCGCCCGCGGGCAGGGATTGGCCAACTGAGATCATGATGAGTCTTCCTGACGGTATATGATGACGAGCAGTCTACCTCAGATGGACGCACCGTGCAGGAGTGTGTCAGGCACCGCCTCTGGCCTGCCAATGCGCGAGAGCTATCAGGGAGTCCGGGGTAAATTCGGCGGCCCGGTTGGCGATCTCCGTCAGACTCATCCAGTGGACTGCGCTTACCTCTTCGGCCTGCAACTGCAAGGGCCCCTGATAGTGGCAGCTGTAGAGATAGCCCCACACCTTATAGTTGCTGCCCTCGGCCAGGAAGCTGCCGTGTTCGTTCAGCGGTATATCCAGAATGCCAAGCTCCTCCCCCAGCTCGCGCAGGGCACTGGCAAGCGGCACCTCGCCCACCGTCATGACGCCGCCAGCGCAGGCATCCAGCATCCCGGGGCAAAAATCCTTGCCGAGGGTACGGCGCTGCACCAGCACCTGTCCCTCATTCCCAAGCACCAGTATGTAGCTGGCACGATGGCGCAAGTTTTCGCGGCGCACCCTCGCCCGCTCGGCCACCTCAATGACATTGTCATGGTCATCGACCACTTCGACCCACTCCATGCTGCTCTCCTGAGCCATTTTATTGCTAACGCCGCAGTATACATGGAGAAAAAACGTGTCGGATCAGCCACTGGTCTATTTTCTCGCGTAGCGTGCCCGCGTTGACCGTTTAAAAAGAGAGGACACCCGCAGGTGTCCTCTCGATGACCGCACCTCTGCCCCTCAGTTGTGCAGTATTTGAGAGAGAAACAGCTTGGTGCGCTCGGACTGGGGGTTGTCAAAGAACTGCCCTGGTTCGTTCTCCTCCATTATCTGGCCCCGATCCATGAAGATGACTCTGTCCGCCACCTGCTTGGCAAAGCCCATCTCATGGGTGACGCAGAGCATGGTCATTCCTTCGTTGGCCAGCTCCACCATGACGTCCAGCACCTCGCGCACCATCTCGGGATCGAGCGCGGAAGTAGGTTCATCAAACAGCATCACCTGGGGGTTCATGCACAGGCTGCGGGCGATGGCGACACGCTGCTGCTGACCGCCGGAGAGCTGTCCCGGGTACTTGAGCGCCTGCTCGGGGATCTGCACCCGCTCGAGGAAACTCATGGCGATCTCCTCGGCTTCCCGTCGTGGCAGTTGCTTGACCCAGATGGGCGCCAGGCAACAGTTTTCCAGTACGGTCAGATGGGGAAACAGGTTGAAGTGCTGAAATACCATGCCCACCTCGCGGCGCACCGTCTCGATGTTCTTGAGATCCGAGGTGAGCGCCAGCCCCTTGACCAGGATGTCACCACGCTGGTGCTCCTCCAGCCGGTTGATGCAGCGGATCATGGTGGATTTGCCGGAGCCCGATGGCCCGCAGATGACGATCTTCTCTCCCTTGCTGACACTCAGATTGATGTTGCGCAACACATGGAACTCGCCATACCACTTGTTGACGTCCTTGAGTTCGACCACATAGTTGTTTTCCATAATCAACAGCTCCTAACGCTTGTGGCCCGTGTGCAGCTTGCGCTCCAGGTAGATGGAATAACGGGACATGCCAAAACAGAACATCCAGAAGATCAAGGCGATGAACACATAAGCCTCGGTGGAATATCCAAGCCAGTTGGGATCGGCCAAGGCCACCTTGGAGATGGCCAGCAGATCGAACAGCCCGATGATCAACACCAGGCTGGTGTCCTTGAACAGCGAGATGAAGGTATTCACTAGAGAGGGTATGGTGATCTTGAGTGCCTGAGGCATGATGATGAGCCCCATCACCTTCCAGTACGAGAGGCCCAGGGCATCCCCCGCCTCATACTGCCCCTTGGGGATCGCCTGCAAGCCACCGCGCACCACCTCGGCCACGTAGGCCGACTGGAACATGATGATACCGATCAGTGCCCGCAGCAGTTTGTCGAACTCCACCTCCCCCGCCACGAACAAGGGCAGCATGACGGATGCCATGAACAGCACGGTAATAAGCGGCACAGCACGCCAGAACTCGATATATACGGTGGAGAGGCTGCTGATGATCGGCATGTGGGAGCGGCGGCCAAGGGCCAGCAAGATACCAAACGGCAGGGCCACTGCGATGCCCACTACCGCCAGCACCAGGGTCAGCATCAAGCCCCCCCAACGGTTGGTGTCAACGTTTTTCAACCCAAAACCACCGTGCAACAGCACATAGGCAAGGCAGGGAAACACCAGCAGGGTAAAGAGTGCCAACCACCCCTTGCGCGGCGTCTTGGGCCAGATCAGCAGCGCCAGCAAGCCGGCCAGTCCAACAAACACTATGTTAACCCGCCAGCGTTGGTCGATCGGATAAAAACCGTAGATATACTGGCCAAAACGACTTTCGATAAAGAGCCAGCAGGCCCCCTCTGGGTCACAATCAGCCCGACCGTTGCCACTCCAGGTCGCGGAAATGAAGGCCCAGTCGATCAGGTGCCAGAGTGCGGGCAGCAGCAGATAGGCCAGTAGCAGGGTCACCAAGCCATTCCACCAATTGGGAAACAGATTGGCGCGCAGCCAGGCGAGCAGGCCGCGCCGGTTGTCAGGCGGCGGCAAAGCCTCTTGCATCTCAGTGACGAACATAGCGCCCCCTTGTCATATGCCAAACACCGCGAGTATGAAGGTGATAAGTGCCAGTCTCTTGCCTGTCATCTGGCCTCATCATCGTTCCACCAGCGCCATCTTGCGGTTGTAGATGTTCATCAGCACTGAGGTGCTGATACTGATGACGAGATAGACCCCCATGGTCATGGCGATCACTTCAATGGCCTGCCCAGTCTGGTTGAGGGTGGTACCCATGAATACCGAGACAAGATCCGGGTAACCGATGGCGGTCGCCAGGGACGAGTTCTTGGTCAAGTTGAGATACTGGCTGGTGAGCGGCGGAATGATGACGCGCATCGCCTGGGGAATGATCACCAAGCGCAGGGTTCGGGTCGTAGAAAGCCCCAGGGCCGAGGCCGCCTCCGTCTGGCCATGACTGACGGCCAGTATGCCGGAGCGCACTATCTCGGCGATGAAGGCCGCCGTATAGATGGTCAACGCCAGCAGCAGGGCCGCCAGCTCTGGCAACACTGTCAGGCCGCCGCGAAAATTGAAGCCCTGCAAGGAGGGCAGACTCCAGGCAAGCGGGCTGCCCACCAGCCAGAAGGTAGCAAGCGGCAGCAACAGGATCAGCGCGAGGGAGCTGAGCCAGACCGGGAAGATTTGCCCCGTCAACTCCTGGCGACGGTGTGCCCAGCGCCGTATGCCCCAACTCAGGATAAGGGCCAGCAGCAAGGCCCAGAGCACATAGCCAAATCCCTCCTCGAACAGGGGCTTGGGTATGTAGAAGCCACGCACGTTGAGAAAGGCCAGATCGCCCAGATTCACGCTCTCACGCGGCGATGGCAGGGTCCGCAGTACCGAGAAGTACCAGAAGAAGATCTGCAGCAACAGAGGGACGTTGCGGAAGGTCTCGATATAGACGGTTGCGATGCGCGACACCAACCAGTTCTTCGACAGTCGCGCCACCCCGATGACGAAGCCGAGCAGGGTCGCCAATATGATGCCCAGCACGGAGATGAGCAGCGTATTGAGCAGCCCTACCACGAAGGTGCGACCAAAGGTGTCAGTCTCGTCGTAGGGGATCAGGCTCTGCAATATGCCAAAGCCGGCCGTGTTGCCGAGAAAGCCAAATCCTGTGGTGATACCACGGGCTTCCAGGTTGGTCAGGGCGTTATTGATGATGTAGAACAGGAAACCGAGGACTGCCGCGACGGCCAGACACTGGAAGATCAGCGCCCTCACCTTCGCGTCATACCACCAGCGGCCCTGTTCCTTCCTCTGGTCGTGCGATTGTGACGCCATAGGGGTTACTCCGACAAAGCCAAGGCAAGAGGAAAGCGGGGGGCTCTAAGCCCCCTGCCAGAATACCTAGCGAATGGGTGGTGCGTACATGAGACCACCCTTGTTCCACAAGGCATTGATGCCACGGTCTATCTTGAGTGGTGAGCCGGCACCGACGTTGCGCTCGAACATCTCACCGTAATTACCGACCTGCTTGATGATGTGATAAGCCCACTTGTCATCCAGGCCGAGTATGCTGCCCTTGGGATCCTCAAGCCCGAGCAGACGGCGTATATCCGGGTTGGTGGATTTAAGCATCTCATCCACGTTGGCACTGGTCACTCCGGCCTCTTCGGCGTTGAGCAGCGCAAACATGCTCCAGCGCACCACCTTGAGCCAGGGCTCATCCCCTTGGCGTACCACAGGTCCCAGCGGCTCCTTGGAGATAACTTCAGGCAGCACTATGGCGTTCTCCGGCTTGGAGAGCTTGATCTTGAGGGAGTAGAGCTGGGATTGATCCGAGGTCAGCACATCGCAGCGCCCGGCCTCAAAGCCCTTGACAGTCTGATCCGAGGTATCGAACACCACTGGGGTATATTTCATGCCGCCGTTGGCACGGAAATAATCGGCCAGGTTGAGCTCGGTGGTGGTTCCAGACTGGATGCAAACGGCAGCACCATCCAGCTCCTTGGCACTTTTTACCCCTAGGGTTTTGGAAACCATGAAGCCTTGACCGTCGTAGTAGTTGACCCCGGCAAAGGTGAGACCAAGCGAAGCATCACGGGTCATGGTCCAGGTGGTGTTGCGCGAAAGTATGTCAACCTCCCCGGATTGCAGCGCGGTGAAGCGCTCCTTGGCGGTAAGGGAAACATATTTGACCTTGGTTGCATCCCCCAGCACGGCGGCGGCGACGGCGCGGCACACATCCACGTCCAGGCCGGTCCAGGTGCCCTTGGCGTCCGGGTTGGAGAAACCGGGCAGACCATCCCCGACCCCGCACTGTACGAACCCTTTCTTCTTGACCGCATCCAAGGTGCCTTCAGCCCAGACATTGGCCGCCGTCAGCGACAACGCAACCAGCACGCCAATTTTATGTATCTGTTTCATATCACTCTTCCCTGTGGTTCAACTCACATTTTCATCACCGCAGCCTGCCGATGACACGTTTCCTTTCCGCACTTTTTGCAGCTTATCCAGCCCGAAAAAAGCCTGTCAATCGGTGCAAACAAGCACTGGACTGGTGCAACAGCACAAAATATCCAGATGGCCCGATATACATGTTGTGAATAAAAAATAGACCCATATCGCCCAAATAGCATACTAATGATGCCGGTAATGGCCATGCGGATCTTTTTTGTGCTTATTTGCCAGCGCCCCAAAAGGGGGCGACACTTTTTATTACAACTGACTCATATGGTTCATATTTTTGTCATGACGCACCGTCATAGTGGGCCCTGTCCAAACGAGAAGGTATATCTGATGAAGGTGTTCAAGAGCTTGTCCCCCCGCCAGATAGCACGCCATGTGAAGAGTTTTCACCGGGGCAGTTTCATGGTCGAGGAGATGGGGCTGTTTGAATTTACCAGGGGTGAGATCACTCTGGAGAACCTGCGCTGCAACAAGACGTTGAGTCTGGCAACCAGGGTTAACCGGGTGCTTCGTGGCCTGCGTCAGGACAACTTATTGTTGGGATAACTTCCGCGAGTCTTATTGGTCCTTTGCTTCCATATTCTTTTTTCGGCCCGCAGGTCACTGACCGCGCGGGCCGTCTTCTATTTCCGTGATGACACCATTCTCGACGGTGACAAACTGCATGAACTGGCTGCTACCGAAGTTATAGGTCCAACGCTCCGCGTACTTGACCGTCATGCGGGCACCAAAGCCATTCTCCTCATAACGGGTCAGATCTTCCCTGAGCATTGGTTGGCCGCACCGCACCAGCAGGATGGCCGTGCTGTCTCCCTCCGTCAGCAGATCGCGCTTGCAGCGCAGTGTGCCGGCGCTGACAGGCAGTGCCAGCGCACACAGCAGAAGAAGCGAAAGCAGACTCTTCATTTGGCGTTCCATCTGAACAGGGCGGCACCCAGGGTGACGCAACACAGGGTGAACAGGCCTATCTGGGTCAGCATGCCTGTGACCTCTTGCCAGCCGGCCCCCTCCAGCATCACGGCCCGTGCCGCCTCAATGATCTGGGTCAGCGGCAATCTGGCCGCCACCGCTTGCAGCCATGGGGGAGATCCTTCCAGTGAAAACCAGACACCGGATAAGAACATCATGGGCAGACTGATGAGATTGAGCAAGCCGCTGGCCAGCTCCTCATTCTGGATGCGGGCAGCCACCAGCAGACCAAGGGAAGCCATCGCCGCCCCGCCCAGCAGAGTGATGAGCAGCAGTAACCAGCCTGAGCCAAGCAGGGGGGTGCCGAGCAGCCAGTAGGCGACCAGAAATACCAGCAGGCTCACTACCAGCGTGATGGCGACCCTCGATAACAGTTGGGCACAGAGAAACTCGGTCGCGGTGAGCGGGGTCGCCCTCAACCGCTTGAGCACACCGTTCTTGCGATAACGCACAATGACATAGCCGACACCGAACAGGCCGGAGAACATCAGATTCATGCCGATCACCCCCGGCAGCAACCAGTCCCCATAGCGAATGGCCTTACCCGGCAAGATATCGCGCACCAATGGGGCCATGCTGATCTGCTTGAGCAGGTACTCGGCCAGCCCCCCACTCGGCGAATCCGGATTGACCCAGTAATTGCCCCCGGCAGGATTGAGCAGCAAATCCAGTTGATGGTGACGGACCTTGAGCTGGGCAGAGGCCAGGTCCTCATACTTGATCAGCTTGAGCTGCGGTATGGTCTCGAGGGCCTGGTAGGCCGCGGGCAGCGTCCCTACGACGCCGAGCTGGAGCAAGGGTTTCTGGTTGCCGGTGAAGATAAGGGAGAAACCCAGCACCAGCAGCAGGGGCACCGCCATGTTCCAGACCAGGGCGGCGCGATCGCGCACAAACTCCAGATTTCGGGCATAGAAAAGGGCGGCAATGCGCCTCAGGCTGTCTCTCATTCCAGGCTCCTTGCCATGGTTTCGCCCAAAGAGGCATAGGCCAACAAAGCGCGGTTCATGCCCCGCTCCTCAGGCTATGGCCGGTCAGCTTGAGAAAGAGATCCTCCACATTGGGGGAGCGGATCTGCATGCCAGTCAGGGGGATCTGCAACTCGATCAGGCGCGGCATCAGGGTTGCAATATCGGGGCAAGTCAGCTCCATCAACTCCCCCTGCCGGCTAAGCGGGAGTGCCAGTTGCATCAGGGCCGGGTGCGCAGGCAGGCGTACCAGCACCCCATCGAAATGCTGATCGAGCAGCGCCTGTGGGGTGTCCAGGCTCAGCAGGCGACCTCTGTCGACGATGGCAATGCGATCGCACAGCTGCTGTGCCTCATCCATATAGTGGGTGGTCAGCACTATGCTCTTGCCCTGGGCCTTGACTGCCTTGACCCTGTCCCAGAAGTGATGACGAGCCTGGGGATCCAGGCCGGTCGTGGGTTCATCGAGAAACAGCAACTCGGGGTCGCCAAGCAGGGCCAGGGCCAGCAGCAGTCGCTGGCGTTGGCCCCCGGAGAGACGGCGACTGTCCCTGTCGACGAAGTCTTCCAGGGCACAGAGGTTGATTAACAACTCGAGAGGAAGCGGTTTGGGGTAAAGGCGGGAGAAGAGGCGCAAGGTATCGCGCACGGTCAAGAAATCCTGCAACGCCGTGTGCTGAAACTGAATACCGATGCGCGAACGATAATCAGGGCCGGGGGGCGCGCCATGAAACAGGATCCGGCCACTATCCGGGGTTAGTACCCCTTCAAGCAGCTCTATGGTGGTGGTCTTGCCGGCCCCATTGGGGCCAAGCAGGCCGAAACAGCTGCCATCCGGGATGGCAAAGCTCAGGCCATCGACCGCCTTGACGCCGGCGAAATGTTTGACGAGATCGACTACTTCGATGATGGCCGACATGGGTTCCCTCCCCCCTTGACTCATCCGACTATAACGAAATCCGGAGATCCCTCCCACCTTCGTCGCCATCGGGCCAAAAACAAACGGCGGCCCGAAGGCCGCCGCTTGCATCGAGCAGACTGGATCACAGAATGTCCAGCAGCTCCACTTCGAATACCAGCGCGGAATAAGGTGCGATGGAACCGGCACCACGGGCGCCGTAAGCCAGATCATGCGGGATGAACAGCTTCCACTTGGAGCCAACCGGCATCATCTGCAGGGCTTCAACCCAACCGGCGATCACGCCAGTGACCGGGAACTCTGCCGGCTCACCGCGGGCAACGGAGCTGTCGAATACGCCACCATGGGTGAAGGTACCGTGGTAGTGCACACGCACGGATTGACCGGCAACCGGCACTGCGCCATTGCCCTCAACCATGACTTCGTACTGCAGACCGGAATCGGTCACCTGAACGCCATCGCGCTTGGCATTCTCGGCCAGGAACACTTCGCCATCGGCGGCGGCGGCCTTGGCGGCGACTTCCTGCTCGGCTTGCATACGGTTGGTGATCACCTGGAAGGCGTCATTGATATCATCACGGCTGACAGCGAACTCCAGACCGTTGAGGGCATCTGCCAGACCTTGCTGCAGGGCAGGAATATCCAGGCCGGCGAAGGCTTGCTGAGCCAGCTGATCACCCATGTTACGGCCGATGCCATAACTGGCCTTCTGTTCGATAGAGTCGTATTGGGACATTGAGATTCTGCTCCGGGTCCATGTGTCAAAAGAGCGGATATGATAACAGAATTTTTACCAAGGTGCTGCCGCCAAGGCCCATGCCGGCACGCCCTTGTGACCTGGCGCTCCATTCGGTTGCAGAAATGGCCAGGCGGCGTCGGACTTGAGGCAACCCCCTTCCGGCGAACAGATCCAGATGGCAGATTCGACTGGCGACAACAAAAACGGCCAGCAAGGCCGGCCGTTTTTCTCTGCACCGCAACCTGCTTATTGATCCAGCAGAGCCCGCACTGCGGCAACCTTGGCGCCATCGGTGATGTTGATCCGGCCATCGTCCGAGGTCCCCATGTTGACGCCATGGGGCACCATGCCACCGCGCCAGCCCATGCCGGACATATGCACCTCACTCACGCCGGTAAATTCCAGGATGGTTCGCACGTTGTCGGCATTGACCCCGGCCCCCGGCATCAGGCTGGCGCGCCCCGCCAGGGCCTGCGCCATTGCTTGCAGGGTTTCCAGACCCGCCAGAGCGGTCGATGCATGGCCAGAGCTCAAAATCCGCTCACAGCCAGATGCGACTATGGTCTCCAGATCGGCGCGCCAGTTGGCGCTGAGATCGATGGCGCGGTGGAAGGTGACGCCCAGGGGGCCAGCAGCCGCCACCAGCTGTTGGAGCTCAGTCGCGGGCACACGCCCCTGTTCATCAAGCAGGCCAACCACTACCCCTTGCAGACCCGCGGCGCGGGCTGCGGCTATGTCTTGCAGCATCAACTCAAATTCGAGTTCGCTAAAACAGAAATCCCCGGCACGGGGCCTGATCATGGCGTAGACGGGAATGCGCCTATGGCGCGCAGCCTGCTGCATGAAGCCATAGGAGGGAGTGAGCCCTCCAAGCCCGAGGGCCGAGCAGAGCTCAATACGATCTGCCCCCGCATCCTGAGCGGTAAACAGGGATTCAAGGTTATCGATGCAGACTTCGAGACGGGTCATCATAACTCCTCGTGATGGATGAAGTGAGACACGTCACCGAGTCTCACAAATGGAGCAGCGCCGCACCACGTACCCCGCCTGCACCGCCGAAACGAGCCTGGCGGATCTCGGGCAGAGCCACCCCGGGCAGCAGGTGCCCCGGCAGGCGCAGCGGCAATTGTTCATAAAGAGCGGCCAAGCCACAGAGGCCACCACCGAGTACCACCACGTCTGGATCCAGCACGGAGAGCGCAGTGGCCAGCCCCGCCGCCATGATTTCGAGCCAGCAATCCAGGGTTGCGACCGCATGAGGCTCTCTGGCCTCGAAACGCGATACTATCTGCTGGCCGGAGGCGCGCTCGCCACTCAGGTGCAGGTAGAGACGCTCCAACCCCGTACCGGAGGCATAGGTTTCGAAACAAGCGAGTCGGCCACAGCCACAACGCGGGCGCGGCAAATCAGGGTATTTCATCAAGATGGTGCCGGGCAGCGGGTAGTGACCTATCTCCCCCGCCAGCCAGTTGCGCCCCTGCACCAGTCGTCCATTGACGTAGACGGCGCCGCCGATGCCGGTACCAATGGTGACCGCCAAGGCCGTGTCGGCTCCTTCGGCTGCCCCTTGATGCACTTCGGACCAGAGGAAGCAGTTGGCATCGTTATCGACCCGCACCTCGCGATCGAGCCTGGCACCCAGATCCGCTCCCAGATGGCGACCGTTGATGCAGGGCAGATTGGCGGCCACTATGCTCTTGTCGGCACGGTTGAGAATGCCCGGAAAGCCGATACCGACGGTGCCACGCACGCCATAACGTTTATCGGCCGCCAGCACCCGGCCAAGGATGATCTGTTGCAGCGACTCGTAGTCGTCCCCCGGGGTCGCCAGACGCTCCTCGTGACACAGGGTCAAGGCACCGTCATAGACGGCAAACGCCACCTTGGTACCACCTATATCGAAACCGTAATACATGCCCACACTCCCTTGCAGCTGAGAAAACGACTCTGTTCCAGAGCTGGTCATTGTATTAATTCGCAAGAAAAATAAAGTGACCCACCCCGAAAAAACGGAGCCTAGTCACAAGTCGCGGGACATTTTTTGCTGCAGGCAGGGTCGGCCCTGCTGGCTCAGCGTGCGTTGGACGCCATCGAACTGAAAACCGCGGCGCAGGTAGAAGCCTTCCCCCACCAGGTTGCCTGTCAGCAGCCAGAGGCTGACTCGCTCATACCCGGCTCGCCGCATCTGCATGGCCACCGCCTGCCAGAGCCGCTTGCCATAACCATGACGCCAATGGGCCGGATGCAGATAGAAGGCGCGGATATGCGCCTCGGGACCCGTCTCGCCATCCTGATGCCGCCAATAGAGCAGACCCACTACCACCCCCTGAACACAGACCAGCATGGGCCTTGGGTCATTGCTTCCCAGCCGCCTGCGCCACAACTGCAAGTGCACACTCGGGGATAGGTTGTCGAGCAAGTCGGCGCCCAGTATTTCGCCATAGGCGGCCAGCCAACTGGCTCGCTGCAACACAGTCATGGCGGCAGCATCCTGCTGGCGGGCCATGCGCAGTGTCACCTCCGGCATTACCTTTTGCACTGGGGAGTCAGGCCGGCGGCACGGGCCTGTTGGTAGAGGGGGGTTGCCGTTGCAAGCTCGGCGCTCAGCTCACTGATCCGGCTCTCATTGCTCGGGTGGGTGGAGAGCAGCGCGGGAGGCGTCTTGCCCCCGGCGGCCTGCCCCATGTTCTGCCACAGCGGGATAGCCTCGGCCGGGTTAAAACCGGCGCGAGCCATCAGATCCAGCCCCAGCCGATCCGCCTCACTCTCCTGCTCCCGCCCATAAGGCAGGCTCACGCCGACCTGAACACCGAGCCCGAGCGCCGCCATGGCCGCACCGCTGCCCTGGCTGCTACCCAGGGCGGCATCGGCGACCGCCAGACCCAGCCCGGTCAGTTGATCACGGGAGAGACGCTCGTTGGAGTGCTGAGCCAGCACGTGGGTCAACTCGTGGCCGATGACGGTGGCTAGCTGATCCTGATTCTTGGCCACATTGAGCAGGCCGCTATAAACCCCGATCTTGCCGCCAGGCAGGGCAAAGGCATTGACCTGCTTGGAGTCAAACACCACCACCTCCCAATTGCTGATGCCATAACTGCTCGGCACCTGAGCGGTCACCGCCTTGGCGACACAAGAGACATAGGCATTGAGCTTGGCATCCTTGCTCACCTTCTCCTGCTGCTTCATCTGGTTAAAGGAGTCAGCCCCGAGTTGGTTCATCTGCTGAGGAGAAAAGAGCAACATCTGACTGCGGCCCGTGGGGGACTGGGCACAGGCGCCGAGCAGCAGGGTGCTGGCGGCCAGCAGTGTCACTTTGGAGAGGGCAGAGATCATCAACAGGATCCTTGTAGCTGGGAATGTCCTATTTTCGGGAAAGGTGACGCCGCGCGCAAGTGACTATGATTTGTCGCCCTCATTTACGCCCATAAAAAACGAGCCCGATTGGGCTCGTTTTTGGCACTCTTGCCAAGAAGCGGTATTACATCATACCCAGCTTCTTCAGATCGGCTTCGACCACCTTGGCCGGCACCGGTACATAACCGTCTTTGGCGACGATGGTCTGGCCCGCTTTGGAGAGGATGAGTTTGACGAACTCCTGCTCCATCGGGGCCAGCGGCTTGTTCGGGTGCTTGTTCACGTACAGGTACAGGAAACGTGACAGCGGGTACTTGCCGGTGATGGCGTTGTCGGCGTTGGCTTCGATGAAGGTCTTGCCATCTTTGGACAGGGGCACGGCACGCACGCCGGAGGTGACATAACCGATACCGGAGTAACCTATCCCGTTCAGGGAGGAGGAGACGGACTGCACCACAGAGGCGGAACCCGGCTGCTCGTTCACGCCGCTCTTGAAGTCGCCGTCACACAGGGCGTGCTCCTTGAAGTAACCGTAAGTACCGGATACCGAGTTGCGACCAAACAGTTGCAAGTCCTTGCCTGACCAGTTGCCATCCAGACCCAGATCAGCCCATTGGGTGGCGGCCTTGCTTTCGCCGCACTTGAGGGTGCTGGAGAAGACGGCATCAACTTGCTGCATGGTCAGCCCCTTGATGGGGTTGTCCTTGTTGACGAACACGGCCAGGGCATCGACGGCGACGCGAATAGCGGTCGGCTTGTAGCCATAACGCTTTTCGAATGCTTCCTCTTCACCTGACTTCATGGCGCGGCTCATGGGGCCGAACTGGGAAGTGCCTTCGGTCAGGGCGGGAGGAGCTGTGGAGGAACCAGCGGCCTGGATCTGAACGTTGACGTTCGGATAGACGCGTTTAAATTCTTCGGCCCACAAGGTCATCATGTTGGCCAGGGTATCGGAACCCACGGACGACAAGTTGCCGGAGATGCCACTGACAGGCGTGTATTCAGGCAGATTTTTGTCGACGCCGTAAGCCATAGTGCTGGCAGAGAACACCACTGCAGCAGTAACACCGATAACAGCAGCCAATTTGTTGAGTTTCATCCAATCTCTCCAAAATTACAGAAGGTCCGTTCTTTAAGACGGCGCCAGTATCTGACCTGGCAGTGACAAATTTATGTCTTATTCATGACGCTTTGATGACAGCCAACCAGATAAGCCAGAAACATGAAGGGCCGCTGCTGCGGCCCTTCATGTTCATAAAAAATAAAGACAATCAATGGGTTCTATTTTGCGATCGCAGACTTTGCCACCACCAGGCGCGCTGGGATCAGGAAACTGAAGCGACTGCCCATGCCAACCCGGCTATCAATATCCAGGTGAGTGTCGTGATGACTCAGGGCATGCTTGACGATGGCAAGGCCAAGGCCGGAGCCGCCGGTGTGGCGCGAGCGCGCCTTGTCCACCCGATAGAAGCGCTCGGTCAACCGCGCCAGATGCTCAGAGGTGATCCCCTCCCCCTCATCGCTCACCGCAAACAGTGCCAAGGCCCCCTGCCTGCGCCACTCCACCACAATCTTGCGACCGGGCGGCGTGTAGTGGATCGCGTTGTAAACCAGGTTGGACACGGCACTGCGCAGCTGATCCTCGTCACCGAGCAGCCTGAGATCCGGCTCGACCAAGAACTCGATGACGTGTGCCCTTTCTCCGGAGAGCGCCCGCGCTTCCTGTTCGAGCAGAGAGAGCATGGCCGGCATGTCGACCCTGCGGGAGAGGTCGATATCCGGCGCAGCCTCGATGCGCGACAGGGTGAGCAGCTGGTTCACCAGGTTATCCATGCGCACCGTCTGCTCCATCATGACCTTGTGGGCCTTGGCCCACATAGCCGGAGGGGGCGGCTCTTCGGTCATCTCAAGATACCCCTTGAGCACGGTCAGCGGGGTGCGCAACTCATGGGAGACGTTGGCCACGAAGTGTTTGCGGGTCTTCTCCAGGCTGCGCAGCCGGGTCACGTCCCGCACAACCAACATGGCCTGATCCTCGGCGTAGGGCATGATGCGAAATTCGAGAAACTTCTCCTCGTTGATGGGGGAGTGCATCTCGAAAGGCTCATCGTAATCACCCTTGTTGAGATAACTGACGAAGCTGGGTTGGCGGATCAGGTTGCCGATATGCTGGCCCGCGTCCTCCGGCCAGCGAAAGCCGAGCAACTGTTCGGCCAGCCGGTTGCACCAGAGGATGCTGCCATCGGTGCGAAACACCACGGCGGCATCGGGCAGCGCTTCGGCCCCCTCCCTGAAACGGCGGATCAACCCCGCCAGCTCACGGCGTCGCGCCCTGTGGCGCTGTTGCAGCTTGTAGATACCGTTGAAAATGTACTCCCAGCTGCCACTGCCGCTTGGCGGCACCAGGCTGCGATCGTGCCACAGCCAATCAGAGAGCCGCTTCTGGAAACGGTAATGCCAAGCCAGATGCAGGCAGGTGGCTGCCAGCAGACTCAGGGCCAGGCAATCCATCAACCATCCAAACAAGACGAAGGGCAGGTAAAAAAATGCCATTCGCCACAACTGTCGCCGCCAGGCGTAGGGTTGCAACATAGCTGCCTCTAGAGACGGGTGGAGAAGCGATACCCTGCCCCGCGAACCGTCTGGATCAATCTGTCGTGGCCCGAGCCTTCAACTGCCTTGCGCAGCCGGCGAATGTGCACATCCACCGTCCGGTCTTCCACATAGACGTTGGTGCCCCAGACGTTGTTGAGCAACTGTTCACGGCTGTAGACCCGCTCAGGATGGGTCATGAAGAAGTGGAGCAACTTGAATTCTGTCGGTCCCATATCCAGCGCCTTGTCTTCGGCACTGACCCGGTGGGAGACGGGATCCAGCTTCAAGCCCTGTACCTCAATGACCTCGTCCACCGAGGTGGGCGACACACGACGCATCACGGCATGCAGGCGAGCAGTCAGCTCCTTGGGAGAGAAGGGTTTGGTGATGTAGTCATCGGCTCCGGCCTCCAGGCCGCGCACCTTGTCCTCTTCCTCACCCCGGGCAGTCAGCATGACCACGGGGATCTGGCGAGTCATCTCATCTTGTTTGAGTTGCTTGAGGAACTGGATACCGCTGCCCCCCGGCATCATCCAATCCAGCAGGATCAGTTCAGGGTAAGGCTCGCACACCTTGGCCAGCCCCTCGGCGAAATCCGCCGCCTCTATCGCTTCGTATCCTTTCTGTTCCAGTACAAAACAGAGCATTTCGCGGATCGGTGCCTCATCCTCGACCACCAGTATTCGCTTTGCCATATCCCTTCTCTCTCCTCATGAAGATTGGTGCGCCAATTATTAGAATTTTGTATGACACTTTTATGACTTTATGACAGCGAGGAGAATAAACGTTTTCAGTCGCGACTGTCAGCATGGCGCGCCAACAGGTCCCAACGGTTGCCACTGATATCCTCAAACACCACCACAGTGCCGTAACTCTCCTCGCGCGGCTGTTCACAAAAGTGGACACCGGCGGCGCGCATCCGCTCGTAATCTCCCCAGAAATCCTGAGTCTCCAGGAACAAGAAGACCCGGCCGCCCCCCTGCTTGCCGATATGAGACGCTTGCTCGGCATTGGCGGCCCGTGCCAACAGCAGGGCGCAGCCAGCTTGGGTAGACGGGGCGACCATGACCCAGCGCTTGCCTGGTTTGCCCGGCTCATCGAGAAGCGTGTCTTCGAGCAAGGTGAAGCCGAGGGCCTGGGTGAAAAAAGCGATGGCGGCATCATAGTCTGCGACCAGCAGGGTAAGGGCGCCAAGGTGAGAGGCCATGGGGAGTTCCTTATGACAGCGAGAATCAATGAGTGTGAGAGGCCCGGCAGCCAGACAGCAAAACAGGGCCGGATGGCCCTGTCATCATACCTGTCGGTACGCTGGCATTAACAGCGCGTCATGGGCGCGTGCCCCTGGCCGCCGAAATCAGAAATAGAGGCGGGCGACAGATTCGATGACGCAGCCGGGGCGACGTACCCCTTCTATCTCAACCTTGATCTCTTTGAGCAGTTCCAGTCCGCCCTTGATGGGAGTCACTCGAATGAGTTTGGTACGGGCCCGCACGTTACTGCCCACCTTGATGGGATAGGGGAATCGCACCTGATCCAGGCCAAAGTTGACCACCATGCGAGCAGTGGGGAACTCGGGGTTCTCCTCATCCACCGACCCTGTCAGTCGAGGCAAGAGCGCCAAGGTCAGAAAACCGTGGGCTATAGTGCTCTTGAATGGCGATTCGGCGGCGGCGCGATCGGGATCCGTGTGTATCCACTGGTGATCGCCAGTGACGGCGGCAAACTGATTCACCATATCTTGGCTGATGTGGAGCCAGTCCCCGACATGGGTCTCCTCGCCGACCTGGCTGTGCAGGCGTTCAAATACCAGCGCGGCCTCCCCGACCAGGGCAATACCGGGCTGCGGGGCAACCTGACCGTTCACGACCTGACGCTGCTCGGATTGCTGCTCAGCCTCGACCACCGGCTGACCATGGGCGTCAAGCACCCGCCCCAGCAAGGGGTGAAGGTGTGCTTTTTGCTGAAACTCACGCCAGTAGTCACGGATAGCCGGCGAGAGCCAATCCTTGAGCTCAAAGGGGTGCTGCGCCAAGATTTCGCGCTTTCGCTTCAGAAAATCGACCACTTTCATTAACCAATTCCTATCTCTAATTAACCAACGAACAGGTCTAACCAGTCCTATTTTATGAAAGTTTCAGGTGCAAGTGCAAAAAAATCTCGGCGTACAGCTGTACCGGCAGCGAAAGTGACCACTCACATGGACCGCTCAAGCCGCGCCAGTCCTGCGGAAAAACGATTATCTGCTTTCGGGTCCCTTCTCTAGATAGCATCCGATGAAATGGCCCAAGTGCCTCATCAAGGCCGCTATTCCCCGTCATCTGACGGGGAATCTGACGAATGAAGCCCCTGCCGGGGAACGTCAGGGGTTGGCCATTAACGGGGAATGGCACGATAGCGCAGTGGGTTCAGCGCCAGGGCTACAAATAATCAAAGGGACGCAGGGCAATCCCCCATTGCCCCCTAGGCTGGCAGTCAGATGTGGTGAGAGCCTGTCTGAGAGGGCTGTCAGTCTCTCGGCCAGAGGTTGTCGGCTTCAGAATCGCAATGCAGCACGGCGAGCCACAGGGGCTCTCCTGCTCACTCGGTTCAATCGCTTCAGTCGGACCAGCTATTGTCGCTTTGGAAGCTCCAGGCCAGGATCCGGCTCTGCTTGTTACCCAAGTTCATCTCGATCACTTGCTGTCGCTTGGCTCCTGCCTGACTGATCGCCAGCCTGGCTGCCGCCAGGTTCTCTTTTTTCGAGACCAGTGAGCTAAACCAGAGACATTGGCCGGCAAAATCCCGGCTCTCCCGGATAAGCGAAGCGAGAAAGGCCGCTTCGCCCCCATCACACCACAGCTCGGCCTTCTGACCGCCAAAGTTGAGCACAGGGGGTTTGCTGTCACTCTCGGCCTTGCCCAGGTTGCGCAGCTTGCGGCGGGTCCCCTCGCTGGCCTCGGCCAGGGAGCTATGAAACGGCGGGTTGCACAGGGTCAGAGTGAAGCGATCCCTGGGCCCGATGATGCCATGGAATACCCGGCGAGCATCGGTCTGCAATCGACACTCAATCTGCTTGCCAAGGCCATTGCTGAGCGCCAGCAAATTGGCCGCCTTGACCGACACGGGATCGATGTCGGCCCCAACGAAACGCCAACCATATTCGCGACAGCCAAGCAGTGGATAAATGCAGTTGGCACCCACCCCTATGTCGAGCACTCTCACTCCCTTGCCGGTACGCGGCGCCTCTTCCCCCTCGCTGATGAGGTCGGCCACATGGTGCAAGTAATCGACCCGCCCCGGAATGGGCGGGCAGAGGTAACCTGCGGGCAGATCCCAGTGGCGTATACCATAGTGCAACGCCAGCAACGCCTTGTTGAGCGCCTTGACGGCGGCAGGATCGGCAAAATCCAGGGTACGAGTACCATGGTCGTTGGTGAACACGAAGGGGGTCAGTTCCGGGGTGCGCAAGCAGAGAGCCGCCAGATCATAGGGAGCATGATGGCGATTGCGGGGATGCAATCCGGCTTTGGTCGCTGTCTCTCGGGTCATCAGGGGCCTAGTCATCTGGTGCCAGGTCAATCCTGGCGAAAAGCGGGCCCACACTATAGAGAGTCGGCCTGCAAAAGTCTAAATGATGGCCATAAAAAACCGGGCCGCCAGGGCCCGGTTTGAGTGAGGTTGGAAAAACTGTCCGTACTGCGAACGGTTTGTCCAGCCTGGCTCTTAGATCTCGATGCGGCGCGCTTGCCAGAATTTATTGCGCCAGTACTGATTGTCCAACCGGGAGCGGGTTACACCGGCTCGGGTCGAGGCGTGAATGAACTCGCCATTGCCCACATAGATGCCCACATGATTGAGTCGGGAGCTGATCTTGAAAAATACCAGGTCCCCTTCAACCAGTTCCTGCTTGGAGACTCTGGTGCCCTCGTGCACCTGAGAGCGGGTATCACGTGGCAACTCAATGCCCACTGCGTTGCGATACACTTCACGGGCGAAGGCGGAACAATCTATGCCGCGTTCACTGGTACCACCGAAACGGTAGGGAGTACCACGCCACTCTTTGAATACAGTCAGAATTTCGTTTACGTCAGGTGTTTGGTTGACTTCCGGTTCAACCACGGGCTCCATCATGGAGACCTCGATCTTACTAGCGACATCAGGTTGGGGTGCCGAAGCACAACCCACCATGCCGAGTGAGACCAGCAGTAGCATCAGGTAACGCAATCCTTTATCCCCGCAAAGTTGTTAAAACTTGTTAAAATACGGCCTTTGGCAGGCAAATTATGAAATGCAACAGTCCTCGACTATATCCAAGAATCCTATCGAGGCAAGTGAAAATCCCTATCAAGCTCACATTTTTGCAATAAAATGCGTTATTTTTCATCATTAATGTGAGGATAGCCAAACAAGATACCCTGCCGACAAGCCGCTGCAGACCAGTTACTGTGTGCTATTTATCCCTGCTTTATCGATTTTTTTAAGTGAATAATGATGACAACTACGGATCTGTTTTTGTTAAATGCTACCAACGTGGCCCAAACCCAGTTGTCTGGCCTGGAGCCATGGCTCAATGCGTTGCAGCGCCAGCAATGGCAACAGATAAAGCAGCCCAGGCGCCGCCAGGAATTTCTCGTCAGCCGAGCTGTGCTTAACCGGTTATTGACCTCCCATCTTGGCCAGGACCCGCAAAATCTGCACTTTTACACAGGCCCCCATGGTAAGCCCGCCCTCACCGGCCCCGGGCAGGAGCATTGCCATTTCAACCTGAGCCACAGCGGCGACTGGCTGGTGATTGCCATTGGTGACCAGGGGCCTCTTGGGGTCGATCTCGAACTCGGTCGCCGCGCTCGCTCCCCCCTGCCCCTCGCCCAGCGCTTCTTCGCTGCCGCCGAATATCAGTACCTGGCCGACCTGCCACAGGCCGAGCAGAACTCGGCTTTTTATCGACTCTGGTCGCGCAAGGAGGCCGTGCTCAAGGCTCATGGGGGCGGTATAGCCGCCGGACTGGATAAGGTGGAATTTGTACCGCAGCAGAAGTGGTGCCTGCTCAACCACCTCGACGGGGTCGACTACCGGGTCCATGACTGGCCCTGGCAGGGGGGCTGGCTCAGTCTCGCGGGCAGGACGAGTGATGTGCACCTGCATCAGCTCGATGAATGTCTTGAAATCATGACAGGACAACCCCATCTTGATAAAAACCCCTAGCCAAGAGCCAGTCTCATGATCGTTGACATCCATCCCCAGAATTTCCAGATCGAGTTGCTCGATGCCTCCATGCAAAAACCGGTCGTCATCTATTTCTATGCGCCGCAGATGCCGGAATGCCAAGGGATGACCCCCCTCATCGAACAGCTTGTGGGTGAGAACAACCCGCAGGTCACCCTGGCCAAGGTGGACATGAACGACCCCCAGCTGCAACCGCTGGCCGGTCAGCTTGGTCTGCGCGCCCTGCCCGCTCTGGTACTCTTCCATCAGGGGCAACCGGATGAGCAAGCGATACTGGAGGGTCCGCAAGATGAAGAGACCCTGCGTACTTATTTCGCCGCCTTCTCCCCCAAGGAAGAGGAGGAGCTGCTCAAGCGAGGGCAGCAGGCCCTTGCCGAAGGACAGGCCGATGAGGGCTATGTCGATCTCGCCAAAGCCCATCAGCTGGTAGGAGATCGCCACGACATCCATCTCTGGCTCATTCAGGCCGCCCTCGATCTCAACCGCCTAGACGAAGCCGAGCAGCGACTCGCTCAATTACCCATGGTGGCCCAGGATGACCATTATCAAACCCTTTGCTCCCGCCTGGCCCTGGCGCAGCAAGCTGCCGACAGTCCAGAACTGCGCGCCCTGGAGGCCCGTTACCAACAGACGCCGGACGACTTTGCCCTGGCCCAGGAGCTGGCCGTACTTTACAGCCAGGCAGGGCGTCAGGAAGAGGCGCTCACCCTACTGTTGACCATACTGCAACGGGATCTCGGTTTCGGTGAGGCGAGAAAGACCTATCTCGATATCCTGGCGACCATGGGAGCTCACCCGGCAGTGGCCGGTTTCAGACGCAAGCTCTACAGCCTGCTCTATTGAGTCGTACTGGCACGATGAGATGATAAGAGAGGGCTATGCCTGACGGCGTGGCTCTTTTTTATCAATGGCATCATGGAAATGGATACAGGTGGGGCAAAAACGCGGGATAAATAGCGGAATTTGGCAGCGAAAGGCAAATTGTTGGCAAAAAAAAATGGCGCAGAGACTGCGCCATTTTTTCGCATGAATTACTTCTTGTAGGAAGTAGCCATGTTGTCCAGACGCTGGTTAGCGCGCATGGCTTCTTGGTTGGCTTGAGCAACATCAGCGGCCATTTTGGATTGATCAGCACGAACAGCGCTAACATCTTGAGCCAATTGGTCAACTTTGTTAGACAGGTTCTGTACGGAGGTTTCCAGTTCGCTGGTGTTAGCACAACCGCCCAGCAGGGCAGACAGACCAACAACACCTACCAACAACAATTTTTTCATTTTAAAGCTCCCTTGAGCTCGCCAGACGTTTAGCAAGCGGCGTGATTATGGCACAAAAAAATCTTACTTTGGATAGGCCCCATCACAGATAAATGCACTAAAACCCTCATTTTTTTTTCTTCTTGCGCGATTTGCGCAAATTTCAAACAAAACGGGGCCTCAGTGATGAGGTTCGAACAAAGCGTAACCAAAAAATGCCCTTATTACAATTTCGTATGGAACTTAGGCCGAACGTTCAGTCAACATCTGACGATACTGCACCAAATCCTCTATGGTCAGCACCGGCATCTGGTGCTGGCGGCCAAATGCGACCAGATCAGGCAGACGGGCCATGGTGCCATCGACCTTGGTCAGCTCACACAGCACACCAAAGGGTTTGAGCCCGGCCAACTGCATCAGATCCACGGTCGCCTCGGTATGACCTCGACGGGTCATGACGCCCCCGTTGCGAGCCCGCAGCGGGAAGACGTGGCCGGGGCGATTGAGATCGGATGGCTTGGCGCCATCGGCAATGGCGGCACGTATGGTGGTGATGCGATCGGCGGCGGAGACCCCTGTGGTGACCCCCTGAGCGGCTTCGATGGTGACGGTGAACGCCGTCTGGTATTGGCTGGAATTGGCCTCGACCATCATGGGCAGTTCGAGCTGGCGTACCCGCTCTTCCGGCAGGCAGAGGCAGACGATGCCGGAGCACTCGCGGATCATCATGGCCATTTGCGCATTGGTCATGGATTGCGCGGCGAAAATGAGATCCCCTTCGTTCTCGCGATCTTCATCGTCGGCCACCAGTACACCGCGACCGGCACGCAGGGCGGCCAGGGCCGCTTCGACTCGTTCGATGGGATGACCAAATTCACTGAGTAAAGACTGATTCATGGTAAGACTCCGTTAACTTCACAAGTACCAGAATCAGGGCATGGAGCAGACAGAGAGAGGCATGCGGCGGCTACCCGAGAGGGCCACGCGTGGAACAGTCTGTCTTATCCTCTTTCATCCGGACTATGACCGTCGGCTCCGGCATCTCACCGGATCTGCTGACCCCGGCCTGTGGCCGGGCGCTCGCGGGCTCCCCGAGTCAATCGGGATACCGCCGGTGGGGAATTTCGCCCCGCCCTGAGAATAAGCGCAGACAGACTAAAGAAATTTGTCGCGCTATGCCAGCCTGGCGATGCAAAAGCCAGTCGGTAGCGAGATTTGGCGCCCAGACTGTCCATTGGCTTTTCCTTTATGGCATAGTGCCTCAAAAAGCAGGCCCAGCGGGCGCGCTGCCCCGCCTGGATGGCCATCACAATAATGGAAACGATGACAGACATGGAAAAGAAAATACTGCTCACGGATTGCCCCGATGCCAAGGGCCTCATCGCCAAGATCACCAACATCTGCTACAAGCACCAGCTCAACATCAACAAGAATGACGAGTTTGTCGATCACGAGAATGGCCGCTTCTTCATGCGCACCGAGCTGGAGGGACGCTTCAACGACGAGACCCTGCTGGCAGATCTGGATGATGCCCTGCCCGCCGGAGCCCTGCGTCGTCTGGTCAAGGCGGGCAAGAAGCGGATCGTCATATTGGTGACCAAGGAGACCCACTGCCTCGGTGACATCCTGATGAAGAACTACGCGGGCGCCCTGGACATGGACATAGTGGCGGTGATCGGCAACTACGACACCCTCGCAGAATTGACGGGCAAGTTCGACATCCCCTTCCACACCGTCAGCCACGAGGATCTGAGCCGCACCGAGCACGAAGAGCAGGTTCGCGCCATCATCGACGGCTATCAGCCCGACTACGTGATCCTGGCCAAGTACATGCGGGTACTGACCCCCAGCTTCGTCGAGGCCTATCCGCGCAAGATCCTCAATATCCACCACTCCTTCCTGCCCGCCTTCATCGGCGCGCGTCCCTATCGGCAAGCCTTTGATCGCGGCGTGAAGCTGATTGGCGCCACCGCCCACTTCGTCACCGACGATCTGGATGAAGGCCCCATCGTCGAACAGGACGTGATCCACGTGGGTCACACCTTCAGTGCCGAGGGCATGGCCAAGGCGGGTCGGGACGTTGAGAAATCCGTACTGAGCCGCGCGCTGGAGCTGGTGCTCAACGAGCGGGTCTTCGTCTATGGCAACAAGACGGTGGTATTCAAGTAACAGCCCCCATGAAAAAAGGCCCCTCGGGGCCTTTTTTGTTATCGGAAGAGATGCGGGTACCCTGCTCAGCCCCTTCTCTCCTTGGTTATTGCTGCGCACCTGCACGGCTTATCTACGAAACGGATAACCCCTCAGCCCTTTCATCTGTCTATCCCAGCGATGGCCCCATCATCGAAATGCGGCATATCACTGTGCTAGATCATCGACAACCTGCACATGTAGCTGGCCGTGGCGGCTTCATCCCGGGTCCAGCCGCCACGGTTGGCACCAAGCTCTCAGAGCGGCAACTCGTTGACCGTGAGTTTGCCCTCTTGCAGCTTCAGCTCTGCCTTGAGGTTGTTCTGCTGCGCCTTGAGATAGCCCAGTTGCTGGAGCTGCACCAACATCGGTGCCAGTTGAGGCACAGCTTCCCCCATTCCCTCGCTCAGGCTGAGTTTGAAGAAACCGGAGAGCGCCTTCATGCCATCTTCCTGCCCTGCCAGATTGGCCAGCGTAGTCGACGCCAGAGTCAATTGCCCCGCGAGTGAGGCTGGCTCGCCATTGAGCCGCGAGCTGAGATCGGTCAGGGTCAGCGTCAGGCCACGATCCAATACCTGATCCAACGCGACGAGCAGGGCTTGCTGATCCAGATTGCCCTGGGCGCTCAACTCTTGCAGCGCCTGATAACCCGCCAGATCCAGCCCCTTGATCTCAAGGTCGAGTTTGGCATCGGTCAGGGCCAGGCTGTCCGTGTCGTTGGCCATGTCCAGGGCGGCCAACTGGATCTGGTAACGATTGGACAGGGTGTCAGCATCCTCCCCTTCCAGCCTGCTGTGGCTGGTGAGACGCTGCAATGAGACGTTGATCCCCTCTTGTGGCTGCTGCAGGGAGAAGCTGGCCAGCGTCATTGCACTCTGGGGCGAAAGCCAGCTGCCATCGACATCCCTCAGCTCGGCGCTGCCATTCAGATCTGCCAGCATCATGTCAGCCCCGCCCTGGGTCTCATGGAGACTCATCCCGGCCCAGTTGAGGGTCATGTGGCCATTGCCGACCAGATCACCGCTGTAGTCGGCCTGTAACGGTTCAAACGTCATCTTCCCCTGCTCATGCTTGAGGCTAAAAGCCCCTATGTTGAGCTTGCTCTGATTGCCCTGCGTCAAGAGGTTGGTCAGACTGGCCAGTTCCAGACGCCACTCCTTGAGCCCCTGGGACGCCAGCAGGGGCGCCAGGGATCCCTGTTCGGTATCGAGCAGCAATTGGCTCTTCACATAGAGCGGCAGGATCACGCCCTCCACCTTGAACGCCAGCACGATCGGCTCCCCATGACTCAACTCGCCATCTAGCTGGGCCAGCGCGTCCGGGCCTATGATGAGACGCGCTTCACCGTCCCGGTGCCATAAATCGCTGCGGCCCTGCTGCCACTGCAGCTCTATCCCGCTCTGCTCGCGCAGCTTGACGATCTGCTCCGCCAGCTGGCGATCAAATTCATTGCCCGTATACCAGCAGGCACCCAAGCCAGCCCCTATCAGAGCCGCGCCTGCGACACCCCAAATCCACTTTTTCATCAAACCATCCATTTCAATCATGCTTGCAGGCACTTTACGGGGCTGACTGCACGGCGGCAAGGCCATCCCGCATTCACAACAAGGGGCTGAACAGGTAGAAAATGTTCTCCATCACCCGCTTGTACCAAGGCCGGGCACGCCAGTCGACCAGCACCATGGGCGTCGCCTCCTGCATGTAGCCCTCGACCAGCTTGCTCAGCTGGCCGACAAATTCGGGATTGTCGACCAGCAGAGTGACCTCGAAGTTGAGCCAGAGACTGCGTCTGTCGAGGTTCACTGTGCCAACTAGGGCGAAATCATCATCGACCAGCACGCTCTTGGTATGCAGCAGACCGGCGTCGTAGCGGTAAATTTCCACGCCCGCCTCCAGCAGCTCCTCCATGAAAGCGTTGCAGGCATGGTTCGCCATCAGGGAGTCATTGCGATCGGGCAGGATTAGCTGTACTTGCACGCCCCTTGCCGCCGCCGAGGAGAGCGCGGCCGCAAGGGGATCGTCTGGCACGAAATAGGGGGTCGTCAGCACCAGATGGTTGCGGGCCTGATAGATGGCGAGCAACAAACTCTGCTGGATGCAGTCACCGCCGACGAAGGGGCCGGACGGAATGAGCTGGGCACGATAGTTGTTTTGAGGCCAGGATTCGGGGTCATGCTGCAGGCTGTCGAGCAGCCGCTCCCCGGTCTCCATCTCCCAGTCCCAGACGAAGATGGACCACATCAGCGGCACTATGGGCCCCTGTACCCGGATCATGATATCGACCCACTGGCCTATGCCGGCATCCTGTTTGAAGAAGCGCGGATCCACCAGGTTCATGGAGCCTGTAT
>NZ_AQGQ01000031.1 GCF_000388115.1 Aeromonas molluscorum 848
ATTGATGGCGATCGATGTTGAGAGTCTCAAAGCCGATGGTCAGCTTTACCATAGGGGTAACGAGGGGCACTGGGGGAGCGTAGCAGTACGACGCCGTTGTTATCGACCAGCTGGAAGGTGAGGTTGCGTTCGAATTCGTGGCCATAGGGGGTGACATCCCTGTCCTCGCCACTGAGATTCATCCCCTTCTCATTGGGGTGCGTGCCTGGATTGCGTTGCTCCCAATCCTCATAGATGGTGCCATTGGCGGGCAAGGTTTTGGTGTGATCGATGTAGCTGATCAGCAGCTGATTGGTGATCCGTGCCGATTGTGCCAATCGGGCATCAAACAGCTCCTCCATCTCGTGGCTCGACTCGAGATAACCAATGAAGGCGCTGAGCAGCAGGCTGCCGCCCACCAGAGTCAGTATGCCGGTGAGCAGAAAGCTGCGAATGGAACGCTGTGGTGTCATAAGGGCAAGATCCCGGTAGTGCGATGGATTGCGGTGCGCATCAGGGGAGTGACTCCTTGGGCGGCACTATGTAACCGACGCCCCTGATGTTACGGATGAGGTCGGTATAGAGTTTCTTGCGCAGGTGGTGAATATGCACCTCGACCGCATTGCTCTCGGCGCCCTCATCCCAGCCATAGAGGCTCTGTTGCAACTGCTCCTTGCTGAGCACTCGACCCGCCTGGGTCAACAGCTCCTGCAACAGCTTGTATTCATGGGGGGTGAGTCGCACAGCTTCCCCCAGGTAAGTGACCTGCTGGGAATCCGGATAGAGCAGTATATCGCCATACTCCAATACCGACTGGGCCTGGCCCTTGCTGCGCCGAACCAGCGCGCGCAATCGGGCGTTGAGCTCCTGCAGGGCAAAAGGCTTGACCAGGTAGTCATCGGCACCGGCATCCAGGCCGAGCACTCTGTCATCCAGGGCGTCGCGAGCAGTGAGGATCAATACCGGCAGGCTGTGGCCGGCACGGCGCAGTTGGCGCAGCAGACTGATGCCATCGATGTCAGGCAGGTTGAGATCCAGTATCAGGGTAGCGAACTCCTCACACTTGAGGATGGTGAGGGCAGGCAGACCGAGCTGCAGCCAGTCCACCGTGTAACCGCTACTGCGCAGGGCATCGCGCATACCGTCACCCAGCATGAGATCGTCTTCCACCAACAGTACTCGCATACAGAACTCCCGGGTCAGCAAGGCCTCCCAGTATGTCTGCTGGCGAGCGTACTTTAAACAAAGAATTCCACGGGTTAGCTAACCGGTCTGGATGAGTCGGCTTGGGAGGATAGAAGGCGGGTTGCGTCCCGCCCTCCCTTGCATGGCATGGTGTCAGAGCTTGGCTAGCAGCCCCTTGACTTCAGTCCGTCGTCCCTGATCGGCCAGGGTGCGTCCCGGCCTGTCCGGTGCTTTGAGGGCTTGTTCCAGATAACGCTTGGCTTCAGCCTTGCGGCCTTGCTCTATCAGGAAGTCCCCGTAGAAGAAGTTGGGATCTATGCCGTTGGGATTGAGGGCGAGCGCCTGCTTGAGCAGTTGCTCCGCCTTCTTGTCATCGCCAAAGCCCACCGGCCAACCCGGCACCTTGTAGTAGAGGGAGCCCAGACTGGTATAGGCGGAGCCATCGAGCGCCTTGGGATCCTGCTTGATGGCTATCTCAAGCTTGGCTTTGGCCGCCTTGACCAGGCTAAGAGCGCCCAGCCCCCCCTTGGCGCCCGCCCAGCTGCTCTGCACTATGGCAGACCAGATCAGCAGATCCGTATTGAAGGGCGCTGCGGCACTGGCCTGCTCAGCCTCACCGCTCAACTGTTCGAGGCAGGTTTCCTGCTTGTCGCCGCTCTGCTGGTACTGGCACTGGGCCCAGGCCTGCTGTACGCCGCCAAGATCCAGGGGGGCGGCCTGAGACAGGCCAGGGGTCAAGGTGAGCAGGGCAAGCGTGGCTATCACTGTGTTTTTCATCGTGTTTCTCCTTGATCCTGATGCTTTTTTGGCTCTGTGTTTAGGGGCTGTCGTTGGCGGGCATGGCGCGCTATGACGGCATGCTGCTTGGCAAGGGCCCGATCGACCAGGGCGGGCAGCAGGCCGTTGAGCCGCACAAACAAGGCTTCGGGCCAGCCGAGCCAGTAGTTGCGCCCCTCCCGCATCAGGGCCTGCAACGCCGCCTCGGCCACGACTTCCGGGGTATCGGTTTTGGTCCCAAGTTCAGCATTCATCGCATAGGCAGCGGTCGAGTTGAGTCGCGTGCGGGTAGCCCGTGGCGCAAAATGGATCACCTTGACTCCCGTGTCTTTCAGCTCGCGGCCCAGGGATTCGCTAAAACCGCGCAGGGCAAATTTACTGGCGCAATAGACGCTGTAACCCGGGTAGCCGATGGCGCCGAAGCAGGAACCCACGTTCATGATGAGACCGGGGTGATTGAGCCTGGGCAAGAGGGCGCGGCAGAGCTGGACAGGTGCCTCCAGATTAAGGCGCAACTGGCGTTCGACCTGCTCGCTGCTCTGATCCTCCAGCCAGGCAAACTCGTTGCAACCGGCGTTGTTGATCAATACATCGATGGGTTCATCCAGAATCGGGTGTTGCAACAGCTGGGCGCGGCCCGTTGCCGTCATCAGATCCGCCACCAGCAGTTGATGGTGGTCAGGGTTGGGCAACCCCTTGCGCAGCCGTTCCAGCGCACTGCTGCGACGGCCATGTAACAGCAATATGGCCCCCTGTTCTGCCAGTACCTGGGCCAGGGCCTCCCCTATACCGCCGCTGGCCCCGGTGAGCAGTATGCGTTTTCCGGCAAGTTTCATGACGGCAACTCCCCGCACGGAAAGAGACAGATAATAGGCATCAATGGCGCTCCGTCAGGCTGTAGAGCATGTCGCCATAGAGGCGATAGACCACCTTGGCGCTATGTATGATGGCGGCTTGATCCTCGGGCTGCTCCACCCGGTTCATCAACCCTTCGAAGAACTTGAGGTGTTCCTGATCCAGGGCACCGTGGGAGCTGAGATAACTCATGGCCTGGGGCGGCAGGCCCAGGCCGCTCGTGAGCTGGCCGGCGACTGTGGTGGCGATGGCGACGCTGGTGCCTTCCAGCACCTGCACCATGCCGAAGAAGGCCATGGGGTTGCCCCGGGCTATCTGATCATAGAGAAAGGCGACCATCAGCTCGATGGGCTGCTCGGGATGGCCGTGGCGCACCGCGTCTGCGTCCCCCCCGCAGGCACGGATGTCATTGAGGATCCACTCCTGATGGCCATACTCCTCCTCGACATATTCCTTGATGGCGCCGCGCACCCACTCGTACTCCTGGCCCAGCTTGCCTCCGGTCGCCATCAGTAGCGGTACCGTGTGGCGCACATGATAGAAGGCCTGGGCAAGGAAGGTGAGGTAGGTCTGGCGACTGATGTCGCCGCGTCGGCAGGCTTCGATAATGGGGGCATTGAACAGACGTTCACGCTCTGCGGCGGTGGCCTGTTGCAGTGTCTGGTAGAAGGTCATGAGGATTCTCCGTTAAGGCATTGGCTTATCTGGTCAGAAAAGTGGTGATAGATCCGTTCGCGACGGGGGCGACCATTGGCTGTCAGCAGATCGGGATGCTGATCCAGTGCCACGGGCAGCCAGTGATGGATGCGGGCGTAATCGGGCAGGCGCTGATTGAGCTGGGCAATCTGGGCGGCGAGCTGGGGCTCGCCGCCCGGCAAAGACTGGATCAAGGCGACATTGGCGGGCTGGCCGTCGCCAAATACCACAATGCGGCCGATGGCGGGACAGAGCTGGGCCTCTGCCTCGATCCACTCGGGGGAAAAGTTGCGACCAAAGGCGGTGATCTGCACATTTTTCTTGCGACCGGTGAGGTACAAATACCCCTCTTCATCCAGTTGGCCGAGATCGCCTGTGGCAAAGGGACCCCGGTTGCATTCGGATTCACCCAGGTAGCACAGCATGGTGACTCCTTCCACCATGATTTCGCCATCAGGGGCAATGCTGACCCGGCAGTGGGCCAGGGGTTTCCCCACGCTGCCGACCTTGTCTTGATCCGGGCCATTTAGCGCCACGACAGAGCCACATTCGGAGAGGCCATAGCCCTCGTAGACGGGCAACCCGAGGGCGCGGGCACGCTGGATCAGCTCGGGGCATACCTTGCCGCCCCCGACGGCAATGAAACGTACCCCCTTGACCAGATCTGGTTGCTGGGCGCACAAGGCGACCAGCAGGCGCAGCAACTCGGGGACCAGTACCAGACTGTGGCTGGGCCAGCGAGTGAGGGCCGCCGCCAGCATCATGGGGTCCAGTTTGCTGGAGCCCGAGAAACCAAGCTCCGCCGGAGAAGGGATACGGCTGCAGGCGCCGGTGAACAGGGGAACATAGAGGCCAGTGATGTTCTCGAGCAAGGTGGTGAGCGGCAGCAGGGTCAGGTGCTGCTCCACCTGAGCCGGGGCCACCCGTTCGGCCAGCGACTGGCAAACGGTCATCAGCTGGCGCCAGGAGAGGCAGACTCCCTTGGGTTGCCCCGTACTCCCAGAGGTGTAGGTTATCTTGGCTGTGCCCTCTGGCAGGGCGGGGACCTGGGCTGGCTGGCAGCGCCATAACGGCAGGGTCGCGCCGAGCAGGGCGAGAGGATGACCCGCTTGCCAGCCATCGCGGGCTGGGCCTACCAGGGCATCGGCGCCGCTGCTCTGGAGCAGCCAGTTCTGCTGCTGGGCACTGAAGAAGTGGGGCACGGGGATCACCACAATGTTGGCCAGGGCGCAGGCCAGGTCAATCAGGGCCCAGGGCAGGCCATTGTCGAGCTGCAGGGCGAGGCGGCGTATGCCCGCCTCTTCCAGATCCCAGGCCAGACCACGCACCTGGGGCCAGAGTTCGCCATAGCTCAGACGCTGTTGGCTGTCACACAGGGCCGGGCGGTGCGGATCCTGATAAGAGAGATCGAACAGGGTGTCGAACAGGCTCATAAGGACGCCCTCATCTGGCAGGGAAACAGGGACGGCATCGGCCCCAACAGGGAGATCAGCAGACTGTTTTGGCTCAGCACCTGGCGCCCCTGGCTGAGATCCCCTGCCATGACCCTGGGCTGGCACTGATAATAGGCCCCCCAGGCCTGGGCATCCTCACCGACTCGGTGCGGCTCGGCGCTCGCCAGTTCAACGGGCTCGAGATGCAGGCGATGAAAGCTGTTGCGCAGTTTGGCGGTGCCGGTAAAGACCACCACATCCAGGTCATTGTCACAGAGCAAACAGGTGAGGGCGGCGAACATCAGGCGGGCATTGCCTGGGGTCAGGCAGGCGAAGTTGCCAACCTCTATGATGCGCTCTCGTGCTGTCTGAAGGCCGAGGCCGCGGGCGATCGCATCTTCAATCGGCTGCTCCAGATACTGCTCAAGATAAAGCGGTTCATCCCTGGCGAGCTGGAGGCCGCAGGCCCCCACCAGCAGCCCGTCTGCGCGATAGAGACCGACGAGGCAAGGCAAGAAGTGGGGGATGCTGGCATCGAATTCTCGTTGATAGGCATGCTGGATATAGGCTTGCAATTCGGCCTTCTGCTGCGGCTGTTCGGCCAGCATGAGCCGGTAGGGGGCTTGGATATCTGTTGTCATGGGCCGTCTCCTCATCGTCAATGAGTGCAGCCTAAAAGAGCAAACTTAAGACACTATTAAGAGAACGAAAAAAATGGTTCCGATAATGTCCGGTCTTGACGCGACCGCACTCTGCCCTTGCCATGGCGCCCGCAGGCAGGCACATTGCACGCCGATTCAGGTCACCCCTCATCCCGATGCAACAAGGAGCTTGCGTGGAACTCTGCCTCTGTCCCCTCTGTGGTGGCGATCGCCACTATGCCTTGCCGGTGGCGTGCAAACTTTATGGCCGCTGCCTCGACTGCGCCCTGGTGTTCATGGCGCCGGTTCATCGGCTGGATGATGCCGGGGAGAAGGCCGTCTATGACGGACACCATAACGAGGTGGACGATCCCCGTTACCGCGCGTTCCTGATGCGCGCTTTTGGCCAGGTGCTGGCGCAGATCCCGGCGCCGGCGAGCGGGTTGGATTTCGGCTGTGGCCCGGGACCTGCGCTGCTGGCCATGGGGCGCGAGTCGGGTTACCAGATGGCCGGTTATGACAAGTTCTATGCCGACGATCCCGCCTTGCTGACCCGGCAATATGATTTCATCACCAGCACTGAGGTGATCGAACATCTGGCCGAGCCAGGCGCCGTGCTGATGCAGTTGTGGGACTGCCTCAAGCCGGGTGGCCTGCTGGTGCTGCAGACCCAGCGAGTGCTCAGCGACGAGCGCTTTCGGCATTGGCGCTATCGCCATGATCCCACTCATATCGTCTTCTTCGCCGACGCCTCGTTTCACTGGCTGGCGCAGCGGCTTGGCGCGCAGTTGAGCCTGCCTCACCCGGATGTGGCCGTGCTCGCCAAGGCCAGAATTCAGCCCTAGACACTGCGGTCTCCAGGATCGCATCGCAAAATGGCGCAAGCCCGGTTTTCATCCGGGCCGCTTTTGGGCATGCTGGCGATTCACTCACTTGAGGCCACCTCGCCCATGTCGTCCATTCATCTCAGTGTTCAGGATGCCCGTCATCTGCAACTTGCCGCGCAAGGGCTGCTGGTTTCCCCCAAGCGCAAGGCGGGCCCGGCTGATGTGCTCACCTGTATCCGTCGCATGGCACTGCTGCAGATAGACACCATCTCTGTGGTGGCGCGCAGCCCCTATCTGGTGCTGTTCAGCCGGCTGGGCCAGTACGATCCTGTCTGGCTGGAGCAACTGCTGGCCGAGGGCGATCTCTTCGAATACTGGGCCCACGAGGCCTGCTTTGTCCCCCGTGAGGACTACCGCCTGCTACGCCATCGCATGCTGGATCCCGCCGCCATGGGCTGGAAGTTCTCCGCCCAGTGGCTCAAGACCCACGGCGACGAGATAACGCAGATAGTCGAGCGCATTCGGCGGGACGGCCCGGTGCGGGCCGCCGATTTCGAGCGCAAGGGGGGCAAGGGCAACGGCTGGTGGGACTGGAAGCCGGAGAAGCGTCACCTAGAGGTGCTGTTTACCGCAGGCCAGCTGATGGTGCGTGAGCGGCGTAACTTCCAGCGGGTGTACGACTTGGCCGAGCGGGTCATGCCCGACTGGCGCGATGAGCGGGATCTGCCAAGCAGGGAGCTGGCCCAGCGGGATATGGTGCGGGCCAGTTGTCGGGCGGTGGGGCTGGTCAAGACCGGCTGGGTGGCGGATTACTACCGGCTGCGCCGGGGCAAATACGATGCCCTGCTCCATCAGTTGGCAGATGAAGGGGAGCTGCTGCCGGTGCGGGTGGAGGGGTGGCAGCACGGCGCCTTCGTGCACGCCTCCCTGGCCGATGAGCTGGCCAGGGCCCAGGCTGGCAGCCTCAAGGCGACCCACACGGCTGCATTGTCTCCCTTTGACCCCCTGGTGTGGGATCGCAAACGGGCCAGCGAGCTGTTTGGCTTTGACTATCGCATCGAATGCTATACCCCGGCCCCCAAGCGCCAGTACGGCTACTTCGTGCTGCCGCTGCTGCATCGCGGCAAACTGGTGGGCAGGATGGACGCCAAGGCTCACCGCAAGGAGGGAGTGTTCGAGATAAAGAGCCTCTATCTGGAGGCGGGGATCAGGGTGACCCGCACCCTGGCGAAGGATCTGGCCAAGGCGCTGCAAACACTGGCGAACTGGCATCAGACCCCGACCCTTCGCCATGGCAGCATTCCCGCTCCCTTGCTGGCCCTGTGGCAGGATCTGGTGTGAACCTGCATAAAAAAACCGGGCACTTGGCCCGGTTTGTCATGCGGTCAGGATGTGCTTACTGGAGTACCAGCACCATCAGCAGACCTACGGTAATGGCGGACACCAGAAAGGCGAAGCCATAGAACACGTAGTGGTGCAGCTTGGTGGTGTGGATCCCCAGATCGTGCAGACCGTGGTAGATACGGTGCATGCCGTGCCAGATGGGCAGGGCGATGATCACCAGCAGTATGGCGGCTCCCCACCAGGTGCTGGCGAAGTCGTGCACACGCTCAAAGCTCATGGTCTCCACGTCCATGATGCCCATGGGCACCAGCAGACCGGTAATGAGGACAATCACCGGCAGCAGCATGGCAACCACCATGCCACCGGCACCAAACAATCCCCAGTAGATGGGCTCGTCAGAACGTCTCATGGTTTTCTCCTCAGGCCACGATAATCAGGATCAGCAGGGATACCACCGCCAGCGCCACATACTGGACGATAACGATCGGCTTCTCCGGCACCAGGTCTTCGCCACGGAAGATACGCATCGCCTTGGGGGCCAGTGCGAACCAGGTCTTGGCGTGGAACAGGCAGGCGGCCAGAGCGATGACGTGGAACAGGATGGCTACCGGGCTTTGCAGGGATTCCAGCCAGCCGTTGAACGCTTCCTGACCCTGAACCAGACGCAGCAGACCCCACATCAGCACGACGGCATAGATGGAGACGAAGATACTGGTGCCTTCACGGATCATGTAACCGGTGTAGAAGGCGTTCTTCAGCCACCAGTCTTTCTTCATTTCGCGGACGTAAGGCTTACGTTTGCTATTGGTGTTGTTCATGGTCTCATTCCTGATCTCAATCTGGCTTGAACATGGCGATCATGTAGTCCTTGGCGCTCTCGACCTTGCCAAGCTGGATGGCGGCGGCCGGATCCACGCCTTTGGGACACACGTCAGAACAGTAGCCCACGAAGGTACAACCCCAGACACCCTCATCCTGGCTGATGATCTTCATCCGCTCTTTGGACGCGCTGTCGCGGTTGTCGACGTTGTAGCGATAGGCCAGCGCCAGTGCCGCCGGACCGGTGAACTTCTTGTTGATGCCATATTGCGGGCAGGCGGCGTAGCACAGACCACAGTTGATGCACATGGAGAACTGGTGATACTTCGCCATGTCAGCCGGGGTCTGGGTGTACTCGCCATCGCACAGGCTGCGCGGCTCGGACGGGATGATGTAGGGCTTGATGCTCTCCAGCTTCTCGATGAAATCGGACATGTCGACCACCAGATCGCGCTCGATCGGGAAGTTGTTGAGCGGCTCTATGGTCATCTTGCCCGGCAGATAATCGCGCAGGAAGGTCTTGCAACCCAGCTTCGGAATGCCGTTGACCATCATGCCGCACGAGCCGCAGATCGCCATCCGGCAGGACCAGCGGAAGCTTAAGGTGGAGTCCAGCTGATCCTTGATGTATTGCAGGGCGTCCAGCAGGGACATCTCTTTCAGGTAAGGCACCTGGAAGGTCTGCATCCAGGGCTCGTTGTCCTGCTCTGGTCGGTAGCGCAGGATATCAATTTCGATCATCTCAGCCATGCTTCTTAGCCTCGTCTTGTTTCTCACCCTCGGAACCGTATACGCGTTTCGCCGGTTGGGATTTAGTGATCTTCACATCGGAGTAATCGATGGTCGGGGCGCCTTCCTGGTTGTAGAAGGAGAGGGAGTGCTTGAGGAAGTTCACGTCATCGCGCTCCTCAAACCCATCCAGTCGCTGGTGAGAACCACGAGACTCTTTGCGGTTGATGGCGGAGTGAGCCATGGCTTCGGCCACGTCCAGCATGTAGCCCAGTTCGATGGCGTACAGCAGATCGGTGTTGAAGACAGAGGACTTGTCGTTGATCTTGACCTTCTTGTAACGGGCCTTCAGCTCGTTGATCTTGTCGATGGTGCCCTGCATGAGCTCTTCGGTACGGTAGATACCGACCCCGGCTTCCATGGACAGGCCCAACTCGTTGCGAATATCGGCCGGGTTTTCGGTGCCGTCGATGTCGAGCAAGGAGAGGTGCTGCTTGATGAGTGACTCGGCCTTGGCAGCCAGGGCCTGGGTGTCGCCATGGGACTGGGTCTTGGCGAATTCACCGGCGTGCTCACCGGCAACCTTGCCAAATACCACTATCTCGGACAGGGAGTTGGAGCCCAGACGGTTGGCGCCGTGCAGACCGACGGAGGCGCACTCGCCCAGGGCATACAGACCCGGCATACGGGTTGCGCATTGACCGTTGGTCTCGATGCCACCCATGGTGTAGTGGGCGGTAGGACGGACCGGGATAGGCTCCTTGACCGGATCCACACCCACGTAGGCCTTGGCCAGTTCGCAGATGAAGGGCAGGCGCTCTTTCAGGTATTTCTCGCCGAGGTGGCGCAGGTCGAGGTGCACCACATCGCCCATCGGGCCTGGGATAGTGCGGCCTTTCTGCTGCTCTTGCCAGAATGCCTGAGAGAGACGATCCCGCGGGCCCAGCTCCATGTATTTGTTCTTTGCCTCGCCGACCGGGGTTTCCGGGCCCAGGCCATAGTCTTGCAGATAGCGGTAGCCATCCTTGTTGACCAGGATGCCACCCTCACCACGACAACCTTCGGTCATCAGTATGCCGGTACCGGGCAGACCGGTCGGGTGATATTGGACGAACTCCATGTCCCGCAACGGCACGCCGTGACGGTAGGCCAGGGCCATGCCGTCGCCGGTGACTATGCCACCGTTGGTGTTGTAGCGGTAAACGCGACCGGCGCCACCTGTGGCCAGAATGACAGACTTGGCCTGGATGAAGCGGGTGATGCCGTTCTGGATGTCAAAGGTCAGAACACCCTGTACGCGGCCGTCATCCACGATCAAGTCCATGCAGAAGTGCTCATCGAAGCGCTTGATGGTGGGGTACTTGATGGAGGTCTGGAACAGGGTATGCAGAATGTGGAAACCGGATTTGTCGGCGGCAAACCAGGTACGGGGGATCTTCATGCCACCGAAACGGCGCACGTTGGCCTTGCCATCGGGCTTGCGGCTCCAGGGGCAGCCCCAGTGCTCCAACTGGACCATTTCTTGGGTACAGTTTTCGACGAAGTAATCGACCACGTCCTGCTCGCACAACCAGTCGCCACCGGATACGGTGTCGTTAAAGTGGTTTTCGAGGGAGTCATCATCACGAACCACGCCGGCGGCGCCACCTTCTGCGGCAACGGTATGGCTGCGCATCGGGTAGACCTTGGAAATCAGGGCGATCTCCAGATCCGGGTGGGCTTCTGCTATGGCGATAGCGGCACGCAGGCCACCACCACCGGCACCGATGATGGCGACATCGGTCTTGATAATATCCACATCTGCCTCCTTAGGGATAGATTTGCTGGGCACGATTCTGCTCTATTAAAAAAATTCAGGCTTGATGCAAGTCAAACTGGTTTGTTTTAGTGCTTGGCAATGGTGACTTTTATCAAAATCACCCCATTCCCTGGATGAAAACGCCGTAATTATCGCCATCCTTCAGTTATTGGTATCAGCCGATCATATTGCTATGGTTACTTTAAGCTCAGGATTATACGTAGTTTTCTTTCAATAAAATGAGAAATGCCTCTCTTTTTAGGTATTACCCATAAAGTTTTTAAGTTTTTATCGAAAATATTTAATAAGAATTATTCGCGGATTAACTGGTGGGGTTATTTGATTCAAAAAACTAATCCGAAAGTTTGTCTTGATGGGCTGCTTTATGACGAGATTCCGTTGCGTATGAGCGTTTTTATCCTCATAGCCCCGATCGTTGATGTGGTAATAACTATTGAAACGAAAGCATTTTTTAATAAAAAAAGGGGCCTGCATGGCCCCTTTGAACTGTGATGATCAGATGCGGAACATGCCGACCTGATTGCTCAGTTCACCTGAAATATTTTTAAGTTGTGCAGAGAGATTGCGGGAGCTGTCCGCATCCCCTGCCAGCTCGTCCGAGACATCCTTCACCGCCTGGATATTGCGGCTCACCTCGTCGGTGACGGCGCGCTGCTCCTCGGCAGCGCTGGAGATCTGGGTGGCCATGTCGGAGATCTGATTGATGGAGGCGGTGATCCGTTCCAGAGCCAAAGTGGCATTGCTGGCATCATCCACGCTGTTCTGAGCGAGTTGTTGACCCTCATGCATGGTGCTGACCGCCCCCTGGGTGTTGCGCTGCAGGGTCTCTATCATGCTGCGGATCTCGACGGTGGAGCTGTGAGTGCGCTGGGACAAGACCCGCACCTCATCGGCTACCACGGCGAAACCGCGACCCTGTTCACCCGCCCGGGCCGCCTCGATGGCGGCGTTGAGTGCCAGCAGGTTGGTCTGCTCGGCTATCCCCTGGATGGTGGAGAGGATGGTGTTGATCTCCTGCGCGTTCTTTTCCAGCTCCTGGATGATGTTGGAGGCTTGTTCCACCTGACCCGCCAGATCCGTGATGGATCTCTGGTTGCGGGCGATGACCTGCTTGCCGTGTTCACAGCTCTCGGAGGAGCTGCGCGCCGCGTCCGCGGTCTGCTCGGCATTGCTCGCCACCTCGACGGCGGTGGCGGACATCTCGTGGACGGCCGTGGCTATCTGGGAGATCTCGTTCTGCTGGCGGGCCAGTCCCTGGCTCGATTTCTCCGCCATGTTGTGGGAGGAGTTGGCTTGCTGATTGAGCTGACCCGAGGAGTTGGAGATGTCCTGCACCATGACGTGAATACGATCGATGAAGGTGTTGACGTGTTTGGCGACTACACCCACCTCGTCTTCGCGTTCAATCTTGACTCTGCGGGTCAGATCGCCATTGCCGCGGGAGAGATCGGCGATGGCTTCACCCAGGGTCTGCAAGGGGGAGAGGGCGCGGCTGATGGCCAGATAGGAGAAGCCGGCCACGATGAGGATGGTGAGCAACCCCTGCAGCAGGGTCGAGGTGACCATGCGCGATACCGACTGATAGGCCACAGCCTCATCCACCACTATGCCGAAGTACCAGCTGGAGTTGGGGATCTCTGTTAGGTCAAACACGCTCAGCTTGCCGCCGATCACCATGTCGGAGATAGCGCCGTCATGGGCCAGCTCGTTGACTTTGGCAGGGGTCAGCTCGGGGGAGATCTCGGTGGCCGGCTTCAGGGCCAGCGCCTTGTCCGGGTGCGCTATGATGGTGCCGTTCTTGTCGACCAGCATGGCGTAGGTGCCTTCCTGGTTCATGGCCAGGATGTCGCGCACCAGGCTGTCGATGGAGACATCGCCGGCGATGACACCTTGGGTACTACCTCGGGTGAAGGGTTCGGCGATGGTGATGATGAGCTGACCCGTGGTGATGTCGGCATACGGCTCTGTGATGATGAGCTTGCCTGCGGCCATGGCTTCCTTGTACCAGGGGCGCTGGCGAGGGTCATAGCCTGCGGGCAGGTCGGTCGGCTTGCTCTGGATCATCTTGCCGTCCTGAGTGCCGGCATAGACCAGGTCGAAGTTGCCAGCATTCATGGCCTGGGCCAGATGGCTGATGGGGTTGTCTTGCTCGGTGAAGGCCTCTTTGGCCGAGGTGACCATGCCGATGCGCGAGTCGAGCCAGCGCGAGATCCCCTTGACGTTGGAGGTGGAGCTCTCGTCGATGATGTTCCAGACCAGACGCTGGGTTTCACTCTTGAGTTGGCTGGTGTTGTACCAGACCTGCAGCCCGGTGATGATCAAAATGATCAGGCCAACGGCCATCACCAGCTTGTTTTTGATATATAGGTTCATATTTACGTCCTTGTGAGCGTCAGTCTGAGTTAGTCAGATGTGTTTTTTTATTATGGTGGTGCTTATGTTATCGGCCGCGCTCCGGCTTCTTTATCCCCTCGATGCCTTTATTTTCGCGGCTTGCAGCATGCTGACCCAATTGAGTGTCCTTTAACATCAGATCGGGACGGTTGGTGAAGATTCCATCGACCCCCCATTCATGCAATTGGCGGGCATCCTCCAGCTGATCCACCGTATAGATCAGCACCTTCAACCCGCGATCATGGGCGTCTTTCACCAAGGCTTCATCCACGAAATCGAGATCGCAGTTCAGTGACCAGGCGTTGAGCGCCTCGGCGGCATGGGAGAGAGCCAGCGGTCGATTGGCAATAAGGGCGCCAAGGCGGATCTCGGGACGCAGCGCTCCGAAGCGGGCCAACTCGGGGTGATGGAAGGAGGAGACCAGCCACTGGTCCGCCATGAAGCCCAGTTCGACTTCAGCGCGTCGGGTCAGGTCTGCCACGCCCTCTGCCGTCTCTATCCCCTTGAGCTCGATATGCAGCTCGCACTCTCCCTTGATCGCGGCCATGACGTGCCACAGCAGCGGAATGGGCTCCCCATCACCGGCATCCAGCCCCTGCAAATAAGCGGCGCTTTGTCGGCTCAGCACCCCATGACCATTGGTACAGCGATCCAGGCGACGATCGTGAAATACCCAGAGTTCGCCATCGGCTTGCTGCACGTCTATTTCGATGGCGGGCGCCCCCAACTTGAGGGCAAGACGTATGGCCTTGAGAGTGTTTTCCGGGGCCAGGCCACTGGCCCCGCGGTGGGCGATGATCTGCATTAGAGACTCCTAGGCACGACTGAGGCGGATATCAACTTGCTGGTGCGGCAGGTGCATGCCCAGTTGATGCAGTTTTTCCAGAATGGCCGAATGGACCTCATGGGTGATCGGCATGCGGTGATCCATATTGTTGACGTAGAGCCGGATCTCATAAATCAGCGCCGAATCGGTGAACTCGATCAGGAACACCTCCGGCGTCGGTGTATCCAGCACCAGGCTGGATTCACGTACGCACTCTTCGAGCAGTTGCTGTACCCGTTTGGGATCCTGGGTCAGGCTGATGCGAATACGCAGCTTGACCCGGGTGATGGCATCGGACAGTGACCAGTTGATGAACTGCTCCGTGATGAAGGCCTTGTTGGGCACAATGATCTCTTTCCTGTCCCAGTCCACGATAGTGGTGGCGCGGGTCTTGATCTTGGAGACGGTGCCGGTCAGCTCGCGAATGGTGACGGTATCGCCGAGCCGGATCGGCTTTTCAAACAAGATGATCAGGCCGGAAACGAAGTTGGCGAAGATCTCCTGCAGGCCGAAACCCAGCCCCACCGAGAGTGCCGCCACTAGCCACTGGGTCTTGGACCAGTCGATGCCGAGCATGGAGAAGCCGGTCAGGGCACCGATCAGGATCACCATGTATTTGCTGACGGTGGTCAAGGCAAAGCCGGTGCCGGGGGAGAGGCTCAGGTGCTGGAGCAGGGTCAGCTCCATCAGACCCGGCAGGTTGCGAGCCGTCATCACCGTCAGTATGAAGACGAACAGGGTCAACATCAGATCCTGCAGGGTGATGGCCGACAGCTGCTCTATGCCGGCGACCTTGCTGCTCACCTGCCATACCTCAATGTTGCTCAGGAAGCTGAACGCCGAGTTGAGATCGGACCATTGCACCACCACCAGGATGGTGAAGCCGAGCATCAGCAGGGTGCGAATAAGGCCGAGGGACTGGGCGCTGATGGTATCCAGATCCAGCTCTTGTTCCTCCACCACATCCGGGATCTCCGAGCTGAGATCATCTTGTTCTTCACGCTCGCGCTGGGCCAGGATCTCGGCCCGGCGGCTCTTGGCACGATCGAAGGCGAGCCGCCTGCGCTGGATCAGCATCCAGCGCCTTGCCAGGTAATAGATCAGCAGGCAACCGAGCCCCATCAACAGGCTCACTTCCAGCTGACGCAGCAAGATGCGCGAGGTGTAGAAATAGCCGAGCAGGGCACCTATTACCGCCACCAGGGGCGCCAGCATGAGGGCGTTCCAGATGAAGTGGTGCAACAGGTGGGGTTTGTTCATGTCTGCCTGGCCCCAGGTCAGCGGCAAGCGTTCACGATTGAGGCGCACGAAGAAGAGCAGCAGCCAGAGCGCCCCCACCATGAAGGCGAGCCGGCCCAGGGTGTCGTAGAAGGCATGTTCCTGATAGCTGTCGGCCATGCCCTGCACGAAGAAGCTGGGGATCAGGATCAGTAAGAGGGTGCGGAACTGGCCCCAGACTCGGGTCACCTGCACGCCACTCCAGCCGAAGTGGTGAATGAGTATGCCTTTCTCCATGGTGAGATGACGCACCAGCAGCAGGGCCAGCAGCAGGAACCAAATCTCGCCGAGCCCCTTGGCGATTGCGATGGCGAAGGGATATTGCCATGCCCCCTCCAGCTGGTAGCGCAGCAGCAGTGCCATGGCGGGCAGGGGCAGGGCGGCGACCAGGGAACGAAGCAGCAGACGGCTGGTCAGGCTGAACTTGTCCTGGGTCACTTTGCCGACCCTTGGGGCTATCTGCTGGCTGAAATTGCTCAGGTGGCGGGCCAGCCGGATCCAGAGTCCGAATAGCAGCAGCAGGGTGAGGACTATGAAAGTAAGACGGGTGGTGCCCTGCTCGGCCAGTGCCAGTGGCAGTTGCCACCAGTTGGCAGGATCGAAGGCCAGTCCCAGGGCGGCAGGTACTCCGAGCAGGACTGCAGGAGTCAGCGGAGGCACATCCGGCAGCCAGAACAGATGGCTGGCACTGAGATTGCGAATTTCATCTATTTTGCTGTTCTGGCGGATATAGAGCAGCTTGAGCCTGGTCTGTTCCTGGATCAGGGTATCGGCGGCATCATTGAGGCGGGTCAACAGCAGGCGACGCGTCTTGAGCAGGTTATCGAGCACTGTGACCTGGGAGCGGTCGAGCTTGCTGTTCTCCTCTTCGAGCAGTTTATCCCTCACTTGAGCCGGGTCCTTGAGTCCCTCCTGCTCCCCTTCATAGCGGTATTTGGCGATGCGCGACTGCACTATGGCCGACTCTAGCTTGTCGAGGGGGAAGTAGGCGGGCAAGTCGGCCAGCTTGCTGCGCAGGTTTTCACCGTAAGCATTGCTTATCTGTAGCCATTCGAGCTGTTCGCGGACCGAATCGACCAGGTCATTGAGGTGGGAGAGGCTGTTGTCCAGATCTCGCTGCTCGTCTTGTACTAGCTCGATCTGCTCTTCCAGGGTGCCGAGCTGGATGGAGAGCGTCTGGTTCTGCTGTTGCTGCTCCTGCAGCAGCGGCATGTCGGCGGTGAGCTGGGCCTTGAGCCGCTCGCTCTGGGCCAGAGTGCGTTCGGTATTCTGGCGCCTGAGCAGGTTCTGTTGGCTGATGAGGGCGTTTTGCCACTCATCTTCGTCGGTAATGGCAAGGTTGAGCCCCTGCACCTTGAGCTTGGCGAGATCGCTGCGCTGCTGGGCGGAGAGCTGTTCTAGCTCCAGCATCTGGATCCTGTCCGACAGCGCCTGCTCCTTGAGGCGGGTCATCAACTGCAGCGCCTCATGCTGGCGATCCGATTCCCCACTGAAACTCATCCGATCGAGCTGGGTGCGCGTCTGTTGCAGCTGTTTGCGCAGCTCATCGATGCGCAGGTGAAACTCCTGACCGGTGATCTCCTGCTGATTGAGGTTGTCGATCAGCTCCTGACGCTCCTTGCGCAGGTTGAGCTGACGATTGCTGCTCAGTCCCAGCGCCTGACGCAGGGCATCTTCGCTCAGGCTAGCGAGTGGCACCCTGTTGGCGGGTTGGTAGTTGTGCAGTGCATCTTTGAGGCGCGCCGACTCATTGGGGTAGTCGATCATCAACTGTTGATAGGCCTTGCCCTGTTCCCGGTAGCGTTCCGCATCCCGGGCGTATTGCAGTGCCTGCTGATAGCTCTCCCTCAGCTTCTGATGCTCAGGCGCCTCGCCCTTGGGCACGCTCTGGAGCAGCTCCTCTATTTGCGCGGTGGCATCATCGGCCTGGGATAACAGGGGAAGGCAGAGGAGAAGCAGGGGGAGCAGGCGTTGCAACATGAGGCTCGTTTCCGTTCGAGAGAAGAGCCCTAGCCTAAAGCAGGGCCCTGGAAGGGTAAAGTTTTACATATTAATGATTCGTAACATAAATAACGGGTGAAAATGGATTTGTTTGGCTATTATCCTGCCCCTTTTGCTTGTCACTGTTGAGAATTCTATGTCGACCCTGGATCTGGGCACTGCCCCGCTCGGCCGTCTGTGTTTGCGCTATGTCACGCCGACGGTGGCTGCCATGTTGGTCACCGGGGTCTATGTCACCATAGATGGCATCTTCATTGGCCACATCCTGGGACAGGACGGACTGGCGGGTATGATGCTCGCCTATCCCATCTGCGCCGTGCTCTATGCGGTCGGAGCCCTCATCGGCATGGGCGCCAGTGCCCGGGTCTCCTTCTTGCAGGGCAAGGGGGAGTCGCAACTTGCCCGCCTGATAGTCGGCAATGCTTTGCTACTGGTGCTGCTGGCCTCTCTGCTGCTCAGCGGCATCGGACTCCTCTACGGGGAGGGACTGCTGCGCTGGATGGGGGCCGAGGGCGCCGTGTTCGATGCAGGCATTGCCTACTTAGACTGGTACGCCCTGCTTGGGGTCTTTGCCGTGCTCTCCATGGCGTTTACAGCCCTGCTGCGCAACGACGGTCACCCCGGACTTACCACCTGGATCCTGGTGGCAGGTGGCGTACTCAATGTGCTACTCGATTACCTGCTGATGGCCGTGTTGCCATGGGGGCTGGCGGGGGCGGCCATCGCCACCATGCTCTCACAAGCGATGACAGGTGGACTCTGCCTGTGGCACTTCCTTAGCCGCCGCAGTCAGCTACGGATCCGTTGGGACAGCCTGCGTCCGGATTGGCGTCAAATTGGCCAGACGTTGCGGCTCGGTTTCTCCAGCTTCCTGATGTATCTCTATCTCTCTGTGGTATTGGCCATGCACAACAAGGCCATGCTGGCGGTGGGAACCTCGCTGCATATCGCCGCTTATGGGGTGATAAGTTACACCGAGGCCTTCTTCTATCTCATCTTCGAGGGGATCGCCATGGGCATTCAACCCATCGCCAGCTTCAATGCCGGCGCCGGGCTGTGGCACAGGGTCATCCGCATTCGCAACCTGGCGCTGGGGACGACCCTGATTATCGCCTTGCTGGCCTTGTTCCCGCTCTATCTCTGGCCAGAGGGGGCCGTCTACCTGTTTGCCGGCGACAACCCGGCCCTGCTGCCGGTGGCTACCTTGGGCATCTGGCTTTACTTCTGGGGCTTGCCGCTGGAGGGATTGTTGCTGGTGGGGGCAACTTACTTCCAGGCCATAGGCCGCGCGCGCATGGCTTCCCTGCTTACCGGCGGCAAGCTAGTGTTGATCGGTGGTTTCTTGTGGCTATTTTCCACCCTGTGGGGGGTAGCAGGCGTCTGGCTGGCCCTGCCTACTTCCAGCGCTTTGCTGATCGCCATCATGGTGTGGGGCATGCGCCAGGAGTCGGCACGCCATGGCGGGGCCACCTCCTGATAGACAAGGCGACTATGACCTCAGGATAAGTGGGGTCAGTGCATGAAAAAAGGCAGCCAATGGCTGCCTTTTTTCAGTTCTGGATAGCCGGCTTCAGGGCTTGAAGGCACCGATAAAGATGGCGGGATCGACCCGGCTGTCGTTGAGGCTGACGTTCCAGTGCAGATGGGGTCCGGTGGCACGGCCAGTTGAGCCTACTCGGCCGAGAATGCCGCCTCTGGGCAGACTCTGACCCCGTTTCACATCCACCTTGGAGAGATGGCAGAACATGCTGATCAACCCCTGGCCGTGATCGATAAAGACGGTATTACCATTGAAGAAGTAGTTGCCGATAAGGATCACCTTGCCCGCGGCGGGGGCCTTGACGGGAGTGCCGGCACCGACCGCAAAGTCGAGCCCCGAGTGGGGGTTACGCTCCTCACCATTGAAGAAGCGTCGCAGTCCGAACGGGCTGGAGAGTGGCCCCTGCACTGGCTTGTCAAACATCAGATTGCTAGGCTGGATCGGGCTGAAGGACTGATAAGCTTGGGTCTGCTCGGCCAGTTCACGCTGGATGCGGGCGAGATCATCGGGGTTGGGATTGACCTGCCGCTTGTTCTTGAGCTTGATGTGCTGCTCGCGGTAGTGCTTGTTTTCGACGGTGAAGGCGAGGGTGCGACCGTCGGCCAGGGAGAGCCGATGCTCGCCGAGCTTGCTCTTGAGCGGTATGCCGACGATGGCGATCCACTCCTTGCCTTGCTCCTTGACCACCAGCACGGGATTTCCCTCATAGCGAGGAGCAGGTGTCTGGCTCCCTTCATCGAGGGGTATGACGGCGATGCCACCGGGAACGGGTTGATTGAGCAAGCGGCTGATAAAGCCGGGCTCAGCCTGCAGGGCAGCACTGCACAGCAGCAGGCAGAGGGAGAACAAGAGGCGCATAGACCACTCCGGATAGAGGCAAATAACAGAGGCGATATGATGCCACATCGCCGTTTATCTGTCTGACATCCCCAGGCTGAATAGTACTTCTCCTTGAAACAGTGAATGGTTCACTTGGGGCTTTCTATATTTTGAGCTGCGGCAGGCACTGCGCCGCAGGTTGTGCTATTTACTAATAAGTCATTAACTTTTGGTCGTTAAATGACACCCATCAAGGATGATGTGCCGGAGATAGAAAACAGAGCATTGCCAGCACACCGAGTTGAGCTATCCCAGCGGGTTAGGTGGAGGTTGTGATGAAAATAAATCTTCTTGCGGCTCTTGGACTCTCGGCCAGCTTGCTGGCCTCGGGGTCTGTCTTGGCCTTCAATGGCACCATAACGATCACTGGGGAGGTCACGGCGGGAACCTGCGACATTTCTGTCAACGGCGGCAGTGCTTCGGCGATTGTGACCCTGCCCACCGTCAGTACCAATGCACTCTCCGGTCTGGGGGTAACCGCCGGTGCGACAGGTTTCAATCTGGAGCTCACCAGCTGCCCGACGACGGGTTCGGTGCGAGCCTATTTCGAGAACTTTGGCGTGGCCCAGAGCACGGGGAATCTGAGCAATAAAGCGGTGGCGTCCGGCGGTAAGAACCCGGCGGCTAACGTGGAGGTGCAGATCCTAGCATCCGACAGCACCCCTATCGATCTGAGAGACAACACGGGCAATGATGTACTGGTTGATTTCAATGCGGCCGGCGATGCCACCCTTTATTACAGCGCCCAGTACATAGCCACCGGGCCTGTGGGAGCCGGGTTGGTGTCAGCTGACCTTATCTATTCTCTCGATTATCACTGAGATCTGCCCCATGAGCACGGTATCGGGTCTGGCCCGTTGGGGCGGCATGTTAGGTCGATTCCTGCTCCATGGGGTAGTGCTCTTTCCCATGCTGGCCTGGGGGCAGGTTCAGATATCTGGCACCCGGGTCATCTATCCCTCCACGGCTCGTGAAGTGACACTGGAGCTGACCAATAAGGGCACGCTGCCAGCGTTGGTTCAGGTCTGGATGGATACGGGCGATCGCCGGATCCGGCCCGGTGCCGATAGATTGCCCTTCCTCATCACACCACCTATTACCCGAATAGAGGCCCTGCGCGGCCAATCCCTGCGCCTTGCTTACATAGGGCAAGGACTGCCCCTCAACAAGGAGTCGGTGTTCTGGCTCAATGTGCTGGAAGTACCGCCCAGTGCCAAGTCTGCCGTGGCGGGTCAGAATCTGGTGCAACTCGCCTTTCGCTCTCGCATCAAGTTGTTCTATCGGCCCCAGGGATTGGCCGGTGATATCCAGCAATCCGCCAACGGGTTGCAGTGGCAATTGCTGCACCAGGCGAGTGGTTACGTGCTGCGAGCCAGCAACCCGAGCAGTTACCACGTCAGTATCAGCAATCTCGATCTGACAACGGCCCAGGCCAGGCAGTATGTCAATCGCAGCGGTGGCATGGTGGCGCCTGGAGCCAGTTTTGATTTTCCTCTGGAACGATTGAGCGGGCCAGTGCAGGCCAAAACGGTGACCTTCTATTGGCTTAATGATTATGGTGCCCGCGAGGTGGGCCGATTCGCGTTCAACTGACGAGTACCGGGTCGGGGAATTGAACCCGGCGCCAGGTCTTCCCGCATTCGATGTCAGTCTGTATCTGGAGGGAGGTGCGCCGTGATTGCCTGTGTTCTCCCTGCCGCCGTATCGATGACAGGTCTTCATGTTTACCCCCCCGCCTGCCTGACATCTTGCCGGGTTACACGCATTTTCCTGCTTATAATCCTGCTCATCGGTCACACCGCAATGGCGAATGAGCCGGTGCAAGCCAAGGCGATAGCGGCTCCCGAACCGGTGGAATTCAATAGCCAGCTGCTTGACGCTCTTGGCATGGATATCGACCTGACCCGCTTCTCTCGCGCCGACTTTGTGCCGCCAGGTATTTATCAACTCGATATCATCATTAACGGCCAAGACAAGCTGAGCCAGCAGCTGGAGGTGAGGGCGGGCGCGGATCCCCAGTCACCCCGCTTCTGTTTCAAATCAGCTCAGGTTGAGCAATGGGGGCTGTTGATCGGTAAGCTCCCTCATCAGCAGGCAGTTAACGCGCTGTTACAGAGCGATTGTATCGAGGTGGAAGCGTTGGTGCCTGAGGCCCGTTTCACTCTGGATTTGCCCAGCCTGACAGGTGCGCTGAGCCTGCCGCAGGCTTATGTCGGACGGGTGCGTCGCAACTATGTGGGGCCGGATCAGTGGGTGCAGGGGATCAATGCCGGTTTTGTCGGTTATAACGCCAATCTCTATTACAGCGACCAGCGCGGCGCATCAGACAAGCTCAGCAGCAACATCAACCTCAATAGTGGGCTCAACCTGGGGAGCTGGCGTTTACGTCACAATGGCTCCTTTCAGAGCGAAGGTGATTATCAAGCGCTCAACAGCTATGCCCAGCGGGATATCACAGGGCAGAGAGCCCAGCTCACCTTGGGGGAGTATTTTACCCCGGGAGACAGCTTCGACAGTGTGCCCTTCACCGGTGTGCAGCTTGCCAGCGATGATGCCATGCTGCCGGATTTTGAGCGTGGCTTCGCCCCTGTGGTGCGTGGTACTGCCGAGACCAATGCCAGGGTGACCATCCGTCAGGGAACGGCACTCATCTATGAGACCCAAGTTGCCCCTGGCGCCTTCGCTATCGACGATCTCTATGCCACCAGTTTTGCGGGCGATCTCGATGTGACTATTACGGAAGCTGACGGTCGTGAGCGCAGCTTCACCCTGCCATTTTCATCGGTGGTGCAGATGCTGCGCACCGATGCCTCCCGGTTTAGCCTGACCCTGGGCCAGTATCGCAATGATGCGGGGGTTGATGGTCCCAACTTCTTGCAAGGCACCTACAGACACGGCCTCTCCAATATCCTGACCCTCTACGGTGGTGCTATTGCGGCGCAAGATTATGGCGCCCTGCTGGGGGGATTGGCAGTCGGCTCCGATTATGGCGCTCTCGCTCTCGATCTCACCGGCTCCTGGGCACGGGATCTTCCCCCCGAGTCCAGATTAGCCAAGGAGTTGTCGGGGCAAAGCTATCGGTTGACCTACAGCAAGCAGCTGGATTACACCCGCACCTATGTCACGCTGGCCGCATACCGGTTCTCGAGCGAGGGTTATCTGGACCTCAACGATGTGGCGGCATTGCAGGGAGATCGCCTCAATTTGTTGCAGCGGGAACGCAATCGCTTCCAACTCAACATCAGCCAGCCGGTAGGGGAGCTGGGCGATCTCTATTTCAGTGGCATCGCGCGCAACTACTGGGGAGGTGAAGCGAACAACAGCAGCTTCCAGCTGGGTTACAACAAGGGGTTTAGCTGGGGCAGTCTCTCCCTCTCGGCCAGTCACTCCCTCAATGAGGACGATGGCGGGGATCAATATGTGTTGAGTCTCAGCATTCCCATCGGCGAGGCACTCGGTGGGCCACGCCTGAGTAGCACCCTCTCCTATCAGGAGGGACAGGGCGACAGCGCCCGCGCCGATCTCAATGGTGGTGCTCGCGATGGTCTGCTCTATTACGGGCTTTACGCCAGCAAGAATGGAGGGGGCGCAGCCAGCCACTATGGTTACGGCGGGAATTTGCAGTATCAGGGGGCCGCGGCCCAACTCGGCGCCAGCACCAGTCAGGGAGATGGTTACTCCCAATATGTCGCCTCGGCCAAAGGGACCTTGCTGGTACATAAAGATGGTTGGGTATTGGGCCAGACCCAAGGGGAGACAATGGCGCTGGTGGAGGCCAGAGGGGCTCAGGGAGCCAAGATAAGCCATGGTATCGGCAGTGAGGTCGATGGAGATGGTTATGCGGTGCTGGCCGGGCTCAATCCCTATCGCAACAACATCATCAGTCTGGATCCGGGGGGGCTGCCGGTGGACGTGGAGATAGAGGGCAGTGCGCAGATGGTGGCCCCCAGGCGCGGTGCCATCGTCAAACTCGACTATGAGACTCATATCGGCCAACCCTTGCTGCTGCAGGCCCAGCTACCGGATCGGATGACGCTGCCTTTTGGGGCCGATGTAGTTGATAGCAGTGGCCGCTCGGTGGCCGTGGTCGGACAGGGGGGACTTATTTTCGTGCGCGGCGAACAGGGGCCGCTTCACGTGCAGTGGGGCAAGGAGGGAAGCCAGCGCTGCCGTCTGGACTATCGACAACCCAAGCCGGATCCTGCCATTCCCTATCAGCAGGTGACCGCCCTCTGTCAGCCTGAGCAGACGCCATGATGAAGCCGCGTCGGCTTTATTGCCTGATGTTACTGTGTGCGCTCCTGCTTCGGGAAGAAGAGGGACAGGCCGCCATCAATTTGATGGCGACGCGTCTCGTCTACCCGGGCGGGGCTCCCGAAGCCAGTCTCAGGGTATTCAACGATGACCAGGCCCCCAGCTTGCTGCAGGCCTGGGTTGATGAGGGGGATGTGCAGCAAGGACCGAGTCACAGCAAGGCACCATTTTTGGTGACTCCTCCCATGATCCGGTTGGGGGGACGCAAGGGGCAGATGCTGCGCATTTACGGGGTGGATACCAAACATCTGGTACAGGACCGCGAATCCCTGTTCTGGCTCAATGTGCTGGGTTTACCTCCCAAAACTGTTGCTGAAGGGGCCAGGGTACAGCTCGCTTATCGCACCCGCATCAAGCTGTTCTATCGGCCCGCGGGCCTGCCTGGCTCAGTGCGCGACGCCGTGACTCGGCTTGTTTGGCAAACCGGGCCGGGGCTGGGCGTGACTGTGTCCAATCCCGGTGGGTTTTATATCAGCCTGAGTGAGGTGTTGATCTCCCACGGCAAGCAGTCGCTGCTCTGGCAAGAGGCTGCCTTGATCCCGCCGCAGGCTAAGCTGTTTCTGCCCATGGCGGGGGCAGATGAGACCGCATTGCACGGTGCGCGTGGCAGGGCGCGCTGGATTGATGATGATGGCAACTATCATGAGCAGGGCTTTCAATTGACTCAGGGAGCAGGGCGATGAAATTCAGAATCGGTGAGCGGGCGGGCTGGACCCGGCGGGCACTAGAGCGAGTGGGGATGCCGGGGCTGTTATTGTTTGGCGCGCTCTGTTACTTGCCCGACGCGAGCGCCGTCAACGGCCAGTGCACCAGCCCCTTTCTGGCAACAGTCCCGGTGACCAACCCCGCCAGCGTCTATCAACCGGGGGATACGACCAATGGCAGTTTTGCCACCACCAGCACAGCTACCTGCGACTGTACCGGTATATCGCTTGGTCTCTTGGTAACGGCTTACTACCAGGGGGCGACCACACTGCCGACCATTGCCGATCCCCTGGGTACCCTGATCAAACTCAACGATTATTTCGGTCTCAAGGCGGAGTTCAATGTGGGAGGGAGTTATCGTACTGTCCCCTTCAATACCACGACAATCGGATTGCTCAGTGTTTGTGTCGGTAACCTGCTCAATTTGGCGCTTGGCGGCATTGACGTCAATGGCGGTAAATATACCCTCAAGCTGCTCAAGGGGATCACTGGCACCCAGACCTTCAGTGGCACAGTCGCCAGCCTCTTCGTGCGGCGATCCAGCCTGCCCGATACCAACGTTGGCAACGAGTTCAGCCGGTTGGCCATGAATATCAGCATCACCTCAACCCCGAGCTGCCAGTTTCCAGCTGGTACCAGCATTCCTCTGGATCTCGGGGCCGTGGCCCAGAGTGCCTTCGTCGAAGGAGGCGTGCCACTGGGTTATGCCCCGCGCAGCGTCAATGTGAGTGTGTCGTGCAGCCAGATCCCGAGCGACTACGTGATCCCTCTCAGTTACAGCTTTGGTGGTGCTCTCACCAGTCAGGGTAACTTCATCAACACCAGCCTGGCGGGGGTGGGCATAGGTTTGCTCCAACAGGATACGGATACCCCTATTCCATTTGATACTGCCATCGGGGTACCCTACTCGCAAAGCACCCATAAGACTGACTACAGGGTGAGGGTGTATCCGACCAAGCTGCCAGGTCAGCCGGTACGAACCGGGCCCTATACGGCCACCGTCATGGTGACGGTGACTGTGCCCTGAGCCGCCCTCAGCCCGCGAATCCTATCGAGGCTAAATGATGAGTACCCACAGCGCCCTGCGCACCGAGCCCCAGCGTCACCCCATAGGGCGTGGCTGGTTATGGATCCGTAGTGGATTCGATATCTTCAACAAGGGCATGGGACTGAGCGTTGCCATGTTGCTGCTCTGGCTGGGGGTCGGCTTGCTGATCGAGCAGCTACCCACGGGAGGCTTTATTTCCCAACTGCTCTACATGGTGTGGATGGCGGGTTGGATGGTAGTGGCCAAAGGGGGTGATGAGCAGGGACGGCTGACCTTCTCCGACCTGTTTGCTGGCTTTCGCCACCGATTGACGCCACTGATGATGGGGGGCTTGTTTGCCCTTGGCCTCTTCACCCTGATAGCCATGCTCTGTTTTGGACTGCTCTCTTGGTGGGGGTTGAGCGATCTGTTCAGTCAGGATCCCGAACAGCTTTCCCTGACGGTGGAGCAGGCAAGAGGCGTGCTGCTCTGCGTGCTGCTGGGGATGTTGCTGCTGGTGCCGGTATTGATGGCGGTGACCTTTGCCCCCGCCCTCATCTATTTCCATGATGTCGGGATCTGGCAGGCCGCCAAACTCAGCTTCATCGGCTGTCAGCGCAACATGTGGCCCTTCCTTTGGTGGGGGCTGCTGGGCTGCGTCATGCTGCTACTCGGCACCCTGTTGATGCTGATTGGCCTGCTGGTGGTGTTGCCTGCGCTCAACTACTCCATCTATATGGCTTACAAGGATATCTTCCTCATCGAGCAAGAGGGGGAGGAGGGGATCGCACTGACCGGCTTCGAAGCCTGATCCCTCCTTCTCTTTATCAGGGGCCGAAAGGCCCCTTTTTTATTGCCAGAGTGGATCGGCTGCCATGCGCGCGACCATGAAGTCGAGGAAACTGCGCAGCAAGGGAGACATCTGCTTGCGGGTGCCATAGACACCGTAAACGCCCATTTGCTTGGGTTGCCAGTCGGGCAGCAAGGCCACCAGCTCACCTCGTTCGAGATGCGTTTTAACCGAATAGTGGGGTTGCAGGCTGATACCTGTCCCCGCCAGGGTGGCGGCCAGAAGCAGGTTGGATATATTGGCGCTCAGATTGCCGCTGACGGGGACCGATTGAGGGCCCTTCACCCCATCAAATTGCCACAGGCTTTTGCCGAAGTAGGTGTAGGTGAGGCAGTTGTGCAAGGCGAGATCTTGCACCTGTTGCGGCACCGGGTGGCTGGCCAGGTAAGCCGGACTGGCGCAGACCACCGAGCGGCAGGTGCCGAGCCGGCGGGCGACCAGATTGGGATCCAGATCGTTGGTGATCCGCACGGCCAGATCGATACGCTCCTCCACCAGATTGACCGTCCTGTCCAACAGCAATATGTCGACAGCCGTACCTGGATAGCTGGCCAGATAGTCGTTGGCGATGTTGACCAGCAAGGCCTCGGAGAGGGAGTAGCTGCTGGTGATGCGCAGCAATCCCTTGGGGGCATCCTGGCTCTGGGCTGCCAGCTGCTCCATCTCTTCGCCCAGGGTCAACATGGTACGGGCTCGCAACAGCGCCTCCTCTCCCGGCCCGGTCAGACTGAGGCGGCGAGTGGTCCGGTGCAGCAGGCGGGCTCCCATCCAGCGCTCCAGCTCGGCCAGGTAGCGTGACACCATGGCGCGCGACATCTCCAGCTGCTCTCCTGCGGCGCTCAAACTGCCCTGTTCCACCACGCTGACAAAGACCCGCAGGGCGGTCAGTCTATCCATGTTTAACCTCTATCTGTTCGATTCATGCAACAGTGAAGTGACTATTATGCTGTATTTGCAACTCAGTCGTTCTAATAAACTCTGTTCATCCCGAATCCATCATTAGGAATGACGCAATGAACAAGCAAGCACTTCGCAATTTGACCCTGGCCACCACACTGCTCAGCGGCGCCGCACTAGCTGCCCCTCTGACGGTAACCGTCTACAACCCGGGCGAGCAGGGGATCTTCCCTGTCGCTTCCGAGATCGTCAGCGGAGACAAGGAAGCCATACTGGTTGATGCCCAGTTCGGGGTCGGTGATGGCCAGGCGTTGGTCGAGTTGCTGCACAAGAGTGGCAAGACGCTGACCACCATCTTCATCAGTGGTGGCGATCCCGATTTCTATTTCGGCCTGGAACCTCTCAAGGTGGCCTTCCCGAACGTCAAGATAGTGGCCAGCCAGCACGTAGTTGACCATATCAAGGCCACCAAGGATGCCAAGCTGGCCTACTGGGGCCCCATTCTGGGCAAACAGGCGCCCAAGAGCCTGATAGTCCCCGAGGTGATGACGGCGTCCCATCTGACTCTTGAAGGTGAGCGGATCGAGATAAAGGCGATGAACACGCCGAGCGCCTATCTCTGGGTCCCCTCTATCAAGACCGCATTCGGTGGCGTGCCGGTGTATCACGGCGTGCATGTCTGGATGGCGGACAGCCAGACCAAGACGGCGCGGACGCAGTGGGTCAAGACCCTCAATGAGCTGCTGGCGATGAAACCGGCCAGGGTGATCCCGGGCCACTTCCTGGGAGCAGAGCCCAGGGGGGCCGAAGCCGTGACCTTCACACGCGATTATGTGCAGCGCTTCGAGCAGGAGCTGGCCAAGGCCAAGGACTCAGACAGCTTGATCCAGAGCATGAAGCAAGCCTTCCCCGCGTTGCCTGACGATGATGGTCTGGCTATCGGCGCCAAGGTCGCGACCGGCGAGATGAAGTGGTAAAGCATTGAGCCTACTTCCCTGTGTTTTTTACCGGGCCCCTTGGCCCGGTTTTTTCAAGCTGGATACGACGCCATGAAGATGAAAGAAACAACATTGCACTACGTTTATGACCCCCTCTGCGGCTGGTGTTATGGTGCAGCCCCCCCTGCTTGCGGCCGCGGCCAGGCTGGCGGGGG
>NZ_AQGQ01000032.1 GCF_000388115.1 Aeromonas molluscorum 848
CCCCGCCTCCCCCTTTTGCAGCAGGTAGCCGATGGCGGTGTGGTGCAGATCGGTCTGCTCCGACTTGCCCGCCCCGGCCCGCACCGGGGCCAGCCCCAGCCAGGTGGCGTAGACGCCGCGAGTCAGCGCCACATAGAGCAGCCGCAAGTCTTCGGCGAGGCGCTCCTTGTCGGCTTCGGCCAAGGATCCCTCGGCGCCGGTCAGATCGAGAATGGTGCGATTGCCCGCCTCAATCGCCTCATGGTAGAGCGGGGTCTCGGCGGCTCTGTGACTGCAGATGAAGGGCAGGAACACCAGGGGGTACTCCAACCCCTTGGATTTGTGGATGGTGACTATCTGCACCAGCTTGCGCTCGGATTCGAGCCGTAGTACCTGCTCCGCATCCTGGCCATTGGGGCGACTCACCGCTCCCCCAGCCAGCGCAGCAGGGCGTATTCGCCGTCCAGCTCGCAGCTCACCTGTTGCAGCAGCTCCCCGAGATGGAGGAAGTTGGTCAGCCGCCGCTCGCCATAGGGACTCGCCAGCAGGGAGGAGGCGAGATTGCGCCTGTGCAGCAGGGCTCGCAGCATCGCCAGCACGCCACGGCGGTGCCAGATCGCTCGGTACTCCATAAACTCCTGCACCGCGCTCTCCCAGGCCCGCTCATCCGAGGCCAGCGCGTCGAGCGCCCTGGCGTCGAGATCAAACAGGCCGGTGGCCAGCGCCGCGCGCAGGCTGCGCTCTTCGCTCGGGTTCTGGCAGGCGTGCAAAATCAGCAGTATCTCCCGCGCCTCCACCTGCTCCAGCACGCTCTCGCGGTTCGACAGATAGACGGAGGCGATGGCGAGGCGCGCCAGCTCCTGCTGCACCAGTCGGCCCTCGGCGCCGGTGCGCACCAGCACGGCAATGTCCCCGGCCTTGACCGGCTGGTCGCCAATCAGCGCCTTGCCCTCGCGAGCCAGGGTCAGCAGTCGGTGAATTTCCGCCGCCGTGGCACGGGCCATTCGGCTCTGGTAATCCCCGCGGTTGAAGGTGGGCTGGCCGGTCAGCTGCCAGCAGTGCAGCACGGGGGCAACTTGCCCATCGAGTTGCAGTGCCTTGCTCTTGCCCTGCGCCTCCACCGGCAGGAAGGGGATATCCGCTTCGTAGATAAAGGGATCCTTGGCCCGCTCGAACAGGCCGTTGACCGCCCCACCAGCGCGCCGCTGGAGCGCCAGTTGCGCCCCAGGCTGTAGTGGGCGCTCACATTTCGCCGCGCCTGGATGTAGGTAAAGATGTCGGCACCGCGAAAGCCGTAGATGGCCTGCTTGGGGTCGCCGATCATCAACAGCGCCGTGTCCTGGTGGCCGCCGTAGAGGCGATGGAAGATGCGGTACTGCTGGGGGTCGGTATCCTGGAATTCATCGATCATCGCCACTCTATAGCTGGCGCGAATGCGATCGCAGAGCCGCTCGCCAAGACTGGAGCCGAGCGCCCCGTCGAGATCTTTGAGCAGGTCATCGAACGAGAGTTGATGGGCTTGGCGCTTGCTCGCCTGCATCCGGCTGCGCACCACCTTGGCCGCCCGTTGCAGGATCAGATCCCTAATACCGGGACGGCTCGCCAGCAGCGCATCGATTTGCGCAAAAAGCGGCAGAGTCGGCATCGCGCCCCCCTTCTTGAGGTTCTCCTCCAGCACCGTCTGGCCGAAGCGATCCAGCTCCTTGGGGATGGCGTAGCCGCTGCTCTCGTCCTGCGCCCAGTCGCCGATCTTGGCGAGCCAGCCTTCGTAGTTCTTGCCGGTATAGCGGCTTACTTGCCCATCCGTCTGGCGGCGGATCTCGTCCCCTTGCGCCAGCCATTCGCACTTCACCGCCTCGATGCGGGCCATGGCCACCTGATGGCGCTCGGCCAGGGGTCTCGTCCCCCAGCGCAGGCAGTATCTCCAGCTCGCTGTTGTCGAGCCAGCTGCTCATCTCCCGCAGCAGGGCGGCGGGGCTCGGCCAGAGCGCGCGCACCGAGCTGGCGAGGGGTTTTATCCACCGGATAGAACTCGGTGCGCCAGTAGTCACTCACCGCCTGCAACCTGAGCTGGCTGTCGTCGGTCAAAAATTCTGTCTCGAACAGGGCGCCCGATTCGAAGGCGTTCTGTTTGAGCATGCGCTGGCAGAAGCCGTGGATGGTAAAGACAGCCGCCTCGTCCATCTGCCGCTCGGCGGCCAGCAGGCGGCGGGCCGCCAAGGGGTGATCCTCGACCTCCAGCAGCAGTTGGGTCAGCAGCGGATCTGTGCTCTCCCTGCCCATGAAGGCGAGGCGCGCCTCGTGGATACGGGCGCGGATCCGGCCACGCAGCTCGGCGGTGGCGGCTTCGGTAAAAGTCACCACCAGGATCTCGGTCACAGAGAGCGGCCGTTCGTGGGCGCTGGGCTGACCGGCCTCTTCACCCTCTTCGATGGCGGGACCATGGCCCAGCAAGAGGCGCAGGTAGAGCCCGGCGATGGTGTAGGTCTTGCCGGTACCGGCGGAGGCTTCGATCAGTCGTTCACCATGGAGGGGGAAACGCAGGGTATTGAGCGGGCTAGCCATTATTTCAGCTCCTCCAGGGTTTGATGCAGCGAGGTCAGGTGTTCACGGGCCAGTTCCTGCAACTGGGTCAGCACGGCGTCATTGAGCTCGGGGAAGCAGCGGGCAACATAGGGGTCCTCCCCTTCGCCATTGATCATCCAGCCACCATTGAAACGGCTGAGCGCCGCCTTGTCGGCGGCATCCGGTTTGTCCGGGTCCTTTTCCATCGCCTTGAACCAATCCCAGGCGGTATTGGGGAAGAAGGGCAGCGGCCGCTTCATGCCCTGCTGCCAGAGCGCCACCAGCGCCGCCAGTCTGGGGCGTGCCTCGTCAGCAGCCAGGGCCGGGAAGCGCCAGCTCAGCTTGGCATCGAACAGCAGGGTGTCGCCGGGAGCCTCGCTCAGGGAGAGGCAGAGGTGCTGGATCCAGCCCAGCAGCAGATCCTTGCCGTTGAAGCTGCCGGGCTTGATGATCAGCTGACGCCCTTTCTGGGTGTCTATCCAGCCTTGCAGCTGCCCTTGCGCCAGGGAGATATCGATCTCCACCGCCTGTTTCTGTGCCTCGTCACCCGCAACCCAGGGACGCAGCCGCTCGGCCAGGCCACCCATCTGTTTATCGAGGTCGTCCAGCAGCAGACGGCCAAACCAGCCCTGGGGCAATTGCCCCGAGAGGCGCAGCCGCTCGCGCCGCTTGTCCACACTATCGCTCCGCCCCGGGCCGTTCCCCTGTGCCAGATGGGAATCGAGCAGCAGACTCTTGAGCTGATAGTGCTGCAGGCCGTCCAGTTCGAACGGCTCGCTGTCTTCGATGTTGGCTTCGTTCAACTCGAACCACACCTTGAGACGGCGATTGAGGAAATACTTGGCGGGCTGGCGATAGAAACGCAGCAGCTCGGCCAGCTCCAGCCCCTGCTCCTTGCCCCATTCGGGGGCAGTGGCGCTCGCCACTCTGGAAACTTGGCCGCCCCCCGGCCACGGGGTAATCCGAAGGCGGGCAGCCAGTCGACGGCATAGGTAAAGAGCCGCGAACCCGCCTCCGGATAGAAGTAGTTGCGGCTGTAGGGGGTCAGCGGGTGCTCGACCACCAGGTGCTTGAGCAGCCGCTCGCCGGACTGCTCGTCTGGCAGTGTCTCATCTCCCGCCAGCACGAAGCCCTGGCGCACGTAGTCGACAAGCTCCGCCAGCAGCACTGAGGGCACCTTCGCACTGTTGTCCTGGGCGCTGAAGCCCTGATAGCTGATATAGAGCCCCTGCTGGGCGCTGAGCAGCGCCTCCAGGAAGAGATAGCGGTCATCGTCCCGGCGCGAGCGATCCCCGCGCCGACTGGCACTGGCCATCAGATCGAACCCCATGGGGGCCAGGGTGCGCGGGTAGACCCCATCGTTCATGCCAAGCAGACAGACCTGCTTGAAGGGGATGGATCGCATCGGCATCAGGGTACAGAAGTTGACCTGACCGGCGAGGAAACGCTGGCTGGAGCGCTGCTCTCCCAGCACGCTGCCAAGGTAGTCCTGCACCAGATCCGCCGTGATGGGCGCTCGAAGCGCGCCTCGGCCAGCGCCCCTCGCCACTCGACGAGCTGGCTGCGGATAAGTTGCAGCAGTCGCTCCTCCTCCTCGTCCGCCAGGTAGAAGCGCTCGAGCAGCTCATTGAGGCAAGCCGACCATGCGGGCAGGGAGTGTTCCCGTTGCAGACGCGGCAGGAACTCGGCGAGTGAATCGACGAACCAGGCCAGCTTGCCGAGCGCCAAGCCTTGTTGTCCCTCGATATCCGCGTAAGGCAATATGCCCGCCACCGGCTCGCCATCCCCCATGGCGAAGCCGAGCAACATGCGGCGCAGGCCGAACAGCCAGCTGTTGCCGGACAGGCGCGGCAGGTCGAAGCGCTCGGGGTAGGCATCGTCCAGTCCCCAGCGGATACCGGTCTCCTGCACCCAGACCCGCAGCTGGTTGAACTCGTCATCATCAAGCTCGAAGCGGCGCAGCACGGCGGGCACTTCGAGGATGGCGAGCAGCTCGCCGGCCCCCAGCCGGGCGTTGGGCAGCCTGAGCAGGGCGAGGAAGCTTTGCAGCAGCGGGCTCTCCTGACTCGCCGCCCGATCCGACACCGCGAAGGGGATCTGGCCGCGCGCACCAAACACCGCCTGAATATAGGGGCCGTAGCTGTTGACGTCCGGCATCATCACCACCACGTCTTTCGGACTCAAGGTCGAGTCCTGTTCGAACAGCGCCAACAGCTGGTCGTGCAACACCTCCAGCTCGCGCATCGGGCCGTGGCAGGCGTGGATCTGCAAGGATCCATCCTGAGGATCGACTGGGCTCTTGTGGTGGCTACCATCGAGACTGAACTGGCCCTCGCCCCGCGAGGCCAGATCCAGTACATCTTTCTGGACGGCGCGCAGCAGCCTGGCGTTGCCGTTATCGTCCAGATCGTCTATCTCGACGAAGGCCTCGATTTGCGGCACCTCCAGCTCCATCAGCTGATGCAGATAATCCCGTCCCAGCTTGCCCATGGAGGCGAGCAGCGGGTTGGCGGGCCCTTGCAGGCTCTCTATGTCGGTGCCGGGTTTGAGCTTGTTTTCGAGGCGGGCCAGGGTCTTTCTGTCCAGCAGATCCCCCCAGTAGTAGCGGCAGGGGTTGGTGACGAACAGATGCACCTCCACATCCTCCCGGCTACCCAGGGCCAGCAAGGCTTCCACATAGCGCGGCGGCAACGCCGAGATCCCAAATACAAACACCCGCCGAGGCAGCTTGCCCGGCAGCTGGGCGCTCTTTTGCAGCTCGTGGATGAACTCTTCATAGAGGTTGGCTCTATGGTAGCCACTGGGGCTCAGCGTCAGGGTGCGGGCCACCAGCTCCCGCCACAGTTCGGGCTGCCAATCCTGGCCGCTCACCCCGGCCAGCTCCTGACTCGCCGTTCCGACAAGTCCCTCTCCCTCTTCCCAGCGGGCGATCCAGTCCGGCCGATAGACCAGATATTGATCGAACAGGTCAGCAACCTTCTGGCACAGCTGCCACAGCCGCACCTGCTCGGGCGCCTGCGCGGGATCCTGGCCAGGATCCTCCCCCCCGCCACTGCCCAGGTAGGCGGCCAGGGGCGCGAAGGCGGGGCGTTCCAGCAGGGCGGGCAATATGGTCATCAGCTGCCAGCTCATGGATCCCTTGTTGTAGGGGCTCTGGCGCGGCACATCCGCCAACACTTGGGTAAACATCTCCCAGATGAAACTGGCGGGCAGCGGGAATTCGAGATTGGCGGCGATGCCGAATGCCTTGGCCAGTTCCAGCTTGAGCCACTGGGCCATGCCAGGACTCTGTACCAGGATCTGTTCCTGCTCGAAGGGGTGAGCGAGAGGTGCCTGCCGGATGTGGTTGACCAGCAGCTCCTTGAGCAGATCCAGCTGATTGGAGTGGTAGAGGGTAAACATGGACGACTCCCGCCAATTCAAACGAGGGGGTGAGCACGGAAAAAGATGAGCGATTCCCGTCACTTCACACGAAATGAGATTGTCAGGGATCGGGAGGGAAGATGCAAAAGGCGCTTGTGGTCGTGGCGCAGGTCCCCATCACACTGCCAGCATTCGCTGCGGCAAATGGCGGGCATAAAAAAGCCGGTGCTGCTGCACCGGCTAAAAAGCGTTGGAAAACTTGAACTATCAGGCTGTTACCAGCACTTGCCGAGGCGGGCATCCAGGCTGAAGGCGCCAGGACCGGCCGCCGCCAGGGCCAGGAAACCACCGGCCACCGAGAGGTTCTTCATGAACATCAGCATCTGCATCTGTTCGGCAGGCTGGTAATGGAAGAGGAAGGCCGCCATCAGGGTAAAGCCGGCCATCAGCACGGCGATGCTGCGGGTAAAGAGACCCAGCATGATGGCAAGACCACCGCCAAGCTCCAGCAGGATAACCAGGGGCAGCAGGGCGCCGGGAACCCCCATGGCCTCCATGTAACCTTGGGTACCAGCGTAGCCGCCGATCTTGCCCCAGCCTGCGATCACAAACATCAAGGCCAGCAGAATACGACCAACCAGCAGTGCCACATCTCTCATCTTGTCCATCTTCAGATTCCTTTGATAACCAATCACAGTGTTAATAGTGTAAGACCAAATTTCTAACTAACTCATTTCACCCAATATTTATCTATCAGGGCAGATCAAACAGCAGTGCCTCGCTCGCCGTTGAGGCGATCAGTGCCCAGTTCGCTTCGTCACGACTGAGTACTCCGTCGCCCGGCTGGGCGGCCAGACCGTTTGCGGTCAAGCTCCCAGAAATCATATGCAGGTAACCATGACGCCCTTGCAACGCCCATTCGAGGGTCTCCCCTTCGGCAAGTTGCAGGCGCCATACCCGGACCTGCTGCCGGATGCTGAAGGATCCAGCTTCCCCGGAGGGGGAAGCCACCAGCGTCATGCCTGGCTGGTTTTCTATCCGTTTCTGCTGATAACCGGGAGCCGTACCGAACTCGTTCGGCTCGATCCAGATCTGCAGCAGTTGCAGGGGCTCGCTCTGAGAGGGGTTGTATTCGCTGTGGCGAATGCCTGAACCCGCACTCATCAACTGGAAATCCCCGGCCGGGATCTGCTCGGCATGACCCAGGCTGTCCTTGTGCTCTATGGTGCCCTTGAGCACACAGGTCAAGATCTCCATGTTGGCGTGAGGGTGAGTGGCGAAACCGCCACCCGCTGCCACCATGTCGTCGTTGATGACACGCAAGGCTGAGTGCCCCATCCACTCTGGGTCGTAGTAGTGACCAAAGGAAAAACTGTGGTGAGTATCGAGCCAGCCAAAGTTGGCGTGACCTCGATCTGCTGCGGCTCTCAATTGCATCATGGTGTGCTCCTTACGCTATCAAGCAGTGGTTAACGCTGGCGACCGTCACCCAGACCGAAGGGGACACGGTACTGGCTGGACTCGTTGCCCAGGCTGACGGTCAAGGTGCCCTGAGTGCGGCTGGGCAGTTGTACCCGCTGAGTGCCCATCAGGCTGGCATGGACAGAGGTCAGCAGATCGCCGGACTCGTCACGAACCTCCAACATGGGGTTGGATTTGCCATCGATGACGGCGCTGGCTTGCCAGTTGACGAGCAAGGTACCCGGGGTGGCGCTGAAGTCAGCTGGCACGCTGGCCTGGGCCAGACCGGAACTCATCAGGCCTGCAACGGCCAGCACTTTGATTAGGTTTTTCATGTTCAATTCTCTCTTGAATTTTTATGTCATTGATAGGCCGTTCGGCCTGGGCCAATGCATCCATGCAAGAGACTATGTCAAATATTATGTTGTTCTTTTACTGAAAGCTGACCGACTATTCTTGAGGAAGTCACAGCCTGGAACTGCACTTATTTGGCCACTGAGCCATCCTGCTCAAGCGATGATTGAATGTTAAACCTGCATGACTTAAGTTGTTAGCGAGATAATCTGGCGATCATATTCAAAAATTTTGAAGGCTACTCATGAGCAAAGAACGCGCACTGACCCTGGAAGCCATTCGGGTGCTGGATGCCATAGAGAGACGGGGCAGCTTCGCCGCCGCCGCGGAGGAGCTGGGCAAGGTGCCTTCGGCACTGAGCTACACGGTGCAAAAACTGGAAGATGAGCTGGATGCCATGCTGTTTGACCGCAGCGGCCACAGAACCAAGTTCACCCCGGCCGGACGCATGCTGCTCGAGCAGGGTCGCTTGCTGCTGGCGGCCGCCGAGCATCTGGTGGGGGAGACCCGCGCCCTGGCGCGAGGCTGGGAAACCGACATCACCATAGCCGTGGATACTCTGGTGCCGGTGCAGGCGCTCTATCCGCTGGTGGAGCGGTTGAGCGAGCTGACCGATACCCGACTGCGGTTTCGGGCCGAGGTGTTGGCGGGCAGTTGGGAGACACTGGAAGATGGCCGTGCCGATCTGCTTATCTCCTCCTTGACCGGCGATCAGATGCTGACCGGCATCAAGCATCAGTCTCTGTTTGAAGAGGAGATGCTCTATGTGGCGCACCCGGATCACCCCCTGCATCAGGAGCCCGAGCCTCTGGCAGACGAAACCCTGCGCCGCTACCGCGCCATCGCCATCGCCGACACGGCGCGGCGCAAGCCCGCCCTCACCTACCGCCTGCTCGACAAGCAGCCGCGGCTCACCGTCAGCACCATGGCCGAAAAACGCGATGCGCTGCTGGCGGGGATCGGCGTCGGCACCATGCCGCTGGGCTGGGTAGCAGAGGATGTCAAGGCGGGCCGACTCAAGGTGATCAGCCCCGAGTATCGTCACCCCATCACAGTGGTGCTGGCATGGCGACGGGACAGCATGGGCAAGGCCAAGAGCTGGCTGGTGCGGGAGATACCCAAGCTGTTTGTCGCCAAGGCGTAATGCGTCACCGCTTGACGCCGTTGGCAAATTAGGGGAAAAGAAAAAAGCGGAACCCTGACGGGATCCGCTCAATTTGCCAGGAAAGAATAAAAACCTTTCGGTTTAAAAAAACCCTTAAATTGGAAGCAAACAATCGATTTCGCAACCAGGAAAGTCTCGAATTCGATTCGTGTTCGATTATGCGCGAACCAATATTCCTCGCCAGCACAATGTTGCAGAGTTGAAGGATGTGCACCGTCCGGTGTCATTTTCTGCAACCTTTGCCCCAAACTGGCCAGATCATCCCGCTTATTTCGACCCCTTGCTTTCCCCTGTTTTTTTAAAGTGTCAATATCTGAGCCCGAACCATGGAAAAGGTACACTTTTTGGCGGTTCATCAAATGCACATAAAGGAATGACGCATGACCTATAGCCAGACCCTGGCCAACAACATCCTCGACACCCTCAAGAAGACGCTGATCGACAAGGGGATCCGCTATCAGACCCTGGCCGAAGCCATGAACGTCTCCATCGCCACCATCAAGCGCATGATGAACAAGCCGTCCTTGCCATTCGATACCCTGCTGGAGATCTGCCATCTGGTGGGGCTCTCCTTCGAGGAGCTGCTGGAGCGCACCCAGGAGGCCCAGAGTCGCCGCGCCGTCTTCACCCAGGAACAGGACGAGGCATTTCACAACGAGCCGGGGCTCTACGCCTTCCTCGCCAACATCTTCTGGCGCGACAAGACACTGATCGATCTCAAGCGGGAGTATGGCCTGACCGATGCCTCCTGCTACCTCTATCTGCGCAAGCTGGAGAAGCTCGGCATACTCCAGCTCGGCATAGACAACAGCTTCCATTTTCTCATCAGCGAGCGGATCAACTTCGAGCAGCACAGCCGCTTCGCCCGCCAGCAGGCGCGCCAGGCCATGTCGGTGCTGGGTGACTATCTGGTGGAAAACATGCACAAGCAGAACAACTACATGGCGCTGTGCCAGTTGCATCTGGACGAGAGTGAGGCGTTCGCCCTGATCGAGCGGATGAAGGAGTACTGGCACCAGGAGCTCAAGCTCAACCGCCCCGCCATCGGCCAGCGGGAAGACACCAAGACCTATACCATGTCGTTGCAACTGGCCGACTGCGGCTATCAGAGCTTTGACGATCTCATCCCCAACATAGACGGCTAAACCTCAGCACAGGCCTCGTCCCCGGGCGAGGCCTGTCTCCCGCTCAGTCATGGTGGGCCGGGGCGAGTATCCAACGAGATGCATATTGCATCCGGCCGCCAGTGCTCTATATCGCAGTCGATCAATGCCCCGTCCTCATCGTAATTTATCCGCACCAGCCGCAGCACTGGGCTGCCCTGGGCAAGATTGAGCACCCGTGCTATCTCTCCCCGTGCCGCCACCGGCGTCACTTCCAGCCGGGCCCCCCCCTGCCCTATACCATATTCATGCCAGTAGAGCTCGGTGAGTGACCCCGCCAGAGGCTGGCACTCGATGCCAGGAAAGCGGGTTGCCAACAGATGGTGGCTGACGTGCAGCACGGGGCGGCCATCGATCAGCCGCTGGCGACGGATCCCGAACAACGGGGTGAAAGGGGTAATGGCCATCCAGTGACAAAGGTCGCTGCTGGCCAGCTCGGTCCCCTGACCGAGCAAGCGGGTCTCGGCGCTCCGTTGCTGCTCAGTGATCCACTGATGGAAATGGGTGTGACGAGCCGGATCGTAAATCAGCCTTGGCGGCGCCACGAACCAGCCCCGCCGCTCGGCACGGTAGATGATCCCCTCTGCTTCCAGGGTCGAGAGCGCCTCCTTGACCGTGATCCGGGTGGTGGCAAAGCGCTCGCTCAGGGCTCGCTCGGCGGGCAACTGCTGGCCAGCCGTCAACTGGCCGCTGTCGATATAACGGTGCAACGTCTGGCAGATTTGTTCACTCTTGGTAAGGAGTCTGGTCACGAGCCTGTCCTGGCATAGTCCAACGAATCGAATGCCATGCTTATATCCCGCCCAGATGAAGCTGCCATGACAGGCTACTTGCTACTCGAATGTCATCCAATCGCCACAAAAGTATCCCGGTACCGTCACATTGCCCCCCTAGCATCGTCCTCGAACCTTAACTGACCTAGTCCAGAAGGATGGGATGATGAAAACCTTGATCGCAAGTGCACTGGCCATCGCGGCCATCAGCCAGCCGTTTTTTGCAACGAATAGCTATGCTGCCGACAACATCGCGGATCTTGAAAAAGCCGCTCGCGGCGAAGGCCAGCTCAACAGTATCGGCATGCCCGATAGCTGGGCCAACTGGAAAGATACCTGGCAACAGCTGGGTGGCGTTTATGGCATCAAGCATCAGGACACCGACATGAGCTCGGCCCAGGAGATAGCCAAGTTCGCCGCCGAGAAGGCCAATGCCACCGCCGATATCGGTGACGTGGGTGGCGCCTTCGGCCCGGTCGCGGTCAAGCAGGGGGTCACCCAGCCCTACAAGCCCTCCACCTGGGCAGACATTCCCAACTGGGCCAAGGATGCGGACGGCCACTGGATGCTGGCCTACACCGGCACCATCGCCTTCCTGATCAACAAGGATCTGGTCAAGGCCGCCCCCACCAGCTGGCAATCCCTGCTCGGCGGTGACTACAAGGTGACCCTGGGGGATGTGGGTGTCGCCTCCCAGGCCAACAACGGCGTGCTGGCCGCGGCCTATGCCACCGGCGGCAGCGAGAAGAATCTCAAGCCCGCCTTGGAATTGTTTGGCAAGCTGGCCAAGCAGGGTCGCCTATCTCTCAACGATCCGACCATCGCCAACATCGAGAAGGGCGAGGTGGAAGTGGGTGTGCTGTGGGACTTCAACGCCCTCAACTACCGTGATCAGATAGACCCCAAGAAGTTTGCCGTGGTGATCCCGAGTGACGGCTCCGTCATCGCCGGTTACACCACCATCATCAACAAGTGGGCCAAGAACCCCAACGCCGCCAAGCTGGCACGGGAATACATCCTCTCCGATGCCGGTCAAATCAACCTGGCCCGGGGCTATGCCCGTCCCATCCGCAGCAATGTGGTGCTGCCCGATGACGTGAAAGCCAAACTGTTGCCCGCCGAGCAGTATGCCAATGCCAAGCCGGTGCAGGATCACGCCGCCTGGGAGCAGAGCTCCAAGGCCCTGCCGCGCCAGTGGCAAGAAACCGTCATGATCAACATGCAGTAAGGACACGCCAGTGCAACACAAGGTGATAGTGGTACTTGTGGATGGCTTGTCTGCCGAGGTAGCCCACACCATGGGCTACCTCGCGGGCATGGTGGAGGCACAGCGCGGCCTGTATACGACCCTGAGCTGCGCCCTGCCCTCCCTCTCCCGCCCGCTCTACGAGTGCATCCTGACCGGAATTCCACCGGTAACCAGCGGCATCAGCCATAACGGCGTCAGCCGGCTGAGCCGGCATGAATCCATCTTCCATCTCGCACGGACCGGCGGCAAACGCACCGCGGCCGCGGCTTATCACTGGGTGAGCGAGCTCTATAATCGCAGCCCCTGGCAAGCGCTGCGGGATCGCTTTACCCATGACGAGCAGCTGCCTATCCAGCACGGCTGCTTCTACTGGGATGACGGCTACCCCGACAGCCATCTGTTGATGGATGGCGAGTGGCTGCGAACCCAGCATGACCCCGACTTTCTGCTGATCCACCCCATGGGGGTGGACGATGCGGGCCACAAGTTTGGCCTGGATTCCCGCCAGTACCGCAATCAGGCGCGGCGCATGGACAGCTTGCTGGCCGACCTGCTGCCCCAGTGGCTGGCCGAGGGGTATCAGGTGGTGATCACCTCGGATCACGGCATGAACGAGGATCTGAGCCACGGCGGCACCTTGCCGGCAGAACGCACCGTGCCGCTCTGGCTGTTTGGCGATGCCTTCGTGGCCCAGTGGCCAGCTGGTCCCGCCATCCAGCAGACCCAGCTCTGCGGCCTGATGGCCGACCTGCTCGGGGTTGCCCATGACAAGCCGAGCGGCCCGCCACTGCTCAAGGCTGCTTTCTTGCGCGAGGTGCATTGATGATGCCTGCCACCACAGAGATCCTGCCGGATCACGCCACGATCCCACGCCGCACCCGCCGCCACTGGCTACCCGCCCTGGTGCTGCTGCCATTTTTCCTGTTGCTGATCCTGTTCCAGCTCGCCCCCATGGTGTGGGTGCTGGTGGGCAGTTTTCAGACCCCGGATGGCTGGGGCCTGGGTTATTACCGGGAGATCCTGAACTCCCCCTTCTACCTGCAATCTTTCACCAACTCATTGCGCATCGCCGGCATTGCCAGCCTGGCAGGGCTCGCCATCGGCACCCTGGGGGCGGCGGCGCTGCGCCACAGCGGTGAGCGGGTCAAGCGCATGCTGCTCGCCTTCGTCACCATGACGGGGAATTTCAGCGGCGTACCCCTGGCGTTCGCCTTCATCATCATTCTCGGTATCAACGGCGCCCTTACCCTGCTGCTCAAGTCCTGGGGCCTCATCGACGGCTTCAACCTCTACTCGGGGGCAGGTCTCATCCTCATCTACACCTATTTCCAGATCCCCCTCGCCCTGTTGCTGCTCTATCCGGCCTTCGATGCACTGCAGGATGACTGGCCCCAGGCCGCCGCCCTGCTCGGCGCCAGCAAGAGGCAATATGTGTGGCAGGTGGCGCTGCCGGTGCTGACGCCGGCACTGCTCGGCACCCTGATCATTCTCTTTGCCAACGCGGTGGGGGCCTATGCCTCCGCCTATGCCCTCACCACGGGCAACTTCAACCTGGTGACCATCCGGGTGGCGAGCCTGGTATCAGGGGACATCTTCCTCGAGCCCAATCTCGCGGCAGCCCTGGCGGTGATCCTGATGGTGCTGCTGGGGGTGGTGACGGCGGCGAATCAGTGGCTGCTCAAGCACAGCTACCTTGCGAAGGGGAATAGCCATGAGTGAACTCCAGCCAAGCTGGCCGCGCTGGGTGCTCGGCGCTCTGGTAACCGTCCTGATATTGCCTCTGCTGGCGACCCTGCTCTATTCACTCTCTACCCGCTGGGGAGCCACCCTGCTGCCGGATGGCTTCACCTTCGACTGGTATCTGCAGCTGTGGGAGGATCCGCGCTTCCTGGCCGCCTTCGGCCGCAGCCTGCTGGTCTGCTTCGCCACCCTGCTATTGGGAACCCTGGTGCTGGTACCGACCGTGCTGGTGGTGGCCTATTACTTTCCCAGGCTGGATCCCTGGATGAACCTGCTGATCCTGCTGCCCTTCGCGGTGCCGCCGGTGGTCTCCTCGGTGGGGCTGCTGCAGATCTACTCAAGCGGCCCGCTACCCATCATTGGCACGCCGTGGATCCTGGTGGGCACCTGGTTCACCATAGTGCTCCCCTTCATGTACCGGGCGCTGGCCAACAGCTTGCAGGGCGTACCGCTGAAGGATCTGATGGATGCCGCCCACCTGCTGGGGGCCAGCAGCGCACGCGCCTTCGCCCTGGTGATACTGCCAAATCTGCGCAAGGGACTGCTCTCGGCGCTGTTTTTGTCACTCTCCTTCCTGCTCGGCGAGTTCGTGTTCGCTAACATGCTGGTGGGCACCCGTTACGAAACCCTGCAGGTCTATCTCTACAACATGAGGTCCACCTCGGGCCACTTCACCAGTGCCCTGGTGATGAGCTACTTCCTGCTGACCCTGCTGCTCACCTGGGCAGCCAATCGCTTTCATCGGTGACGGCCACATGTTCCGCGCCCCTCGCTGCCCGGCAGCACAACCTGATCGGTGACAAGACATGTTCCATCTAGAAGTGAATCAACTGCACAAATCCTACGGCGACACCAAGGTATTCGAAGGGATAGAGTTCGGCATCCGCAAGGGGGAGCTGGTCACACTGCTAGGCCCCTCCGGCTGCGGCAAATCCACCCTGCTGCGGGCGCTTGCCGGACTGACCCCGGTCGATGGCGGCCAGGTGCGGGTAGCCGGTGAGGACATCACCTGGCAGGCGCCCCAGAAACGCGGCATCGGCATGGTGTTCCAGAGCTATGCCCTCTTCCCCAACATGACGGTGTGGGACAACGTCGCCTTCGGCCTCAAAATGAAACCTCAGCCGGGGCGTGAACTGGCGGCCAGCGTGCAGGAAGCGCTCAGTCTGGTGGAACTGGATGGCTTCGAGCTGCGCTATCCGAACGAACTCTCCGGCGGCCAACGCCAGCGGGTTGCCCTGGCCCGGGCCCTGGTAGTGCGGCCGCGCATCCTGCTGCTGGACGAACCGCTCTCTGCGCTGGATGCCCGCATCCGCCGCAGCCTGCGCCAGCAGATCCGCGAGATCCAGCAACGCCTGGAGCTCACCACCATCTTCGTCACCCATGATCAGGAAGAAGCGCTCACCATGTCGGATCGGGTGTTTCTGATGAACAAGGGAGAGATAGTACAAAGCGGCACTCCGGAGCAGATCTACACCCAGCCTGCCAATGAATTCGTGGCGAGCTTTATCGGCCACTACAACCTGTTGAGCCCCGAGCAGGCCAACCGGTGGCTGGGCGGATCCCGCAACGCCAAGCTGGCACTGCGGCCCGAGGCCATCGCATTGCTGCCTCAGGAGGCCAGCCCTCCCGAACCCCATCTGCCCGGGGTAATACGCCACCAGCAGCTGCTCGGCAACATCATCCGCTATCAGGTGGCGTGCGAGGCGGGGCTCTTGACGGTGGACGTCCTCAACCGCTCGGCCCGTGACCTGCTGCCGGTAGGTCGTGCAGTCACCCTGGCGGTGGCCCGGGATCAGCTGCGTGAGGTAGCATAGCGATGCAGCAGACCCCATTGTTACCCGGTGCGCGGTCACAGGCCCGCCCGCTATTCCCAGCAAGGAGCTGACATGGCACTGGCACTGTTTGATTTGGATGACACCCTGATTGCCGGGGATTCCGCCAGCCTCTGGCTGGAGTACATGGTGGCAGAGGAGCTGGCCCCGGCGGGCATGGTGGCCGAGGAGCAGGCCATGATGTCCCTCTACCATCAGGGCAAGATGGACATGCACCAGTACATGGCATTTACTCTGCAACCCCTGGCGGGCAAGACGCGCCAGTGGCTCGACTCGCTCTGTACCCGCTTCGCCGAGCAGGTGCTGCGCGAGCGCCTCTACCCGCAAGGGCTGGCCCGTATCGATTGGCATCGAAAACAGGGCGATACCCTGGTGCTGATCTCCGCCTCAGGCGAACATCTGGTCACCCCCATGGCGCGCATGTTGGGGATGGATCACTGCATCGCCATCCTGCTTGATGAGGAAGAGGGTCTACTGACCGGTCAGACCCGGGGCACCCTGAGCTTTAGAGAGGGCAAGGTGGCGCGCATCAACCAGCTGTTTGGCGGGCTTGACGATCCCTGGCAGGGGAGCTTTGGTTACAGCGACTCCCACAACGATCTGCCGTTGCTGCAAGCTGTGGCACTTCCCCATGCGGTCAACCCGGCGCCCCGCCTTCGCCAAGCCGCCGAGCAGGCGGGTTGGCCCTGCCTGCACTGGCAACTCGTCGAGGAAAAGGTGCAATAACGGCGATCAGGGGCCGAGACAGCCTCCATGATCCGGATAAAAACAGAGGAGGCCGCTGGCCTCCTCTGTTTTTATCCGCGACCGCCACGCTTCGGCTATACCGATCCGAGCGCAGGATCTGGGGTTGGCGCCACCGCTCCCGCTTGATAGCAGCGGTTCTTGCCCGCCCGTTTGGCGCGATAGACCTCGGCATCCGCCGTGACGATCAACTCCTTGGCCTCCCGGGCCTGGCCACTGGCCACCAGGCCGCAGCTCAAAGTAACCCGCAGTCCCGGCTCGCGCCACACCAGCGTCGCAATCTGCTCACGAAACTCGTCGAGCAGGGCGAAGATCATCCCCTGATCCTCCCCCGTGAGCAGGGCCACCAGCTCCTCGCCGCCGTAGCGGCAGACCCAGCCCCGCTCGCCCAGCTGTTCCATGGCCAGGGTGGCAACCCGCTTGAGCACCATGTCCCCGGTGTGGTGTCCGAAGGTATCGTTGACCGCCTTGAAGTCGTCGAGATCAAACATGGCGAGGAAGAAGGGTTCCCTCTCGTCAAGCAATTCTGCCAGCTGATCATCGAAGAAGCGGCGATTGTAGAGGCCGGTCAACTTGTCGAGGTTCGCCAGCTGCCGGACTTCATGAAGATCCTGACTGGTTGCGGCCAACTCGGCATAGATGTGCTTCAACTCCCGAATGTCTCCCAGCTGAGTCGCCGAGGGATCATCACGGCTGTAGCGGATCATCCGGGCAATCTCGTTGAGCATGCTCTTGAAATAACGGGTCCAGACGATGGCCAGCACCAGATAGAGCACCGACGCCAGCACCACCATCAACTGTACGTTGAGAGAGGCCCGCGCCACCGTCTGATTAAGACTGGCCGCGGGCTTTATGCTCATCAGCACCCAGCCCTGTTCCGGCAAGTGGCTGTAAGAGACAAACTGACGATTGCTCTCATCGAGGAAGAGCCCCCTGTCATCGGCAAACCGCCTGAGCCAGCCGGGGTGGGGCATCATCTTGAATAGCTGCTGGGGATCAGGGTGAGCCAGCTGACGACCCGAGGCATTGATGATGCTCTGATAGCCATCTTCCCCCGGGCGGTTGAGCAAGGCCGAGAGCGGCTGCAGCTGGGCATCGACCGCGAACACCCCCAGGGTCTTTCCCTGGGGATCAGTGAGAGTCTTCGCCATGGAGATCAGCAGGTTCCCCGTGGTGTAGTCGTAATAGGGCTCGGTCCAGACCAGTCGCCCCGGGTGAGTCATGGCCAACTGGTACCAGGGTCTGGTACGGGGATCATAGGCGGGATTCTGATCCCAGTCCGGGTAGCTGAGCACCTGACGCCGCTCGGTGCCGAGGTAGATGGCGATAAGATCCGGGGCCAGCCCCTTGTAGAGTCGCCAGTCATGCAGGTAGATGTTGGTGTGGCCAAGTTCACTGCCACTGACATCCTCGGCCTTCACTTGGCCATAGATAAGGGTAAACTGTCGCTCCAGCTCGGCCAGGTAAGGCTCAACCAGGCTCTCGCGCAACTGGTTGTTGTTGGCGATGAGACGCTGCTCCAGTTCCTGTTGCAGGCTGCGGGCCATGTGCAGATAGTAAATGCCCCCCAGCACCAGCACTGGAATAAACAGAACAAGCAGGCCAAGCCTCATGCGGCTCACCAGAGACCAATACTTTTTGGTGGTAGGAGACTTGCTCAAACTGGACTCCAGTGACAGGGGCGTTTGAGTCAGATTAACAGTCCGTCGCGACTGCGTCCAAAGGAAGAAAAGATGCTCACTGACCCACAACCAACGTTGCCATGCTGACCCACGACAACTGGATCACGATTCATTTTTGCGCCCTGATACTGCTCACCGGCGCCCTCACCTCTGAGTATTTTCTGTTCAGGCGCGGCATGTCCATCGAGCAGGTGCGCAAGTTGCTGATCGCCGATGGTCTGGCGGCGCTGGCCCTGTTGCTGCTGTTTGTCAGCGGCTTGATGCAACTCTACGCAGATCCTCAGGGACCGACAGAACTGCTGCAATTGCCAAGTTACCGGCTCAAGCTGGCACTCTTCATGCTGATGGCGCTGAGCTTCGGCTATCCGAGTCGCCTCTTCTATCGCTGGCGGCAATCCCTGCGCCGAGGCAGGGCTCCCATGGTGTCGACTCAACAGCAGCTGTGGGTGATCTGGATATTGCGCATCGACCTGCTGCTGCTGATGCTGATCCCGCTGCTGGCCCACACCTCCAGCTCCTGAACCAATCGCAGAAGGATCGTCTGAGCCCGACCAAGACAAACACCATGGCAGTCGGTATGGTGATGAAGGAACTTCAACTTTTTGATTTCAGGGATGAAACCTATGCGTTCTAACATGATGTTGCTGATGGCCGCCGCCATCTGGGGGTTGGGCTTTGTCGCCCAGCGTCTGGGGATGGATCACATGGGGCCTTACACCTTCAATGGCCTGCGCTTTCTGCTCGGAGCCCTCTCTCTCCTGCCCCTGCTCTGGTGGCTAAAATCCCGCCAGCCGATCCAACAGAGCGGCGAAGACAACCCGCGCCTGCTGCTGATCGGCGGCACCCTGGCAGGCGTCGTGCTGTTTTGTGCCGCCTCCCTGCAACAGGTGGGGCTGCTCTACACCACGGCCGCCAAGGCGGGTTTCATCACGGGTCTCTACATCATACTGGTGCCGGTGATCGGTCTGCTGCTGCACCACAAGACGGGGGCCAACACCTGGGTAGGTGCCCTGATCGCCATGGTCGGACTCTATGTGTTGAGCGTGACCGAGGATTTCACCATCGGCTATGGCGATCTGCTGCAAGTGATCGGCGCCCTGTTCTGGGCTATCCACCTGCTGGTGCTGGATCACTACTCCAACCGGGTAGCCCCTATCCGCCTGGCCGGGGTGCAATTCGTGGTATGCGGGCTGCTCAGCCTGGGCACAGCGTTCGCCATCGAGACGCCGACCCTGGACGGGGCCATCGCTGGCTGGCAAGCCTTGCTCTATGCCGGTCTGGTGTCGGTCGGGGTGGGCTATACCTTGCAAGTCGTGGGGCAACGGGGCGCCCATCCGGCCCACGCCGCCATCATCCTCAGCCTGGAGACGGTGTTCGCCGCCATTGGTGGTGTGCTGCTGCTCGGCGAGATCCTCGACGAACGCGCCGTCATCGGCTGCGTGCTGATGCTGACCGGCATGCTTCTCTCCCAGGTAAGACTGCGCTGGTGGTGGAAGTCCCGCCGCAACAAGCTGCCCGGCTAACCTTGAGTGAGCCCCTCCTATCATTTGGCGGCGCCCTGATGCTGCCCACCCATAGGCTGCTATCCCAGACAAGACTGTGCTGGTGGGGGACCTTCCGCAAGGATCGCCTGTCAGAACAGGATTGACCGCCCTCGCGAGCCGCCCATGAAAAGAGGAGCCGATATGGCTCCTCTTTTCCTTTCGTCCTGTGCCTGCCCCATCAATCCTGAACGCTGGAGCAGAAGCTGACATCGTCACGCAGGGGGTCATTGCTCGTGCTGTGATAAAGCTCGAAGCAGGGGCCATCGCCAAACGCCAGCCCCGCCGCCACCAGATCGCCGATGTGCTCCTGCCATAGCGGTCCGTACTGGCTGCGATCCGTGATGATGTAGCGGGACTGGGCATAGCGCCCGGCGGGCATCTGCTGGATCTCTATCTCAGCCGACCCGGTCGTCCCCGCCGGTGCCGTCACGCCGATGTCGGTGCGACATAACTCGGGCGCCGTGACTTCCGGGTTGTCATGGTAGATAAAGACCCACTCGGCCTCTGCCAGTCCTCGCGCCGAGGCCCATTGATAAAGGCGCTGGCAGACCGGATCATAGCCCTCGCCATAGGGGCCGGTGACGCGGATATAGGCCAGGGTTCGGCCACTCATCTGCTCGGTTTTCATCCTGAAACTCCTCTCGTTTGACACCTCTTCATCCTGACCGGGGGGCGGGGAAGATGCGTGTCCATCCTTGCGGTCCCCGTGTCCATTCTTGCTCTCTTGCAACCTGTGGGGATAACGGCGCAACTCCCCGGGCGTCATGGCAAACTGCTTGCGAAAGGCCTTGGCGAAGGCCTGGGAGCTGGCAAAGCCGGCCCCCAGAGCGATGCTGGTGACAGGGTCGCTGCCATAGCGCAGCGCCACGGCGGCCCGTTCCAGCCGCAACCTGCGTTGCATCTCCCCCGGGGACTCCCCCGTGACGGCGGTAAAGACCCGGTGAAAATGGTAGCAGGAGAGGCAGGCCAGGGCCGCCACCTCGGTCAGGCTCAGCTCGGGGTTTTGCTCCAGGGCCCGGATGGCGGGTCTGAGCCTGACCTTGTAGTCGATCATGGCAGCCGTACTCGCCCCATGTGCAGGGCATCGACGAAAAGCCCCTGACGAAATGCATAGGCCGGTGAGCAGCCTTCTTGCTCGAAACCGAATTTACGATACAAGGCGATGGCGGCGGCATTGTCGCTGTAGACGGTCAATTCGAGGCGCTGCAGATTGAGCCAGTTATCCGCCAGGTCGACGGCCGCGCCCAGCAGGGCCGACCCCACCCCGCGCCCGGTCCAATCATCGCGCACCCCCATGCCGATTCCCCCCACATGGCGTCGCCTTGGATTAGGCTCGAGCCAGAGCCCCAGATCCCCGACCAGCAAGCCATCCACGATAGCGACCAAGCCATGGCCGGCGCGCTCGCTGAGCCGCTTCTGCCACATGGCCAGGGTGGGATAGGGCAGTTGCAGCGTCCCTCCTTGAGCGCCGGGCATGGCATAGAGGTCGCGCAGGGCCTGGGCATCGCTTGTTTCCGCCTGACGGATCTGGATCTCATACATGGTTTTACTCCTCCCTGATGAGCCCCCATCTTGCCGAAAAACGGCGTCGGTTGCATCCACCATCATGGTCATTTGCAATGCCTATCAAAGGGTTATAAAAGGCCGATTAGCCGCAGTCCGGCGCGTCCCCTAGATTGAGCCCATCATCACAAGGAGATAGCCCATGACCGACAAGACTCTGCACAGCGCCAACGGCGCCCCCGTCGTCGATAACAACAACAGTATGACCGCCGGCCCGCGCGGCCCCGTATTGATGCAAGATATCTGGTTGATGGAGAAACTCGCCCACTTCGACCGCGAGCGCATTCCCGAGCGGGTAGTGCACGCCAAGGGCTCCGGCGCCTATGGCACCTTCACCGTCACCCACGACATCAGCCAATTCAGCAAGGCAGACCTGTTCAACGCCGTCGGCAAGCAGACCCCGGTCTTCCTGCGCTTCTCCACCGTCGCCGGTGAGAAGGGCGCCGCCGATGCCGAACGGGACGTGCGCGGCTTCGCCCTCAAGTTCTATACCGAGCAGGGCAACTGGGATCTGGTGGGCAACAACACCCCGGTCTTCTTCATCCGCGATCCACTGAAATTCCCCGACTTCATCCATACCCAGAAGCGGGATCCGCGCACCAACCTGCGCAGCGCCACCGCCGCCTGGGACTTCTGGTCACGCCATCCGGAATCCCTGCACCAAGTCACCATCTTGTTCAGCGACCGCGGCATTCCCAAGAGCCTGCGCGAGATGAACGGCTACGGCAGTCACACCTTCAGCTTCATCAATGACGCGGGCGAGCGGCACTGGGTCAAGTTCCACTTCAAGAGCGAGCAGGGCCACAGCTTCTACACCGATGAAGAGGCGGCCAATGTCGTCGGTCAGGATAGAGAAACCAGCCAGGCCGATCTGTACAATGCCATCGAGCGGGGCGACTTCCCGCGCTGGAAGGTCTATGTGCAGGTGATGCCGGAGGTCGAGGCCCACACCAGCAAGGTGCACCCGTTCGATCTCACCAAGGTATGGCCCCACAGTGACTACCCCTTGATCCCGGTCGGCATGCTGGAACTGAACCAGAACCCGGACAACTACTTCGCCCACGTGGAGCAGGCCGCGTTCACCCCGGCCAACGTGGTGCCCGGCATCGGTTTTTCGCCGGATCGCATGTTGCAGGGACGGCTCTTCTCCTATGGTGATGCCCAGCGCTACCGCCTTAGCGTCAACCACGGTCTGCTGCCGGTCAACGCCCCGCGCTGTCCGTTCAGCGGCGCCCATCGCGACGGCGCCATGCGCAGCGACAGCAATGGCGGCGCCAGCCCCAACTACCAGCCAAACCGCTTCGGTACCCAGCAGCCGAGCGAGCAGCACGAGCCGGCGCTGAGTCTGGAAGGGGCTGCCTTGCACTACGATTTTCGTGACCATGACAGCGATTACTACAGCCAGCCGGGCAAGCTGTTCCGCATCATGGACGAGGGGCAACGTGCTCGCCTCGCCGCCAACATGGCACGCTCCCTCATCAACGTGGAGGATGACGCCATCGTCGTCGCCCAGCTCCGCCACCTTGAGCAGGCCGACCCCGAGTATGCCAAGCGGGTGGAGCTGGCACTGGCTGCCCTGCGGCGCTAAGCCGCCATGCACTATAACAACGGGGCCTGCTGGCCCCGTTTCAAGCAATGCCCCCAGACAGGCTGGTCAGCCATGCTGGCCCGCCGCGTATCCCCGGGCGGAATGAATAAAAAACGGGAACCCTGGGGTTCCCGTTTCTCATCAATCGGTCTCAATCCCGAACGGACCGCGCTTCGCGCTCTTCCCGTTCCCTGACCAACAGGCGTTTGTACCACCAACTATTGCGACGACGTTGAATATTTGAGGAGCGACGAGCCATAGTCTTGGGTCCCATGCCAATTGTGAGCGAGGGCGCATTATGCGATAGCCATCCGGTCTCTGTCTTTAACTGGATCAAGAAAAGCCTCAGCGGGGAGTCTGAATGCGCTCAATCTGCGCACCGGGCTGCGCCTCGTCACTCGGCTCCTGCGGCAGAGGCCGCCAGGCCAGCGGGCCGTTACTCTCCTGGCTGTTGATGGGGCCGCAGACCAGCCAGGATCCCCCCTGCTGGATGCGGGCACCGAGGGAATATCGCTGATCCGCGAACCAGCAGATCCGCTCTGTCGTGATGTCCAGCGGCAGCAACAGATCCGTGCCCGCCCGGGTTGAATGACGAACTGGCTCGGCCACCGCCACAGTACTCAGGCCCCACAGGGCCAGCATGATGCCGACTGATTTCATAACGACTCCTTGGTTACCCCTTGCAGACGACCAGAGCGGGGGAAAACTTGATTAATAAGTCGCGGGCCAACTGGCATTCCGGAACCAATATGGTAGCCTGCGAGCGCCGCGCCGCCCTGTACAGGAAGTGGCCGCCACAACTCCTGGAAACCTGGCCCTCACTGGGCCGAGATTACCTTAATTATCAAATCGTTATTTGGATTCTCTCCCAATGCGTATTATGACCTTTCTCAAGGCCGCTTGCCTGAGCCTGATGTTATCCGCCTGTGTCGCCCCCCTGCTGATGATGGGTCCCTCCAGCCAGCTGATGTGGGCCCTGCTCAAACCCCTGGTTGGCTTCGATCCCAATGAGGTCAATCTGTTCGAACAGCCTCTCATCAAGGACAGGATGACGGCCCTGCTCGGTCCCAACTACGACACCACCGTCGCCCTGCTCAAGACCGCTGGCGAGCTGCAACAGGAGGGGCCGCTCTTCTATGTGGTATCCCGCTATACCCCGGTGCCTGACATGGCCCAGAAAGCCGGTCTGGTCTGGAACTCGGACACCAATCAGATGGCGGTCAAGCTGCTCAAGGGAGATGTGGTCGAGGTATTTGGCGAACAGCTGGGGCAGGTGACCCCGAGCTGGCCAAGCGAGATGGATGGCTGGCAACATGCCAACACGGATGTCCTCAAAGGGGCCATGACCGGCTCCGCCAGTACGGTGCTCAATGGTGCCGTGCAGGGTGCGAGCAAATCGGTGACAGAGACCGCCAACAAGGCCGTCAGCGATCAGACCAAAGCAGTCACCGACAGCGCCAGCAAGGCGCTCAGCGCTCAGACCAAAGCGGCCACCGACAGCGCCAGCAAGGCGCTCAGCGCTCAGACCAAAGCGGCCACCGACAGCGCCAGCAAGGCGGTCAGCGCTCAGACCAAAACGGCCACCGACAGCGCCAGCCAAGCGGTCAGCAGTCAGACCAAAGCGGCCACCGACAGCGTTAGCCAAGCGCTCAGCAGTCAGACCAAAGCGGCCACCGACAGCGCCAGCAAGGCGCTCAGCGCTCAGACCAACGCGGCCACCGACAGCGCCAGCAAGGCGGTCAGCAATGCAGTGCCGACTCAGGACCCTCAGGCCGCCGCCCGCGCAGCGGCCGAAGCCGAACTGGAAGAGCTGTTGAAATGATTCGCTCTGGCGCTCACCGCCAGAGCATCACTCCTGGGCCTACACTCTTGGACAAGGAACTGATACCGGGATGATGCTCATGGTGCGACTGTTTGTCTCGCTTGGATTGCTGGCCGCCCTGGTCAGTACGCCAGCAACGGCGCTGACCTACTACTCCGAGCAGAATCTGCCCTTCAATGGTGTCGATGAACAAGGACACAGTGGCGGCTTCAGCGTCGAGTTATTGCGCCTGATGTGGCAGGAGTTGGGGCAAGACGAGGCCCAAATCCAGTTCCTGCCATGGTCCCAAGCCTGGTATCTGCTGACCCAGCAGCCCGATGCCGTACTGCTCACCACGGCTCGCACCTTACCCCGTGCGCACCATCTGCAATGGGTCTGCCCCATCAGCCGGTCCCGCATAGTGCTGATGGCCAGGGCCGATCACCTGCCCCAGATCCGCCACAGGGCCGATCTGCTCACGCTCAAGATAGGGGCCATGCAGGCCGATGTGGGCGAACAGTTACTGCTCAATCGTGGTATGCCGCCGACTCAGTTGATGACGGTTCCGCGCATGGATCTGGTAGTGCGCCAGTTGCTGCTGTCTCGCACCGATCTGGTCGCAGGCAACGAAACCATGCTGCGCTACCAGATCCGCCAGCTTGGCTATCCCGCCCAGCAGTTCGTCACAGTGGCGGTTCTGGCCGAGCAGGATAACTGCTTCGCCTTCAATCCCGCCGTGGATCCGGCCGAGGTGGCACTGTTGCAGCAGGCCCTCGACAAGGTGCGTCAGGGCCCGGCTTTTCAGGCCTTGCAGACCCGCTACAAAGAGATGCTGAACCAGACCGCCGATGACGCCCTGCCAAACATAGAGTGAGGCAATCATACGCAATGACGAAGAGGCCACCCTGGGGTGGCCTCTTCGTTGCACCGACACCGGTTATTTGTAGAGGTTGTCCTGCTCGTTATCCTTGCCGACCGCAGATTCGCTGTGCTCGATGGCGGTACGGATAAGATCCACCCCGGCGCGGATGATCAGCACCCCCATGTTGACCAGCTTGACGCAGACCCACATGAAGGTGATGAGCAGTATCAGCTTGAGCACCGTCTGGAATGCCTCCAGGAAGTTCTGCTCCAGCTGACCCGTCAGCCCGTTGGCACTGCTCATCAGCCAGGTGTAGACCTCGCGCACGAAGGGGATGCGACTCGGCATCTCTAACACATCCAGCGCCGCTGGCAGGGCCTGGCAGATGACGATACTGCCGAACAGTACCAAGATGACGCCGAGACCGATGCCGAGATAGAAGCCGAACTGTTTCATAGGAGATCCCAAGGGTTGCTACATGGAGAGTGAGGATAGCTGCCAATAGTAGGCACAGCCGCGCGCCAGAGCAATCTCGGTGGGAGAAACCACCCGCATTCAACGCCGGTTACGCAACGGAAATCGTTGCCCAAGTCACTGATTTCTGTGACGCTTATCCTACTGCCCCTGGAAATGGACTCCTATGCTCAGATACGCTTGCTGCCTGCTACTCACCCTGCTCCTCGCCGCGCCGCTTTGGGCCGAACAATCCAAGCCACGGGGCGCCGTGTGCGTCATCAAGCAGCAAGATAGAGTGTTGTTGGTGCAAGACAGAGTCTCGTCCCGCTACGGCCTCACTGGTGGCTATATCGATGCCGGTGAGACCCCGGTCCAGACGGCCCTGCGCGAGCTGTTCGAGGAGACCGGTCTCGAGGGACGGATCATCGCCTCTCTCGGTCGCTGGCAGTCGGCAGAACTCTTTGCCTGCCAGACCCTGACCCCCATAGTGGCGCAGCTGGGCACGGGGGCGGTCTCCCTGCTGCATGCCCCCAATAAAGATGGAGAGGTGCTCAGTGCGCTGCTGGTGCCCCCCAGTGCCCTGCCCCATGTGCTGAGGCGTTTCCCGGATCAACTCGACTGGCTGCTCCCCCATCTCGCCCAGATCCCCGATAGCGAGGTGCGTTGGCAGACCGACTTCAGTGCTGAGGCCAATGCGCTGCACCGTCAGGAGCTGCCGCTGATACGCCAGCTGCAAACGGCTCTGGGCCCACACAATCTCTGGCTCCAACTTGCCAATCTGAGCGGTTCGGCCCCCTTCCTGCTGTTACTGGTGCCTCTGCTGCTGCCCCTGCTCGGCTGGCACAGAGTCTTGCAGTTGCTGTTTGCCATGCTGTGGCTAAGCCTGCTGGTGCAGCTCACCAAAATAGGCATTGGCTGGCCACGCCCCTTCAACTTTCAGCCTGAACTCGCCCTGCGCGCCGTATCCGGCTTCGGTATGCCGAGCGGCCACTCCGCCACGGCCATGCTCGGTTGGGGGCTACTGCTGCGCTGGGCCTGGCCCAAACACCGCTGGCTGGCATGGGGGCTGAGCCTGCTGCTGGCGAGCGCCACCGGTCTGGCCCGCGTCTGGCTTGGAGTGCATTTTTATCTCGGACGTGGCGGTCGGCCTGCTGCTCGGTCTCTGCCTGCTGCTGCTGCGCCCCTGGCTGCTGCCCCTGGCACAGCGCCAGCTGCCCTGGCTACTCCTCGCCAGCCTGGCCGGTGTCGCTGCCGCCGCACTGCAATCCCCTCCCCTCGCCGCCATCGGCATCGTCAGTCTGACGCTGCTGCTTGGCAGCAGGATCCCGGTCAACCGGGCACGCCGCCGCCCCTGGCTCACCGGCTTTGTCGCACTGGCCGGTTGCCTGCTGCTGGGGCTGCTCAGCGCCAGTCTGCCGTTATTGATCACCAGTTCCCTGTTGATCCTGAGCGGGCAAGGGATACTCTATGGACTCTTGGGACTCTGGTTGAGCCATGGCCTCTGGTGGCTTATCTCCCTGACCGACGACCACAATCGGGGTTCAACCCCACGCAAGGAACACAATGATTATTAAGAAACCGGATCTGGCCAAGCTCACCCTGGGAGTCTTGTTTCTCAGCATCTTGCTCGCGTCCTGCTTCCTGGTGCTGCGCCCCTTCCTGCCTGCGCTGGTGTGGGCCACCATGATCACCATCGCCACCTGGCCGCTGATGCTGATGATGCAGCGTCTGCTGTGGGGGAAACGGGCCCTGGCGGCTTTCGTCATGACCCTGGTGCTGCTGCTGATCTTCGTGATCCCGCTGTTCATGACTCTGGCCAATGTGGCCGAGAAGGCGCCCGTGCTGATCGATCTGGCGACCACCATCAGCAAGTCACCGCCACCCGAGCTACTCTGGCTCAAGCAGATACCACTCGCGGGGGAGAAGCTCTTTGAGCTGTGGCAGCAGATCCTGGCCAGTGGTGGTCAGGTGTTGTTCACCAAATTGACCCCCTATTTCGGCCAGACGGCCCGCTGGCTCGCCTCTCAAGCCGGGAATCTGGGACTCTTGTTTGTCCACTTTCTGCTGACCGTGGGGATCTGCGGCCTGCTCTACCACTCGGGTGAGACTGTCGCACTCGGCATACGCCGCTTCGCCCACCGTCTGGCCGGTGAGCGGGGAGACAACGCCACTGTGCTCGCCTCCCAGGCGATCCGCGCCGTCGCCATGGGGGTGGTGGTAACCGCCCTGGTGCAATCCTCAGTCGCCGGACTCGGCCTGCTCATCGCCGGCATCCCCTACACCATGGTCCTGGTAGTGGTCATGTTCCTGCTGATCGTGGCCCAGATAGGCCCCTTCCCGGTGCTGTTGGCCTGCATCGGCTATCTCTACTGGAGCGGTGATACCACCTGGGGCACCTTCTTGCTGGTCTGGTCACTGTTTGCAGGAACCCTGGACAACTTCCTGCGCCCCTTCCTCATCAAGCGCGGTGCCGACTTGCCGCTGATCCTGATCCTGGTCGGTGTCATCGGCGGCCTGCTGGCGATGGGGATCATCGGCCTGTTCATCGGCCCTGTGGTGCTGGCGGTGGGTTACACCCTGCTCGATGCCTGGATCAAGGAAGGGGATCAGGAGGAGTCCAACGCCCCCTCCTCCGTCAAGATGGAGTGAGCCAGCAACAGCTCGATCGCAAATCGCACCGCCCCCGTGGGCGGTGCGACTTTTTGTGGGCCCGGGGTGGTATCACCAGCCTCTGAGGCAGGTCACTGAATTGGCGGGGCAGCCGTGGTTAAATGGACAGCCTCCATCTTGCCGGATAT
>NZ_AQGQ01000033.1 GCF_000388115.1 Aeromonas molluscorum 848
TGTCGATGGCGCGCTCCGGCTCAGGGATGTAGGTATCCAGGTAGCCAGCCAGCTCGATGATCTTCTCTTCCCATGCAGCGTCGCCTTCCAGCGCTTTCAGCGCGGAACCACGGATCACCGGCAGGTCATCACCCGGGAAGTCATACTCGGTCAGCAGTTCACGAACTTCCATCTCGACCAGTTCGAGCAGCTCTTCGTCATCAACCATGTCGCACTTGTTCATGAACACGATCATGTACGGGATACCAACCTGGCGACCCAGCAGGATGTGCTCGCGAGTCTGCGGCATCGGGCCGTCAGTCGCTGCAACAACCAGAATAGCGCCATCCATCTGGGCAGCACCGGTGATCATGTTCTTAACGTAGTCGGCGTGACCCGGGCAATCTACGTGAGCGTAGTGGCGGTTCGGGGTGTCGTATTCTACGTGGGAGGTGTTGATGGTGATACCACGCTCACGCTCTTCCGGCGCCTTGTCGATCTGGTCGAAGGCGAAGGCTTTACCACCGTAGTGCTTGGCCAGCACGTTGGTGATGGCGGCGGTCAGAGTGGTTTTACCGTGGTCAACGTGGCCGATGGTACCCACGTTTACGTGCGGTTTATTACGTTCAAATTTTTCTTTAGACATGATCGACCCTCTAAACTAACGCTGAGTACGCAGTGGCAAGCTAACCACAGAACAGTTTATATGATGGATTTGAATTGGGTGGGGAAGAGAGGCGGGTACTGACAGGCCGATTTGAACTGCCGACCTCACCCGAGGCATGGCTCCTGGCATTGCCTGAGCCATATCAGCATCTTGGAGCGGGCAGCGGGAATCGAACCCGCATCATCAGCTTGGAAGGCTGAGGTAATAGCCATTATACGATGCCCGCATTTCTCTAACCCAAAGCACTCAAACCGCAGAGAAATATGGTGGAGGGAGAAGGATTCGAACCTTCGAAGGCAGAGCCGTCAGATTTACAGTCTGATCCCTTTGGCCACTCGGGAACCCCTCCGTACTCGATTGTCACAACGGTAATTCTGCTTGCACCCGTTGCTTTGTCGCCCTTGCCTAGCAAATGGACGACAGACATCTAAGCGTCGCGCATTTTATTGTAAGGTTTTTAGTGATGCAACTGTTGTGGTTGGCAAAATGGCGATTATTGCCTGGTTCTCAGCAAAAAAATGGCTCGCCCCTCACGATCCTGACGCGTCCCTTGTCGCTCTTCCCCCCTTGGTGTATGGTCGCCCTGCCCCAAAAACAGTGATGAACCCATGACGACAGAGCACAACCCCTATCTGCAATTCACCCGCGAACAGTGGGCTGTGCTGCGCGATGCGGTCCCCCTGACCCTGACAGAAATCGATCTCAAAACCTTGAGAGGCATCAACGAGAAGGTGTCGCTGCGGGAAGTGGAGGAGATCTATCTGCCGTTGTCACGCCTGCTCAATCTCTACGTCAAGGCCAAGCAGCGCCGCAGTCGGGTGCTGGAACAGTTTCTCGGCCAATCCAGGGGCAAGGTGCCCTACGTGATCAGTATTGCGGGCAGTGTGGCAGGGGGCAAGAGCACCACGGCTCGCATCATGCAGGCTCTGCTGGAGCGCTGGCCCGAGCATCCCAGGGTCGAGCTGGTCACCACGGATGGTTTCCTCTATCCCAACAAGGTGTTGGAGGAGCGTGGTCTGATGCGACGCAAAGGCTTTCCCGAATCCTATGACATCCGCCGTCTGGTTGAGTTTGTTGCCAACATTCGCGCCGGTCATGAGCGGGTCGAAGCACCTGTCTACTCTCACCTCATCTATGATGTGCTTCCTGATGAGACCAAGGTAGTGGAACAACCGGATATCTTGATTCTGGAAGGGCTGAATGTGTTGCAAAGCGGCATGGATTATCCCCAGGAGCCTCATCGGGTATTTGTCTCCGATTTCGTCGACTTCTCTATCTATGTGGACGCCGATGCCGAGCTGCTGCGCACTTGGTATATCGAGCGTTTCCTCAAGTTTCGCAGCGGTGCTTTCTCTGATCCTGACTCTTACTTCCACCATTATGCGCAGCTGGCCGAGAGCGAAGCGACCCGGATCGCCAGCAACATATGGCAGGAGATTAACCACCTGAATCTGGAAGAGAACATACTGCCCACCCGGGAGCGGGCCAACCTGATCCTCACTAAAGGTGCAGAGCACGCTATCGAGCAGATCAAGCTGCGCAAATAGCGAGAGGGGGCCGCAAGCCCCCTCTCTCATCATGCCTGTAGTAGCCGTGCGTCCAGCTCAATCCCCACGACGCAGCGACAACTCCCCGCCCAGATAAAATTTGATCCCCTCGCATGTTTCCAGTCGCAAGGCGCCGCGATCATCGATGCCGCGTTCGATGCCACGGATCTCCTGCTCCCCCATCAAGAGGCGCACCGGCCGACCGGCGAAGTGATCGAGCCGGTTCCAGTCCGCCACGAAGCCGCCGAGTCCTGATTGTTCAAACCTTGCCATGGCCTGCTGTAGCGAGGTGATTATCGTGGCGGCCAGCAGGTTTCGATCGAGCAGCTCCGGTTGAATATGACGCAGCTCGGCCCAGGCCTGATCTATCTTCTCCCCTTCTCGCTCCGGCATGGCCAGATTGAGACCGACGCCAATCACCAGATTGCAGCTGGCGCCCGCGCTGCCGCTCATCTCCACCAGGATGCCTGCCAGCTTGCGGCCTTGATAATAGAGATCATTCGGCCATTTCAGCTCGACCCCATGATAGCCGAGGGATTCGAGCGCCTCGACCACAGCCACCCCGACCGCCAGACTCAGTCCCATGGCCGCCGCCAGGCCCTGCTCGAGCCGCCAATACATGCTGAGCAGCAGCTGGCAGCCAAAGGGGGAGACCCAGGGCTTGCCGCGCCGGCCTCTGCCCGCAGTCTGGCACTCGGCCAGGCAGCACTCCCCGGATCTCAGACTCGCAACCCGATCCAGCAGGTACTGGTTGGTGGAGTCGATGACGTTGTAGACATGGACAGGTGCCAACGGCGACGCCGACTGCAGCTTCTCCTGATCATAGAGGGCAAGGGGAAAGGCAAGCCGATAGCCCTTGCCCGTCAGGCTGAACAAGTCCAACCCCAACCCCTTGAGTGCCGCCATGTGCTTGCTGACTGCGGCGCGGCTGATGCCAAGCTGCTCACCAAGTTGTTCGCCGGAATGGAACTGGCCATCGCTGAGCAGGCCGATCAAGGTTTGCCGAATGGGCGTCAGGCTCATAGCAGTACCTCGTCGAGGCAAGTCTCGCCATGGGCGCCCATAAAGCGCACCTCATGCTCGAGCAGGACATCGAAGCGCTGCTGCACGCTATCACGCACATGAGCGGCCAGGGCGATCAGTTCGACGGCGCTCGCACCGCCACGATTGACCAGCACCAGGGCTTGCTGCGCATGAACCTGGGCGCCGCCGATGGCGAAACCTTTCAGTTCGCACTGATCGATCAACCAGCCGGCCGCCAGCTTGCACCGCCCCTCTCCTGCCGGATAAACAGGCAGGTTTGGCCATTTCACCTTGAGCTCTTCGGCCTGAGCCGCCGACACCATGGGATTCTTGAAGAAGCTGCCTGCATTGCCGAGCACTGCCGGGTCCGGCAATTTGGCCATGCGGGTGGCGCAGACCACATCGAAGATGGTTTGTGCATTCGGCGCCTCACCCAGCGCCCCCAGGGGGCCATAGCCGAGCACTGGCAGCCAGGCCTTGGGAAGCGCCAGCCCCACCGCGGTGATCAGGTGACTCTCTTGATAGTCATGCTTGAAGATGCTGTCGCGATAGCCGAACTGACATGCCTCGGCCGGGATCCGCTCCTGCTGACCGGTCTGCCAGTTAAAGGTGTCAACATGGCGACAGAAGGAGGCAAGCTCGACACCGTAGGCGCCTATATTCTGCACAGGTGCCGCCCCCACAGTGCCCGGGATCAATGCCAGATTCTCCAAGCCAGGCATGCCCTTGGCCAGGGTGTGGCACACCAGCTGATGCCAGGACTCACCGGCGGCCACCTGCAACAGCCAGTGATCGCCACCATCCTCAACCTGAATGCCAAGCAGGCGGTTATGTACCACCACCCCCTCGAAGTTGCAGGTGAACAATAGATTGCTGCCACCTCCCAGTATGAGACGGGGCAGCCCGTGGAATTGGGGATCGGCGGCCAGGGAGGGCAGCTCATCCACCTGGTTGATCTCGGCCAGCCAGCGGCAGTGAGCCTGGAGGGAGAAGGTGTTGAGGGCGGACAAGTCGGCGTAGGCGGTGAGTTTCATCTGCAGATCCCGGCATTAACAGGCCGCCAGTCTACCTCAAGTCGGCGCGCGACGAGAAATCCCCCTCGCCGTCATCAGCCTCTATCCTTGCAGTCAAAACCAGCCCACCCCAGATCATTCGCCCCCTTCTTCTGGTCTCCGCGAGCCTGCTTCGCCCTGACGATACAGCACACCCCAGCGCGGGCTCCGCGAGTTGCCAGCTCGCTACGACACTGCCGCGGCCCAGCTGGGTTGGTCGCTGCGAGTCACTGGGATGCTCAAGCGTGATCCGCGGTCACAATGTCCCTCTTTGCGGACTCACTCGGCTGGTTTAGAGTAGAAAGCTCGCTCTCTTGAGGAAGTACTCATGAATAACCAATTTGCCGTGATCGGCCTGGGACTGTTTGGCACGGCACTCTGTGAAGAGCTGGAGCGTCAGGATGCCGAGGTGCTGGCCATTGACATCGACGAACTGCGGACCCGCCAGGTTGCCACCTTCTGCAGCCATGTGATAGTGGCGGATGCCACCGACGAGAATACCGTCGCCGAGCTGGGGCTGGCCGACTTCGATATCGTCTTTGTCGCCATAGGGGACAGCCTGGAGACCAGCATCCTGACCACCCTCGTCCTGAAGGAGGCGGGTGTGAAGAAGGTGTGGGTCAAGGCACGCGACAAGTTCCACGCCAAGATCCTCAAGAAGGTGGGCGCCGACAAGGTGATCAACCCCGAGTGGGACATGGGGCGCCGCGTCGCCCAGAGCATGTTCGATACCAGGCTGGTCGACTACCTGGAGCTGGGCCACGACATGGTGTTGACCGAGTTCGTGATCGGCCTGCAACTCAACAGCCGCACCCTGGCCGACCTCAATTTGCTGCAGCAGACCGAATTCCAGCTGCTGGCCATCAAGCGCGGTCAGGTGCTCCATAACGTACTGACCGGCACCATGGATCTGGCGCTCGGCGACATCCTCATCCTGGCTGGCAACAAGCACGCCATCGACCGCTGGCTGGATAAACAATGAGTTCCCTCTGGCGCGACACCTATACCTTCGCCATACGCCCGGATACCGAGTCTCGCTGGAACGAACCCAAGCTCATCCTCGGCAGCTTCCTGGTCATCTTGTTGCTGGGGACCCTGTTTCTGGCCCAACCCTCCAGCCACCATGGCGAGATGAGCTTCATCAATGCCCTGTTCACCGCCACCTCGGCCATCAGCGTGACGGGCTTGGGGGTGGTCGATACCGGCAGCACCTTTACCCTGCAGGGTCAGTTCTTCCTGCTGGTGTTGATGGAGATTGGGGGTCTGGGCCAGATGACCATGACGGTGCTGCTGCTGGCCCTGCTCAGCAAGCGGGTTGGGCTGCGTCAGCAGGTGCTGGCCAAGGAGGCCCTCGGTCAGGATGGCTCCATCAACATAGTGCGTCTGGTCAAACGGATCATACTGTTCGCCTTCCTGGCCCAGCTGGTTGGCACCGCCATCATGGCATGTCGCTGGGTGCCGGAGATGGGCTGGGCCCACGGTCTCTATGTCAGTTTCTTCCATGCGGCCTCGGCTTTTAACCAACGCCGGCTTCTCCCTCTTTGCCAACAACCTCATGGACTATAGAGACGACCCTCTGATCAGCCTGACCGTCTGTGCCTTGCTGATCCTGGGCGGCATCGGCTTTACCGTCATCATGGATCTGGTGCGCACCCGCAAGTTGCGCAAACTCAAGCTGCACAGCAAATTGATGCTGGTGATGACTCCGACCCTGCTGCTGATCGGCACCCTGATGTTCTGGCTGCTGGAACGCAACAACCCGACCACCCTCGGCGAGCTCAGTCTGGGCAAGCAGTGGCTGGCAGCCTTCTTCCAGTCCGCCAGTGCCCGCACCGCCGGCTTCAATACCCTGGATCTGGGCCACTTCACCCCGGCCGCCCTGCTGTTCATGATGATGCTGATGTTCATCGGCGCTGGCACCACCTCTACCGGGGGGGGCATCAAGGTGACAACCTTCGCCGTGGTGCTACTGGCCACCCGCGCCTTTCTCACCAAGCGCCCCCATGTCATCGCCTTCGGCCGCACCATAGCGCCGCAGGTGGTGACCCGCTCCCTGGCCATCATCATCGTCAGCGCCATGGTGCTGATGCTGGCCATGTTTTTGCTGATGATCACCGAAGATCTGCCCTTCGATCGCATCATGTTCGAAACCATCTCGGCCTTCGCCACCGTGGGACTCAGCACCGGGATCACGGCCCAGCTCAGCGAGCCGGGCAAGCTTATCCTGGTATTGGTGATGATCTGTGGTCGTTTGGGCCCCTTGACCCTGGCCGTCATGCTGGCCAGACCGAGCGAGACTCGCATCAAATACCCGGAAGAGAACGTACATACCGGCTGATGCGCCCGATCCTGTGCCCTTATCACAAAGGGGCCCAAGGGCCCCTTTCAGCTGATGAGGTGTCACGCCACCTGAGCCCTCAGGCCACCTTCGCCTTGGTGGTCTTGCGAGCGCCGCTGCGACTTGCTGACTTGGCAGCCGTCCCCGTTTTGGCAGCAGACTTGCTGCCTCGTCCGGCGCCGCTCTTGCGACGGGGGAAGGGATTACGCCCCGCACTCTCCTGAGGGAGGGCGCTGAAATCGGCTCCGGTGTTGTGGCGAGCACCTTCGATCAGCTGATGCAGCTGACTGGTCAGGGGCTCCATAAACTGCTGATAGCTGCCATGACGTTCGGCGATCTGACTCAGACTTTGTTCCCAGAGCGCCGTCATGTCCGGAGTGGTCGCACTATCCGGCAGCGCTTGTACCAGGGCCCGGCCAGTCGGCGTCGCCTTGATGCTTTTACCCTGGCGATGCAGAAACTGACGCTTGAACAGCAGATCTATGATGCCGGCCCGGGTCGCTTCCGTACCCAGACCATCGGTATCCCGCAGGGTCTTGCGAATGGTGGGATCCTGCACATAACGGGCTATGCCGGTCATGGCGGCCAGCAGGCTGGCATCGGTGAAGGCCTTGGGCGCTTGGGTCATCTTCTCCAGCAGTTCGCCTCGCTCACAGTGCAGCGTCTCCCCCTGGCGCAGGGCTGGCAGAGTGCCGACCTCTTCCTCATCATCCTCTTCCACCCCGAGCAGCGCCTTCCAACCCGCCTTCACTATGCGTCTGGCCTTGGCCTGAAAGAGACCGCCTTCGATGCGCAGCAACACCCGACTGTCGTTGTATTCAAATGGTGGATAGAACTGCAGCAGATACTGACGGGCCACCAGCATGTAGATCTTGCTCTCATCCGCCGACAGGGTGTTGGCGTTGCCTTGTTTCTCGGTCGGTATGATAGCGTGGTGGGCGTCCACCTTGGCATCATTCCAGGCCTTGCTGCGCAGACTGCCCTTCGCCGCCGCGACGGCGCCAGCCAGGGTCGGCGCTGTCGCGGCAATGGCCTCCCGCACCCGGCTGGCCCTGCCGTAGTGCTCAGTCGGCAGATGACGACTGTCTGATCTGGGATAGGTGATGAGCTTATGGCGCTCATAGAGACTCTGACAGATGTCGAGCACCCGTTTGGCGTCCATGCCAAAACGCTTGGCGGCATCGATCTGCAGGCTGGACAGATTGTAAGGCAGCGGCGGCGCCTGCTTGCGGGCCTGTTCTTCCACCTCCTCGACCAGAGCCGGTTTACCTGCGATGCGGCGCACCACGTTTTCGGCCAAAGAGCGCTGCAATACCCTGCCCTCTTCATCCTGCCAGGGCTGGCACGCCTCGGACGGAAGCCACTTGGCAGTGAAACTGTCACGGCTCGGCGTCATCAAATGTGCTAGCACCTCAAAGAAAGGTCTGGGGACGAAGGCATCTATCTCCAGATCCCGACGCACCACCAGGCCGAGCAGGGGGGTCTGCACCCGGCCCACCGACAGCAGAGAGCTGCAGCCTGCCTTGCGACCAAGCAGGGTGTAGGCTCGGGTCATGTTGATGCCATAGAGCCAGTCGGCGCGGCTGCGCGCCAAGGCAGAGACGGCCAGCGGCACGAACTCCTTGTTATCGCGCAGATTGTCCAGGGCGCGGCGCACGGCTGGGGGGTTGAGATCGCTGATGAGGCATCGCTGCACCGGCTTGTGTTTGGGGTAACCAAGATGAGCAATGACTTCGTCTACCAGCAATTGCCCTTCTCTGTCCGGGTCACCGGCATTGACCACACAGTCGGCTCGCTTGATAAGACCCTTGATAGCGGTGAGCTGGCTGCGCGTCTTGGGCTTGGCCACCAGCTGCCACTGTTCGGGAATGATGGGCAGAGGCTCCATGCGCCACTGCTTGTAGGCGGCGTCGTAGGCATCGGGCTCGGCCTGCTCCAGCAGATGGCCGATGCACCAGGTCACCACATCTCCCTGGGCCGTCTCGATGTAGCCCTCCCCCTTCTTGTGAGGTTTGGGCAGCACATCGGCGATGGCACGCCCCAGGCTGGGTTTTTCCGCGATGAAGAGTCGCATGGCTGACACACCTGAATACTGTATATGTAGCCAGTATACCCAGTCAGTCGACAAAGCCCAAGTCCGGCCGCATCTGACCTCAACACCCTCTTCCAGCAGAAATCCACATCTCTCTGGGCTAGGCTGCTAGAGATTGCGGCTCACCAATACAGCGCCCCAAACGACTGTTGCACAAACATTCGGCACCTGTTCGCAGCAGGGTTCCGATAGACGAAAAGCGAGCAGGACTCATTCGTGAAACAAATTCACAATTCTTTTATGCTATGAATTAAGAAACGGAATAATAACGACTTTTTGGATCTTGCAATGATGAGCGTCAAGCTTTGACTAGACGTCAACTACTACCATATGGGTATTATTAACCTAGGAACTGCCACCATGCTTGGATCTCTTCTCAAGAAAACCTGGTTCTGGCTCCTGCTGCTCGGGGCCTTGCTGGGCGTCGCGGCACTGGGCGTCACGGCCACCATTTTGCACAAGACCAGCTCGACCGAATTCTGCGTCTCCTGCCACTCGATGCAGACGCCGCTGGCCGAGTACCAGGGCAGCATCCACTTCCAGAATCCCAAGGGCATACGCGCCGAGTGCGCCGACTGCCACATCCCCGGGGATCCCACCTCCTACCTGTGGACCAAGATCCGCGCCGTGAAAGACATCTATCACGAGGCGATCGGCACTCTGGATACCCCGGAGAAATATCAGGAGCGCAAGTTGCTGATGGCCCAACACGTCTGGGACGATCTGAAAGCCAACGATTCGGCGACCTGCCGCAGCTGCCACAGCTATGAGGCCATGGATATTCTGGCCCAACGCCCCAACGCCCGTGCCGAACACCCGGTCGCCATCAAGGAAGGGCAGACCTGCATCGACTGCCACAGAGGCGTGGCACACATCATGCCGGATATGAGCGGCCTGGCCGCCGCCGGGGCAAGCGAGCTGGCTCAGGCCGCCGCCAAGACGCCGGGCAACGTCACCACCCGCTACGCCATCGCCACCACGCCGCTGTTCATGGATGCCAAAACAGACGCCAATCAGGGCAACCTGATGCCCTCGACCCAGGTGCAGATCCTCGCTAATGACAATGGGCGTGCCCAGGTCGAGATCGCCGGCTGGCAGCAAGATGGCGTCGCCGACGTCTTCTACGCAGCTCCCGGCAAGCGCATTCTGAGCGCACTGCTCGGCGATGAGGCCAAGCAGAAACTGGTCACCGGGGAGAGCGAAACCGATGCCAGCACCAACCTCACCTGGCACAAGGTCAAGCTGACCGCCTGGGTCGACCAGAGCCAGCTCATCGGCGACCAGGACAAATTGTGGCAATACGCCTCCACCCTGATGTCCAACAACTGCACCGGCTGCCACGGTCTGACCGCGCTCGATCACTTCAACGCGAACCAGTGGATCGGCGTCATCAAAGGCATGGAACCTCGGACCTCCCTCACTCCCGAGCAGGCACGCATGCTGACCCAATACGTGCAAAAGCATGCCAGTGACATGAATTCGGCCCTCTAAGGCAGGACACTAAGGAATTGTTATGACTCTTTTCAACGATACAACCGCGAACCTGTCCCGCCGTCGCCTGCTCAAGGGCCTGGGGGCCTGCGCCGCCCTGCCTCTGCTCGGCGGTCTCTTTCCCAAGAGCGCGCTGGCCAGCGCCATCAGCACGGCGCTCGAGCAGTTCACTACCCTGGTGCCGGCCCAGAAAGGCATATTGACCGGGGCCCACTGGGGCGCCTTCGAAGCCATCGTCGAAGATGGCCGCATGGTAAGGGTCCAGCCGGTGGCCGATGACCCTGCCCCCAACGAGCTGATCGACATGGCCCCCTATCAGGTCCATGCCAAGAACCGCATCAAATCCCCCATGGTGCGCAAGAGCTGGCTCGAACACGGCCCAGGGGCCAGTCCCGAGCTGCGCGGCGCCGATGAGTGGGTCAAGGTGAGCTGGGACAAGGCCATCGAACTGGTGGCAGGCGAGATCAAGCGGGTACAGAGCGACTTTGGCCCCCAGGCCATCCATGCCGGATCCTATGGCTGGAAGAGCGTGGGTCTGTTCCACAACAGCCGCACCCTGCTGCACCGGCTGATGAACCTTTCTGGCGGCTTCACCGGCTATGCTGGCGACTACTCCACGGGGGCGGCCCAGGTGATCATGTCCCACGTCATGGGCTCCATCGAGGTGTACGAACAGCAGACCGCCTGGCCCAACGTGGTCGAACATGCCGAACTGGTGGTGCTCTGGGGCGTCAATGCCCAGGTCACCCTCAAGAACAGCTGGAACATGCCGGATCACGAGGGGCAGGCTGGCTTCAAGGCGCTCAAGGAGAAGGGCACCCGGGTCATCAGCATAGACCCCGTCTACAACGAGACGGCCAAGCTGCTCGATGCCGAGTGGCTGGCTCCCAACGCCTACACAGATGTGGCCATGATGCTGGGGGTGGCTCACAGCCTCTACAGCGCCAAGAAGCACGATCAGGCCTTCCTGGATCGCTACAGCAGTGGCTTTGACAAGTTCCTCGACTACCTGCTCGGCAAGACGGACGGTCAAGCCAAGAGCGCCGAATGGGCGGCGGGGATTTGCGGGGTCGAGGCCAAGCAGATCACCCAGCTCGCCATGGACATGGCATCCAAGCGCACCATGATCATGGCGGGCTGGGGCATGCAGCGCCAACACCACGGCGAGCAGCCGAACTGGATGCTGGTCACCCTGGCCGCCATGCTGGGCCAGATTGGCCTGCCCGGCGGCGGCTATGGTTTCAGTTACCACTACTCTTCCGGCGGCAGTCCGACGGCCAAAGGCGGCATACTGTCCGGCATCTCCGCCGGAGAAGCCCCCAAAAACAGTCCGGCGCCCATCCCGGTTGCCCGCATCGCCGACTGCCTGGCCAATCCGGGCAAGACCATCGACTTCAACGGTCGCAAGGTCACCTACCCCGACATCAAGCTGGTCTATGTGGCGGGCGGCAACCCCTTCCATCACCATCAGGATACCAACAACCTGCTGCAGGCCTGGCGCAAGCCCCAGACGGTCATAGTGCACGAACCCTACTGGACAGCGACCGCCAAGCACGCCGACATAGTGCTGCCGGTCACCACCAGCTACGAGCGCAACGATCTGGAGATGGGGGGCGATTATTCCCAGCGTTATGTCTTTCCCATGCACCAGTGCGTCCCACCCCAGCATGAGGCCCGCAACGATTTTGACATCTTCCGTGCCGTCGCCGCCAAGCTGGGATTGGAAGAGGCATACACCGAAGGCAAGGACGAGATCCTCTGGCTCAAGCAGATGTATGACGCCATGGCCGCCCAGGCCCGGGGCGCCAAAGTGGCACTGCCGCCGTTTACCATGTTCTGGGAGTCGAACAACTATGTGCGCTTCCCCGTGCCCGAGGCGAACAAGCAGTGGATCCGTCATGCCGATTTTCGCGAGAACCCGCTGCTCAACCCCCTGGGAACCCCGTCAGGCAAGATAGAGATCTTCTCCAATACCATCGACAAGATGGGGTATGCCGACTGCGCGGGTCATCCCAAGTGGTTCGAACCCAAGGAGTGGAAACAAGGGGTGGAGGCCACCCAGTATCCTCTGTCACTCAACACCTCGCACCCTACCCAGCGCCTGCACTCCCAGCTCGACAACACGCCCCTGCGCGAGAAGTTCGCGGTGGCCGATCGGGAAGCCATCATGATTCATCCGGACGATGCCAAGGCCCGGGGCATCGCGGATGGCGACCTGGTCCGCGCCTTCAACAGTCGTGGTCAGATATTGGTGGGCGCCCTGCTCTCCAAGGACGTGCGTCCCGGGGTGGTGCGCATCTGCGAAGGCGCCTGGTTCGATCCCGCCGAGCCGGGCAAGGCCGGGGCCCTGTGCAAGAATGGCAACGTCAACTGCCTTACCTTCGATGAAGGGTCATCGAGCCTGGCCCAGGGCAACTGCGGCCACATGGCACAGCTGCAGATAGAGAAGTTCAAGGGGGCGGCGCCGACCAATACGGCCCATGCCGTGCCCACCAACGCCTGAGCCCTGGGTTCAGTCACTAAAACGGCGCCATCGAGGCGCCGTTTTCCATTGCGATAGCAGAGGAAGTTAGAAGCCCCCTTCCACCATGCACTCTTCCGCACACTCCACCAGCTGGGGCCAGAGACTTGGCCAGATGGGACTGAGAAGCCCCCCTTCCACCATGCACTCTTCTGCGCATTCCACCAGCTGGGGCCAGAGACTTGGCCAGATGGGATTTAGAAGTCCCCTTCGACCATGTACTCTTCTGCGCATTCCACCAGCTGGGGCCAGAGCTCTTCCTGCACCCAGGCCTCGGGGTCATCCTCGTCGCCATCATACTGGGTCCAGAAGAAGGCACGCAGCCCGTTTGCGAACTCGTCGCTTATCTCGGCCAGCTCGGAGAGGGGGCCCAGCCAGGCGATGCGGCGCAGGCCGCTGGCCAGATCGTTGATGGCATCTATCAGACCCCGGTTGTCGGGGTTCTGCTCCACCAACAAGGTGAAGCGCTCACGGGCGCTCTCGGTCTGATCCTCCTCCAGCTCGCCCACATCGGCCAGCAGGTCGATAAAGTCCTCCAGCAGGAACTCTATCAGGTGCTCCCTATCTTCAAACCACTGGATCTGGGCTCCCTTCCTGCCCAGCAACGAGGCATCGAACGAATCATCAAGATGGCACAATGCCCATGGATCGTCGGTCATGAATCTCTTCCTCAGGCGTCAACGGATGCCACATAGTAAGCCCGACCCGCCCCTCTCGCCACCGAGCAGGGTCCGTATCGGGCATGGATAATGGGGATAAACCCGTGAAGTGCTAGATGGCGGCGCGGCTAGCCATCTACTCGCGCCACCTTGGGCAGTGAGAGGGAGGCCGCCAGGCCTCCCAGCTCGGCACGCCCCATGATGAGGCTGCCACGATAGGCCTCTGCCAGGTCGGACACTATATTGAGGCCGAGCCCGGAGCCGGGCACCTTCTCGTCCAGCCGCACCCCGCGCAGCACGGCGCGGGTTATCTGATCCTCTGTCATGCCGGGACCATCGTCCTCGATGCGCAGGCTGATCCAGCCTCCCAGCTCGGCGCTGGAAACCCGCAACTGCCCCGCCGACCACTTGTAGGCGTTCTCCAGCAGGTTGCCGACCATCTCATCGAAATCCTGCTCTTCTACTCCCACCGCCAAATTGGCAGGCACCTGCAAATCTAGGGTGCGCCCCGGGTAGAGGCGAGAGAAGGCACGGCAGATATATTCCACCCGGGCACGCACCGGGGTAGAGACCCCCAGCACCTTGGAAGCCCCGGTCACCCGCGCCTTGCCGAGGTGATAGTCGATATGGCGCTGGATCTGGTCAAGTTGCTCCTGAATGCCCGCCTGCTCTTCCGCAGGCAACTGGGCAAGCTGGTTGCGCATGATGCTGAGCGGCGTCTTGAGGGCGTGGGCCAGGTTGCCAGTATGGGCCCTGGCTCGCTGCAGCAGCTCGCCATAGTGGTGCAGCAAGCGGTTGATGTCTTCGACCAGGGGCTGGATCTCCAGGGGATAACGCTGCCTGAATCCCTCCTGATGACCCTGATGCACCCGCACCAGCTCACGGCGCAGCAAGTGCAGCGGGCGCAAACCATAAACTATCTGGAAGGCAAAACCGAGCAGCAAACCGGCAGCGGCAAATCCCAGGCCGAGAAAGAGGCCTATTCGGGTCTTATGCAGCGTCTGGGTCAACGCTGTGCTGTCCTTGGCCATCACCAGGGTAAATACCTTGTCGGAGCCCGGCAGCAGCACGTTGCGGGTCATGATCAGCAGTGGCTCCTGATTGGGGCCCTTGCCGAGAAAGAGGTCCGGATCGCCAAATGCAGACTTGAGATGGTGGCTCTTGAGGTTGGCATCCCAAAGGGAGCGGGAACGACTGACGATCTGCTCCCCCAGCTCCAACTGCCAGTAATAGCCCGAATAGGGCTGCCGGTAGCGGGGATCCGCCATGGGTTCGGTGACGGCAGGCAGGCCACCTTGCTGCACCTCAATCCTCCCCAGCAGATCGTAGAGTTGCAACCTCAGGCTGTCGGCTTCGGCTTCCTGCCAGTAGTTGCGCATCATGGTCTGCAGGCTAAAGCCGGTAGCAGAGAGGAAAAGCCCGCACCAGATGAGGGCGATGACCACCAGCCTGCCTCGCAGAGTACGTACCAGTCTCATGCCCTCCCCCTTCCGGTGAAGGAACTCAGCCATGAAGGCCGTGCCTGCACAGGCATCATTCGTTGATCCGGTAACCGAGTCCGCGCACCGTTTCAATCAAGTCGGCATGAGTCTTCTTGCGGATGCGGCCGATAAAGACCTCGACCGTATTGGAGTCGCGGTCAAAGTCCTGGGCATAGATGTGATCGATCAGTTCGCTGCGCGATACCACCTTGCCCTTATGTTGCATCAAGTAACCGAGCACCCGGAACTCATGGGCCGTCAGCTTGATGGGCGTGCCCTCATACCAGACTTGGGAAGCGGCCATGTCCAGCCGCACGCCACCGATCTCCAGGATGGAACTGGCATTGCCTGCGGCGCGGCGCACCAGGGCATGCACCCGGGCCACCAGCTCGGCGACCTGGAATGGCTTGGTGAGGTAGTCATCGGCCCCGGCGTTGAGTCCTTCTATCTTCTCATGGAGCTGGCCGCGGGCGGTCAGCACCAGCACCGGGGTCACCACCTCCTTGCTGCGCCACTCCTTGAGGATGCTCAGCCCATCACGGCCCGGCAGACCGAGATCCAGAATGATGGCGTCATAGGGCTCAGTTTCCCCAAGAAAGCCCGCCTCGTTGCCATCGTGGCAAAGGTCGGTCACAAAGCCGGACTGTCGCAGTTGCTCGGCCAATTGGTTGGCCAGGGTCTTTTCATCTTCAACGATCAGAATGCGCATCAATGGGTCCAATAAAAGAGGGCAAGATCACTCGGCTTCTGGGGCCGGTGGAATAAAGAGATGTTCGAGATGATGGCCCTTGAGCCACACCATTTCCAGATTATCGGCGCGATAACCGACCTTGATGACGCTATTTTCGTGGTCGATCAACTTGAGTTCGTAGAGCCAGACTCCCTCCTGCTCGGTCAAATCGACCCGCAATACCCGCCCCGGCAAGTGGGCCGCGACGGCCATCACTTCATGGAAGGGTTTCACCCGTCCCTCGCTGACCGCCTGCTGCAGCTGTGCCTCACTCGGCTCACCATGGGCAAGCAGAGGCAGCAACAGGGCAAACAGACCCAGGGCTCTATTCATGGGTGATTCATCTCCAGAAACCTAACATAATTGCGGTTATAGTCTGCCAGCCATGAATCCGGAATGAATATGATCCCGCGCACTTTTCTGCCTATCTGCGGCCTGCTGGCCAGCCTGTCTCCGCTCTGGGCGGGGGCGGCGCAAACACGGCTCGAGATGGCCGAACTCATACGGCTGCTAGTGGCGCAAGGGTATCACGATATCCGGGAAGTGGAGCTCAATGCAGACCGTTTTGAGGTCGATACCCTGGACAAGGAGCAACACCGGGTACATCTGGTCGTGGATGCCCATAGCGGCAAACTGCTCAGCCAGGAGCGGGAGTAGCAACCGGGCGCCACAAGCGAAAGTGGCACCATAAAAAAGAGGCCATCAGGCCTCTTTTGCATTCAACTTGTCTCGCGCCTTTGCGCGGCCGTCAGGGCCCCGGCGAGCCCGCCAGGGTTTAAGCAGCTTATCTCGTCTCGGCCAAAGCAGTGTCAGCGCCACCAAGAGATAGATGGCGGGCTCGACCCAGCCACTCTTGACCGACCACCAGTAATGCACGGGCACCAGCAGAGCCACCGCATAAATCCAGTTGTGCAACTTCTGCCAACCAGGCCCCATGGCGCGCAGCAGTCGCGGGATGGAGCTGATGCTGAGCGCCAGCAACAGCAGCAGGGCGATGGCCCCCACCACTATGTAACTGCGCTTGACCAGCTCGCCCCCTATCAGTCGCCAGTCGAACTGAAGATCCAGTCCCAACCAGACCATGAAATGCAACAGCGCCCAAGTGAAGCACCAGAGGCCGAGGGGACGGCGCAGCCCCATCAGCTGCCCCAGCCGGAAGCGCTTGGCCAAAGGTGACACCAGCAGGGTCAGCAGCAGCAGATGCAGGGCACCCTTGCCAAGATAATGGGTCAGCCCCTGCACAGGATCGCCACCGAGCAGGCCTGCGGGTACGGCATAACCGAGCCAGAGCAGGAAGGCAAACGCGATAATGTGTACCAGCCAGCGCAGCCGGTTTGCCTGGGTATTGGTGATCCTCAAGGTCATAGGGATGAGCCTCCATCATTGAAAGAACCTGGCCCGCAGGCCTTTGAGGGCATGAGGCTCAGTACCATTTGCGCAGATCCATGCCCTGATAGAGGTTGGCCACCTCCTCCCCATAGCCGTTGAACATCAGCGTCGGCTGCCGCTTGGCCCCGAAGATGCCGCCCTCACCGATGAAACGTTCGCTGGCCTGACTCCAGCGCGGGTGATCGACCTGAGGATTGACGTTGGCATAGAAGCCATATTCGTTGGAGGCCAGCAGGTTCCAGGTAGTCGGCGGCATCTCCTCCACCAGCTTGATGGAGACGATGCTCTTGATGCTCTTGAAGCCGTACTTCCAGGGCACCACCAGCCGAATGGGGGCGCCATTCTGACCCGGCAGCGTCTTGCCATAGAGACCGACCGCCAGGAAGGCGAGCGGGTGCATGGCTTCATCGATGCGCAGCCCCTCCACATAGGGATAATCTATGCCGCCCCCCAACGAAGAGCCCTGTCCCGGCAACTGCTGGGGATCATAAAGAGTCTCGAATGCAACAAACTTGGCGCGGCTGTTGGGGGCTGCCTGCTTGATGAGGTCGGCCAAAGAGATGCCGGTCCAGGGCAGCACCATGGACCAGGCCTCGACACAGCGCAGCCGGTAGATACGCTCCTCAAGAGGCCCCTTGTTGATCATGTCCCAGACATCCAGGGTGAAAGGCTTATCTACCTCACCACCGACCTTGAGCGTCCAGGGCTCCGGCTTGAGATAGTGGGCATTGCGAGCAGGATCCCCCTTGTCAGTCCCCAGCTCATAGAAGTTGTTGTGCGTGGTCGCCTTGTCATAGGGCGTCAATACCAGACCCTCTGGGCGCGCCGCCGGCGTCACGTTGAGAGGCTTACCTTCCGCCACCGCAGGCGTCTTCTCCTTGAAGAGATCGAGCAAACTGGCCTGAGCCGGGAACGCCAGACTGGCTCCCAGCCCCGCGGCGCCCAAACCCAGCCCCTTGAGGATCAGGCGCCTGTCCTGGTAAACGGCTTCGGGGGTGAGGTCACTCTCGGTCGGGTGATGGGAAGAAGAGGACTTGATCAGCATGGAAGGCTCCCGCACAGAATATGGTGTTAACGATAAGACCGCACCGGATCAGGATCCATTTCATCTTCAGCCAAAAAAATGCCATTTGGAGGAACAGGTCGCGGCTCTATTGCTCATAGGGCTACGCCCTGCACAGGGCGCCAACCAGAAACAGCATGATGAAAATCAGCAGGGGAACCTGGATGCTATGCTGGGCGACATGATGCGCACTCCCTCGATGCGACCGGGCCCATCACTATGGTGCCGTTCCCCGAGGGGGGCCAGTGCACTTTTCGCGAGCGCAAGCGTATTCCCGCCCCACATAATGTGATGGCGATCACATCGCCTTTAGCACCAACTTGCCGCGTCTTTGCGCAGGGGTATCCTCCCGCCCTTTCCACTCATACAGGGGTCTGTCGCCATGTCTCCACTGATCGCCATTGCCCTTACCACCGGCATCCTATCTGCTCTTTGGGGCTGGCTAGCCGTGGCCCTGGGCTTGATATCCTGGGTCGGTTTTCTCGGCTGTACCAGCTACTTTGCCTCCCAGGGAGGCCTGCGGTCCCTGGGCCAGACCCTGCTCTGCAATGCCAGCGGCATGTTGTGGGGCCTGTTGTTGATCCATGGGGAGTCGTGGTGGGGCGCCGGCATGGCGGGCTATCTGATGACAGGGGTCGTCGCCACCCTGATGTGCATGCAAGCCAAGCAGCACTGGCTCTCTTATATTCCCGGTACTTTTGCAGGCTGCTGCGCCGCTTTTGGTGCGGCGGGGGAGTGGCGGCTGATCCTGCCCTCTCTCGTCATCGGCGCCCTCTTTGGTTACCTGATGAAGGCGAGCGGCCTCTGGCTCTCGGCCCGCAGCCGCCCCGTGGCAAAGGCTGGCGCCAAGATAAGCTCTTCAACCTGATCCCATGCTCCGCTGGCTGAATAGCCCTTCGGCCAATGGTTCTGCCCGCGGCTCAACACCGCCAATTGAGCCGCGCCACTGGGGGTCAAGGCCCCTTGCCTCGCTAGCTCTTGGGTTTGAAATTGGCCGCCTCTATGGCGTGGCGATTGAGCAGTTTGTAAAAATCGGTACGGTTGCGACCCGCCATGTTGGCGGCCAGGGTGACGTTGCCCTCTGTGGTACGTAGCAGACGGATCAGGTACTCCCTCTCGAACTCGGCGCGCGCCTCGTTGAAGGAGGGGATACCGCCACTGCTGCCGCTCAAGGCAGACTCCACCATGACAACACCGATCACCGGGCTGCTGCACAGACTCGCCAGCTGCTCCACCAAACTGGAGAGCTGACGCACGTTGCCGGGCCAGGCCGCACTCGCCAGCATGGCCAGCGCCTCGGGGGAGAACCCCATCGCCAGACAGTCGGAGTGGCGGGCCTTGTAACCATCCAGAGCCTGGCGGGCCAGCAGGGGGATGTCTTCGCTGCGGGCGCACAGGGGAGGCAAGGTGATATTGGCCACATTGAGGCGATAAAAGAGATCTTCCCGAAACCGCCCCTCATCCATGGCCGCCACCAGATCCTGATGGCTGGCACTCAATACCCGCACCTCAGCCGCTCCCTGGCCGTACTCCTGCAACACTTGCAGCAATTTGGCCTGCAGCGAGGCCGACAGATTGCCTATCTCGTCGAGAAACAGGGTCGCTCCCTTGGCCTGGGCGAATATGCCGCTACGGCCATCCTCCCCGAACAACTCCTGATCCAGCGCCTCCCAGGAAAGCGCCGCACAGTTGATGATATAGAGCGGCTGATCGCGCCTGGCGCTGGCCTGGTGCAGGGTTTTCGCCATCAACCCTTTGCCGGAACCTGAGGGGCCCAGGATCAGGACGGGCACCTCCATGGTGGCAATGGTGCTGGCCTGGATCAGGATCTGCTCCATCTGCGGATTGCGGGTCAGGATCTGGGATTGCCACTCCCGCTTCTGCTTGGGTCTGGTCAGACTCAATGCGTGTTCGATCGTGCTCAGCAGCTCATCCTTGTCGATGGGCTTGGTGAGGAAACTGAAAACGCCGGAGCGGGTCGCCTGGATGGCATCGGGGATGGTGCCGTGTGCCGTCATGATGATAACGGGCATGCCGAGCCACTGGGCCTGGATCTTCTCGAACAGCGCCAGACCGTCCATTCCCCCCATGCGCAGATCGCTCAGCACCAGATCGGCCCGTTGCTGGCGCAGCCGGTTGAGAGCCGCCTCGGCGCTATCGGCGGTATCCACCTCATAGCCCTGGCTGCGCAACCGCATACTCATCAGTTTGAGCAGGCTGATGTCATCATCAACCAGCAGGATACGGCTCATGGCCGGGTCCCGCCCGTCTCTTGATACTTGCGTCTGTTGAGCTGTTCATCGATGGCGGATAACTGCTCTATCTGGCGCTTGAGCCGCTGCACTTCCTGACTCTGGTCATCGCGGCGGCCGTCCCGTTCCAGCAGTTGCTCCCCCAGGGCTATCCAACTGCGCAGGAACGCCTGGGCATCCAGGCCAAGTTCGGGTTGCAACGCCTTGAGGGCATCGAGCCCGCCACGACGGCTCGCCACTGATTCGGCCGGGTGGCTGTTGACCATGGCCAGGCTGACCCGGCTCTCCAGGTCGGGTTGGCCCTTCAAACGATCGCGCTCTTGTTCCCGTTGCTGGGGCTGACTGGCCAATAGCCAGTCAGAATACTGCAGGCGCACCTGCATCTCTTTATTGGCAAATTCCATCCGCTGCGCCAACTCAACGTCAGTCACCGAAGAGGGTTCCTGGTGCGGTATCAGGCCGCAGCCTGTCAAAATAGTCGCCAGAAAGGCGGGGAAAATCAGTGGTTTGATCATAGGTATCACTTCAACGTCAACCGGAAACAGACAGGGGCCTGGGCATCGTCCACCAGGCTCAGCTCGCCGCCGAGGCTGATGGCAGACTCACGGGCGATGGATAGCCCCATGCCAGACCCTTTCAACAATCCCTGCCGAGCGATGCTGCCCTGCTCGAAGGGTTCGAAAATGCGTTCACGCTCGTCCTGAGGAATGGTGTGGCCCTCATTGGCCACCTCCAGCCAGCTCTCTTGTTCGCCTTGGCCATAGCGGATCCAGATCTGGCCCCCTTGGGCACCATAGCTGACCGCGTTGGAGAAAAGATTATCGACGATCAGCCGCAACCGGTAGGGATCAGTCTGCAAGACAAGATCTGTCTCGGGCAGATGAACCTTGACCTCTTTCGACTCGATCGCGAGTCGGTACTCGGCACACAGCTCCGTCAGCAGCGGCCTGAGCGCCACCGGCACCCGCTCAAACTCCTCTTGCTGACTCAAACGGTTAAAGTCGAGCAGTCGCTCGATCAGGGTCTGCAGGCGGCGGCTGTTCTGCTCCAGCATCAGGCAGATCTCCTGCTGATCCGGGTTGAGCGGCCCCACCAGCTGTTCCGAGAGCAGGTCCGCCCCCTCCCGCAGCACCGCCAGCGGCGTCTTGAGTTCGTGGGAAACATGGCGCAGGAACTGATATTTCTGCTGCTCAAGCTCCTTCAACTTGTCGTGCAACCAGAGGATGCGCTCCCCCAGCAGCACCAGCTCGGCCGGGCCGTCCACCGGCTTCTGATCCGGCTCTATGCCAGCACCCAGGCTGAGAATGCGCGACTCTATCTGACGTACGGGGTGAATGATCAGATAAGTGAACAGCAGGATCAACAAAAGACTCAATACGGCAACCAGGCCGCTGACCCACCAGATCTCCTTCATCAGTTCATCGATGACGAGCCGCACCTTGAGCAGGTGCTCATCCACCTGGCTGCGGGTCGCCATCTCCAGCTCAGTGCTGGCCAGATCGAGCTCTTCGAAGCGAATGCTGGTCGACTCGACCTTGGCCCGGGTCAGATCCTGCAGACTGTCTAGCCAGCCGAGCAGATCTCCCAGCTGACCATAGACAGGGGCATTGGGGATAGATGTTTGATGTTCGGCAAGCAGCTCACGGTAGTGGGTCAGTTGCTGCTGATAGCTGGCAAGAATGCGGTTATCTCCCAGCACGGCATAGCGGCGCAGGGTGCGCTCGAGATCGACCGCCAGGTTGCTGAGCAAGGTAGCACGCCGGGTATCGCGGACCGCCCGCTCCATCTCCTCGCTGGTGAGCTGGCTCAGATGCTCGAGGGCGCGGCTGTCATGCCAGATCATGCCGCCAAGGGGCATCAGCACCAGCACAAAGCCCATCAGGACGACTTGTAACAGTGAGCGCGGTCTTACCCGTGTCATCTTGTACTCTCAGCTCAGCATTGGGTCGGCAAGCATATCCGCAGTCGCGCAAAAAACAAAACCGGCCCAGTGGCCGGTTTGACAGTCTCTGACCCGCTCAGGCGGACACGATAGCGATAGTGCTGATGACAAACACCATGGCCAGAGCACCGGCCGCCGTCAGCAAAGCCCACTTCATTTCTATACTCATAATCCCTCCTTAGTTGCTCAATCAGAGCCCGATCACAACATACTTGGCCGATGTTAATGCATAGTTAAGGAGATTAACGTGAGCCAAGTAACCCTTTCAGATGAGCCCTAACGCAAGGAATAGCGGCATGTTCTATCTGTGTAGCATAGGATCCAATCTCGAGCCTGATCACCATGTCGGCCAAGCGCTCGGTGAACTGCTGGCACGCTTTCGGCGCCTGCAGCTGAGTTCGGTGATCCAGACCAAACCCGTGGGCATGCATTCATGCCATGACTTCCTCAATTGCCTGTTCGTGATCGAGAGCGACGCCACTCCCCAGAGCCTGAAGACGGAGTTTGTTGCCATGGAGCAGGCCCATGGCAGGGATCGCAACGATCCCTTGTGCAAAGTGCATGACAGGCCCCTGGACATCGACATACTGGCGGTGCGTGAAGATGACGACTTCCACACTGCAGAAGTCGATGCCTATCTCCAGGATCTGCTGGCGGAACTCTACGGCGAGCAGGCTGTGAATGTGCAAAAAGTAGCGCTCACCCCCTGGGGTCTGCGCCTGGGTCAGAGCCCCGTCTACCTCAGTCAGGAGTCAGAGACGGGCCAGGGAGCGGCCACCATCCACCTTGATGCTCGCCCCCGTCATATAGGTGTTGCTCAGCAGTAGTTGCACCGCCTGCCAGATAGGCTCCAGCCCGCCTTCCCGTGCCAGAGGTGTCTTGGCCAGCACCTGCTCGCGCCAGACCTCATCATGTTCATCGAGAAAAAGTATGGGGCCTGGCTCTATGGTATTGACCCGCACCGCTGGCGCCAGCTCCCGGGCCAGGCTCATGGCCAGAGAGTGAGCCCCCGCCTTGGTCGCCACATAGCTGGCAAACTGTGGGGGTGGCGCATGAATGTAGATATCGGTGATCTGGATGATGCTGGCGTTGTCGTTGCCGGCCAAGCGGGGCGCCAGCGCCTGATTGAGCGCGAAAGGCGCCGCCATGTGCACCTGATAGAAGCGATCGAACTGGGCCAGCCGAGCGGCAACGTCTTCGGCCAACGGCTCGAACGCCGAGGCGTTGTGGATGATGAGTCCCAGATCCGGGCAATCCACCAGCCCGGCAGCCAGAGCAGCCACCTCATTGGGCCGGGTGAAATCGGCCTGGATCAGCTCGACCCCGAGCGAACGTAATCTCTCCAGCTCGGGGCGTGTCGAGCGATATTGTCCCGTCACCTGCCAGCCGGCGGCCACCAGCTGTTCACACAGATAAAAGCCGAGTCGTCGGCCCACGCCAGTCACCAAGGCACGCATAATCTCTCCCCCCATACACAGGCCAGACTTGTGTCGAGCTTGTCAAAAAATTGCCCAACCGATCGCATATTGCATTCATCGCCAATGGTATTGTCTATCAATCCTTGCGACACCACCCATTGGCGTCATCGTGGCGACACACTCATAGTGAAGCCAACCAGAACCGTGGAGCAATCAATATGTTACAAGTACGCGATCACCTGAGCCGCCTGAGCCATTCCCTGAAACCACAACAAGGGTTGGCCGCAGCCCTCGACAGTCTGCACGCCTCGGGACTGAGCGGCCTGCCGGTGCTGGATGACAAGCAGCAACTGGTTGGTTTCTTGTCCGAGCAGGACTGTATCCCCAGCCTGTTGACGGGCACTTACCATTGCGATACCCGCACTCAAGTACAGGACATGATGAGCAAGACGCCACTGTCTATAGGACCGGATGAGAGCATCCTGGATCTCGCCCGCCAGATGACGGGAGCCAAGCCACGCATTTATCCTGTGGTTGAACAGGGCAAGGTGATCGGCATCATCAGTCGCCGTCAGGTGATGCAGGCCCTCAACCAGCAGCTCAAGGGCTGCCAGCAAACCTAGGCAGGGAGAATCCCTGATGTCAGGATTGACCAGGGACGGTCGATCTTCTGTTGGACAACCGCGGTCAATACACCGCCATAGATGGCTTCTGGAGAAGCAGATTGCGGACCTTGCCTCTGTTATGCCTACTACTGTCGTTCACCCTGCCCGCCAAGACGCTGATCATTGGCGGCATGCTGGAGCCACCGCTCAAATATCTGGATGAACGGCAAACACCGGCTGGCATGGATGTCGAGCTGCTGACCGAGATCTTCACCACCCTCAAGGTGCCCATTCGCATCGAGCTGACCGATTCAGGGGCCCGGCTCACCCGCAACGCCAAGATGGGTGAGTATGATCTCTTGATGAGCCTCTCCTACAAAGCGGAGCGAGACAGCTATCTGCTCTACCCCAAGCAGGCCCACATCCGCCACAGCTGGCACTTCTTCGTGCGCAAACAGGATAAGGCGCGCATCCACTATCAGGCCTTGAGCGATCTCAAACCCTGGCGCATTGGTATCACCAAGGATTATGCCTATACCCCCGAACTCAGCGCGGCCGAGCAGGATCCTGGCTACCGCTTTCAGGAGATCCCTCTCAACCAGCTGCAGTTGCGCAAACTGGTTGCCGGCCGGATCGATCTGGTGCCCATGTCACTGGTCACCGCCTTCGGCCAGATGAGGGAAGAGCATCTGGAAGAGAAGCTCGACTACCTGCCTCAGCCACTCAAGAGCAGCCCCTACTACCATGTCTGGTGCAAAGCACGGGCCGATGGACAGACCCCGGCCCTGATGGCCGCCTATGATGCCGAACTGCTGCACATGAAGCAGGATGGCAGACTCCAGGCACTGTTCGCCAAGTACGGCATTCCCTATCTCGAGCCCTGAGCATTAGCCGCTACATCAGCCCGCCCCTTGGTGCGCCACTCAAGGCTTCACATCTCGCAGGATCGGGTTTTGCAGCGAAATGAGCGTCTCAGTGGACTGGATCTCGTCTATGGTCTGGATCTTGTGGATCAGTACCGTCTGCAACTCATCGATGGAACGGGTCATCACCTTGATGAAAATGCTGTAGTTGCCGGTGGTGTAATAGGCTTCAACCACCTCATCCAGGGCCTGCAATCTGGCCAGGGCCGAGGGATAGTCCTTGGCACTCTTGAGATTGATGCCGATGAAACAGCAGACGTCATAGCCGAGCCGCTTGGCATTGACCTGCACCCGGGTACCCTCGATGATCCCCGCCTGTTTCATCTTCTCTACCCGCACATGTATGGTGCCGGGGCTGACGACAAGCTGCTTGGCCAGCTCGGCGTAGGGAATGCGGGCATTCTCCATCAGGGCGGTGAGGATGGCTTGATCGAGATTATCGATCCGATAATTTTCTGGCACTTTTTTGCTCTCTCATTGTCGATATCTCATTAAACTAGCACTTATTTTGATGATAAAAATGGATAAATGGTATTTTCATTAACGAATATTGAATCAATGGTTGCTTCTGTTGAAGAATCGCTATACATCGAGGCAGTTAGAGACAGGAAACCACAATGAAGCAGCACTACATTCGCAGCCAACAGCAGATCAGCTTTGTCAAAGAGATGTTCTCCCGCCAGCTTGCCCAGCAACTGGGCCTGATGGAGGTGCAGGCCCCCATACTGAGCCGGGTCGGCGATGGCACCCAGGACAACCTCTCCGGCTGTGAGAATGCGGTGCAGGTCAAGGTAAAGACACTACCCGGGCACAGCTATGAGGTGGTGCACTCCCTCGCCAAATGGAAGCGTCAGACCCTGGGGCGCTTCAGCTTCGGGCCGGGTGAAGGCATCTACACCCACATGAAAGCCCTGCGCCCGGACGAAGACAGGCTCAGCCCCATCCACTCCGTCTATGTGGATCAGTGGGACTGGGAGAAGGTGATGCCCAGCGAGCGCCGGGATCTCGCTTACTTGCAGGAAACGGTACGCGGCATCTGGGCCGCCATCAAGGCCACAGAGCGTGCGGTCTGCGCCGAACACGCACTGACCCCCTTCCTGCCGAGCGAAATCCAGTTCCTGCACAGCGAAGAGCTGCTGGCCCGCTATCCGGATCTGGATGCCAAGGGGCGTGAGCGCGCCATCGCCAAGGAGCTGGGAGCCGTCTTCCTGATGGGCATAGGCGGCGCACTTTCCCACGGGGAGCGCCATGATGTACGCGCCCCGGACTATGACGACTGGAGTAGCGAAAACTGTCTCGGTCAGGGACTTGCCGGACTGAACGGCGACATCCTGGTGTGGAACCCGGTACTGGAAGACAGCTTCGAGATCTCCTCCATGGGGATCCGGGTGGACTCAGAGGCGCTGCGCCGCCAGCTCGCCATCACAGGGGATGAAGATCGCCTGCGCTATGCGTGGCACCAGGATCTGCTGGCGGATCGCATGCCACAGACCATAGGCGGCGGGATCGGACAATCACGCCTTGCCATGCTGCTCCTGCAAAAAGAGCACATTGGTCAGGTACAAGTCGGCGTCTGGTCGTCCGAGATGAGAGAGAGCATCCCCGGCATGCTGTAAGAAGATGGCTGCCTCGCATCTGGCTAACATGCAGCAATAACAACCGTATGTCGGTCAGATGCGAGTCGGTGTGTGGCAGTCCGAGATGAAAGAGCGCATGTCGGACATGCTGTAAGGCGCTGGTAAACCACGCCGAACCGGGGTTAACCCCTGCGACCCGCTCAACCCACCTCAGGTCGCATCACTACATTCCTCAGATGATTTTCACTGTCATACAGTAACCCCGGCCCTGATGGCCGGGTTTTTCTTCTCTCTCCACACTGGCTCTTGGCGACACATCGAAAGGCTGTGAATGATGCTTCCGGTGCCGCTGGCAAGATGCCTGCCGCTTGCCTCACTGGCAGCCAGAAAACTGGCGATTTACCGGCACCGCCCCACTTGCCAGAAAAACGCTTACCATCACGCCCTCGCCACCCCGGCGGCAATTCGACCCTCTTTGATTTCAAACAGGGTATCTTTTTTGTCATCCCTGCCTAGAATGACTAGCTTCTCTATCATCGGCTCGAAGAAGGCACCCCTCATGATTGACAGATCCCTCCCCCTGACCGACCTCCATCGTCACCTGGACGGCAACATCCGGGCCCAGACCATCCTCGAGCTCGGCCGTCAGCACAACATCGCTCTGCCCGCCTTTGAGCTGGAGGCGCTGCGCCCCCATGTGCAGATAGTCGAAAACGAACCCAGCCTGGTCGCGTTTCTGAAGAAGCTAGATTGGGGCGTGGCCGTGCTGGCAGATTATGACGCCTGTCGCCGGGTCGCTTACGAAAATGCCGAAGACCTGCTGCACGCAGGTATCGACTACGCCGAACTGCGCTTCAGCCCCGCTTACATGGCCATGGCCCACAAGCTGGATCCGCAAGGGGTGGTCGAGGCGGTGATAGACGGCGTCCAGGCGGGCTGCCGCGACTTTGGCGTCAAAGCCAAGCTCATCGGTATCATGAGTCGAACCTTTGGCACCGAACAGTGCCGCCGCGAATTGGAAGCCTGTCTGGCGCACAGCAACCAGCTGGTCGCCATCGATCTGGCCGGTGACGAGCTGGGCTTCCCAGGCGAGCTGTTCACCGAACATTTTCGCCGGGTACACAATGCCGGCCTGCACGTCACAGTCCATGCCGGCGAGGCGGCGGGGCCCCAGAGCATGTGGCAGGCAATCCGCGATCTTGGTGCGACTCGCATCGGCCACGGGGTCAAAGCGGTGCAGGATCCCCAGTTGATGGACTATCTGGTCGAGCATGGCATCGGCATCGAGTCCTGCCTCACCTCCAATCTGCAAACCAGCACGGTCGAGAGCCTGCAGAGTCACCCTATCCATCAATTCCTGGACCATGGTGTGCTCGCCTGCCTCAATACCGACGATCCGGCGGTGGAAGGCATAGAGTTGCGCCACGAATACGAGGTGGCCGCCCCGGCGGCAGGTCTCACCACCAGTCAGATACGCACCGCCCAGGAAAATGGCCTCAAGCTTGCCTTCCTGAGCAAGCAGGAGAAGGCCGAACTGGCTGCCAGCGCTGTCGCCCGCTGAGCCAGCAAGCCTGCGGCTCGATAT